>CADEEJ010000036.1:20899-29349 GCA_902826315.1 uncultured Steroidobacter sp.
GCACTCGTTATGGTGGCGAGCGCGACTCACGCTGCTGAGTCGGCCGCGTCACTCAAGCAATACACATTCGATCTCGTCACGCTGAATCTCAGCAGCACCGCGCGCAAGGGTCAGGCAGGTGGCGCGCTGCGGATCCACGTTGCGAGCACGATGACCGACGAGGAGGTCGAGTCGGTCAAGCAGACGCTCACCGATCTGCAAGCATCGCCGCCGGACAGCGCAGGGTATCGTCAGCTCGCCCTGTCGAACGGGACTCGCGTGCGCATCGGTGGCTTCATCGAAGATCCGGACGTTGCAGGTGCGGGCGTGCAGAAGTTGCCGATCGAGTTCTCAGTCAAGGGCGATTTCTCGACGGCAGAAGCAGCGCTGGTCTTGCGGCTCGCCACCACCGCGAACCTGTTCGTCGGCAGCCCCTCCGATCCCACTGTGGTAGCGACCACTTACGCAGTAACGGATAAGCCCTTTCTCAAGGACCACCCGCGCGCTTCGGTCGCGTACGATGAAAAGTCACTGGTCGAGTGGATTCAGCAGAACATTCCCACCCGCGAGGTCCCTGACGAGAGCGGACGCTAGCGCTACTCGTCGTCCTCGTCTTTCTTCTGCTGCTCCAGCCGCTTCTTGATCTGCATCCATTCTTCGAGACGCTTGAGGTCCATCGGCTTGCGCGGGGTCGGTGCGCTGGCGGGCTGTTGGGGCTTCTTGCCGAAGTTGCGAGCGTTGTCGTATGGATTGCCACCCGCTTCGCCGACGCGGCTCGAACTGTCGTAAGGATTGGAACCGCCGCCCGCTGGCTTGGGCTGCTCCTTCGGCTCGAGCCCCGCGGGTTTTTGATGGCTCGCCGTCTCGGCGATCGACAGGTCACCGAGGTCCAGCTTTTTCAGCTTCTGCGTGCTGATGTCGCGGCTGTAGACGCCCGTCTCCAGCTGCCACTCCCACACGGAATTACCGCGCTCATCTACGCCGGCACGGCCGGAGCGCTTCGTGTCGTCGCCAGCTGGCGGCGGCGGGTTGCGCGTATCGCGGTCTTTCGGATCGCTCATGCTCGGCCGATTGTCTTCCTCGCCCGCGGCGCGTGCAACCGGCTGGTCGGCGAGATTGCAGAGTGCGTCTCGCACCCCCACACTTCGGAGCCGTTATGTCATCCGTCTACCTGCCTTGAATCCCCGAAAGCGCCAGCCGGTTCGCGGCGAACCCAGGCTCAAGCGCGGCTTCCTCGGCGTGTTCGCGTACAGCCACCGCGCGTTGCAGCTGGTGTGGACGACCAGCCGCACGCTCACGATCGCATTCGCAATTCTCACGCTCGTCGCCGGCACGCTGCCGGCCGCGGTTGCGTACGTCGGATCGTTGATCGTCGACGCGGTGGTGGCCGCGATTCAGGCCGATCCTGTCGATCGTGCGGCGCTCACCCAGCACGCACTGTTCCTGGTCGCGTGCGAAGGCTTGCTGGTCGCCGCAATCGCCGGCGCACAGCGCGGCATTGGATTGTGCCAATCGCTGTTGCGCGCGCAACTGGGCCAGCGCGTCAACGTGATGATCCTCGAAAAAGCATTGACGCTCGAGCTGGAGCACTTCGAGAACTCCGATTTCTACGACAAGCTGACCCGCGCCCGGCGCGAAGCTTCCAGCCGTCCGCTGTCGCTCGTGATGCGCACCTTCGGCCTGGTGCAGAACGCGATCTCGCTCATCAGCTTCGCCACGCTGCTGATCAACTTCTCGCCGTGGGCTGTCGCGGTGCTGATCCTCGCCGGCCTGCCCGCGTTCCTCGCCGAAGCGAAATTCTCCGGCGACAAGTTCCGGCTGTTCCTGTGGCGCTCGCCCGAAACTCGCATGCAGCTGTATCTCGAAACGGTGCTGGCGCGCGAGGACCATGCGAAGGAAGTAAAGCTCTTCGGGCTCGGTCCGCTGTTCCTGGAGCGTTACCGCGCAATCTTCCGCAAGCTGTACGGCGAGGATCGCGACCTGACGATCCGCCGCGACACGTGGGGATTCTTCCTCGGCCTGATCGCGACCGCGACCCTGTATGCCGCGTACGCGTGGATCGCTCTATCGGCGATCGCTGCACGCATCACGCTCGGCCAGATGACGATGTACCTGATGCTGTTCCGCCAGGGACAGTCCGCGGTCTCTGCAATCCTCTCGGCGGTCGGCGGCATGTACGAGGACAACCTGTACCTGTCGACTCTCTACGAATATCTGGAAACACCGGTCGACAGCACGCGAGGCACCATCGTACGCGGCCCGCAACCGCAGGACGGCGTGCGGTTCGAGCAAGTGAGCTTCCGTTATCCCGGCGCCGAGCAACTGTCGCTCGTCGACATCGACTTGCACATCAAGCCAGGCGAATCGCTGGCACTGGTCGGCGAGAACGGCTCCGGCAAAACGACGTTGATCAAGCTGCTGACGCGGCTCTATCAACCGACTTCCGGGCGCATCCTGCTCGACGGCAAGGATCTGCGCGAGTGGGATGAGGCGGCGCTGCGTCAACGCATCGGCGTGATCTTCCAGGACTTCACGCGCTATCAGCTGCTGCTCGGCGAGAACATCGGCGCGGGCGACGTGCAGCACTTCGAGGATGAGCCGCGCTGGCGCGAGGCGGGCGAGAAAGGCATGGCGCAGCCGATCGTCGACACGCTGCCGGACGGCTATCGCACGCCGCTCGGCAAGTGGTTCAACGATGGGCGCGAGCTTTCGGGCGGCCAGTGGCAGAAGATCGCACTGTCACGCGCATTCATGCGCTCGCGCGCGGACATTCTCGTGCTCGACGAGCCGACGGCGGCAATGGACGCGGCGGCGGAAGCGACAGTGTTCGAGCATTTCCGCACGCTGACGCGCGGCAAGATCGCGATCCTGATTTCGCATCGGTTCTCGACCGTGCGCATGGCGGATCAGATCGTGGTCATCCAGGAAGGTCGCATCGTCGAGCGCGGCAGCCACGAGGAGCTGATGCGCGTGAACGGTCACTACGCGCACCTGTTCTCGTTGCAGGCCAAGGGATATAGATAAGAGGATATAGATAAGACTCAGGCCACTCGCGCGGTTGCGATGCTCTCGCGCAGCAGCTTGCCGAGGATCGCCACTCCGCGGCGGATCTTCTCCGGCGGCACGGTGACGAACGACAGGCGCAGCGTGTTGAGCTGCGGCTCGTTCGCGAAGAACGGACCGCCCGGCACGAACGCGACGTTCTGCGCGATCGCCTGATCGAGCAGCTTGAAGCTGTCGACACCCGGCGGCAGCTGCACCCAGATGAACATGCCGCCCTGCGGCTCGTTCCACGTCACGCCCTGCGGAAACTGCTCCTTCATCGCTTCGAGCATCACTTTGCAACGCTCGCCGTACAGCGCGCGGATCGTCGGAATGTGCGTGTCGAGGAATCCGTCTTTCACGGCTTCGTACACGATGCGCTGCGTGAAGCTCGGCGTATGCAGGTCCGCAGCCTGCTTCGCCTGCACGAGCTTGCGATGAACTTCGGGCGGCGCGATGAGGTAACCGACGCGCAGTCCGGGCGCCAACACTTTCGAGAACGATCCCATGTGCACGACCTGGTCGGGCAGCATCGACAGCAGCGTGGGCAATGCATCGCCGGAGTACGACAATGCTGCATACGGATCGTCTTCGAGCACGAGCAGGCCCGCCTGCTTCGCGATCTTCGCCAGCTCCTGCCGGCGCTCCAGCGGCATGCGCCGCCCGGTGGGATTCTGGAAGTTCGGCAGCACGTACAGGAAACGCGCGCCCTCGAGCAGCTTCGGCGTCAACGCGGACGGCTGCAGTCCCTGCTCGTCCGAGGCAACGGAAACGAAGTTCGGCTCGAACAGCGAGAACGCCTGCAGCGCGCCGAGATAAGTCGGCGTCTCGACCAGCACGCGACTGCCGGAGTCGATCAGCGTCTTGCCGAGCAGGTCGAGTGCCTGCTGCGAGCCCGTCGTCACCAACACATTCTGCGGGTCGATGCGCGTCGCGCCCGTCGAGTAGCGCGTCGCAATCCACTCGCGCAATTTCACATAGCCTTCCGTCGGGCCGTACTGCAGCGCCGGCGACGGGTCATTCGTCAGTACTTCGTTCGCCTTCGCGCGCAGGCGCTCGACCGGGAACGTATCCGGAGACGGCAGCCCGCCGGCGAACGAAATGACCTCGGGCCGCTCGGTGACCTTCAGGATCTCGCGGATGGCGGAGCTCGTCAGCTTCTGCGCGCGTTGCGACAGCGTCCACGACATAACGGTTCGGACCTCGGTGGTAGGCAGCCGGCGGATTGTACGGCCGGAGCGCACGGAATGAGCAGTCGCAGAACTCCCGCACCCAGGCCAATACAGTAGCCCCCGCAGCCGGGCAGAACAGTACAGCGTAGACTTTGCGCGCCCCACACTCCGCCTGAGGACGCGCCATCCGACTCGCCGCCCAGCGCTTGCGCCAGCAGCGCATCGGTCATAACCCGTTCGCCAGCGCGGCCGAGACCGTTCGCTGGTTCGGCGCGGTCCAGGCCCAGGACTATCTCGGCTCTTTGTGGGCCGTCGCGTTGCGCACTCGAAGCGCGACCGAAGTTTCCGTCGAACGAGCCATCGCCGAACGCACAATCGTTCGCACGTGGCCATTGCGCGGCACGCTGCACTTGGTCGCCGCTGAAGATGCGCGCTGGATGCTCGACCTATGCGCGCCGCGCACACTGGCCCGCAATGCGCAGCGGCTCAAGAAGGAACACGGCATCGACGGGCGCCTCGTCGCGCGCAGCCGCAAAGTACTCACCGATGCCTTGCGTGGCGGTAATTGCCTGTCGCGGCCTGAAGTGTACCGGCGACTTGCAGACGCTCGAATCGCAACGGGCGCGGGGCGCGGCCTGCACCTGCTGTGGTGGCACGCGCACGAGGGACTGATTTGTCTCGGTCCACGCGCCGGCAAGCAACAGACGTTCGTGCTGATGGAAGAGTGGCTGCCAGCAACACAGCCGCGATCGCGCGAGGAATCGCTCGCCGAACTGGCACGACGCTACTTCGCGAGTCACGGTCCCGCGAGCGTTCGCGACTTCGCGTGGTGGTCAGGGCTTGCGGCAGCCGATGCCGTGCTGGCCCTGGAAATGGTGAAGAGCGAGTTGCTCGCCGTAGCTGTCGACGACCAGACTTACTGGCAGTCGCCAGGCAATGCAGTCACGCGCGCAGCGCGTAGCTGCCATCTTCTACCCGCTTACGATGAATACACCGTCGGCTATCAGGATCGCAGTGCCATCCTGTCGCCGGAGATTGCTGCTCGCGCAGATTCCGGGCACGGCATCTTTCATCCGCCGATCGTGATCGACGGCCAGATCGTCGGCACGTGGGCCCGGGTGCTGAAGGCCAACTCCGTCGCGATCACTTGCCGGCTTTTCGCGCCGCTCGATCGGCGGCAGATGCAGTCGCTCGCGACGGCGGCACAGCGCTACGCGAAGTTTCTCGGCCTGAAGCAGGTGCGGGTTCTTCCTTCGCGGCCTCGCGGCGCAGCCAGTCGATGAACGCTGCAGCAGCGGGCGTTGGACGACGATGCGCCGGGTGCACCACGTAGTAAGAGAAGCGGGCTTTCAGCATCGGGCCCGGCAGCGGGATCAATTCACCTCGCTCGATGTAAGGCGCGGCGATATGCCTGCGCGCCAGCGCTACGCCGAGGCCGTGAACGGCGGCGAGCATCGCATCGGTCGAGTCCGTAAACGAATGCGCGGCAGGCAGGTTCGCGCCGCGCACGTCGGCAGCGCGGAACCAATCGGGCCAGCCCTGCAGACCGAGATCCGAGATCAACGGCAGGCGCGGGATGTGCGCGGCCTTCGTGACCTGCCGCACGCCGCACAACGTCGGCGACGCAACCGGAAACAACGCATCGTCCATCAGGTAATGCGCCGTCAGCCCGGGCCACGGTCCCGGCCCGTGACGGATACCGAGGTCCGGCCCCGCATCGTCGAAGCGCGCGAGCGTGATCGAGGTTTCGAAGTCCAGGTGCACGTTCGGATGCGTGGCAGCGAAGCTCGGCAGGCGCGGAATCAGCCAGCAGTAGGCGAGCGAATGCAGCGTGGTGACCCGAACGCGCGCCACGTCCTGATCGCGGGTCAGCAGCGAGCCGGAAACCGCATCGAGATCGGCCAGAGCGACGTTGGTTGCATCGGCCAGCGCGCGCCCCTGCGCGGTGAGGACGACTCCGCGCGCGTGCCGCTGGAACAGCGTCACGCCGAGCGTGGTTTCCAGGCGCCGCACGTGATGGCTGACGGCACTCGCGGTCAGATGCAGCTCTTCGGCCGCATGCGCGAAGTTCTGATGCCGCGCCGCCGCCGCGAACACGGCGAAGGCTGGCAGCACGGCGGGGCGGATCGGCATGAGGCACAAGCCATATTTGTTGCTGGCGCAAGAAGTATGCGCTTGCAGGAGCCTTGTTTGCAGACAGAATGGACCAGACAGCAGCCAAGTTTGTGTCACTCGGTTCGTTCCTGTGCGGGCCTCCGGCCCAATCTGGGTACGCCGTTGGCACAAGTTGGGTAGCGCTCCCCATGCATTACCCCGGCCCCGCTGGCACTCTGCTCTCCTGGCCGCAATGAGGTTTGCCTAGATGTCTCAAGCCGAAGCGCCGACGACCGTTGCCTCTGCCCCGACGGTTGCGCCCTGGCTGACCCCGCTGGAGCTGACCGTGCTCGGCGCCATCTGGGGCGCGTCGTTTCTGTTCATGCGCGTGTCGGCCCGTGAGTTCGGTGCGTTGCCGCTGGTCGAGATTCGGCTGGCCCTTGGCGCGCTGATCCTGTTGCCGATGCTCTGGAGCGGCCGCGCGCATTTCACGCGCAAGCACATCGGACCGCTGGTTCTGATCTCGGCGATCAACTCGGCCATTCCGTTCTCGCTGTTCGCCTGGGCAGCACAACGCGCGCCGGCGGGCATCGGCGCAATCACCAATGCGACCGCGGTGATGTTCACGGCGCTGGTCGCGTTCGCGTTCTACGGCGAGCACATCAGCAAGCGGCGCGCGATCGGCTTGATCGGCGGATTCGTCGGCGTCGTCGTGCTCGCCAGCGGCAAGACCGACGGCGGCAGCGTTTGGAGTGCAGCACTCGCCGGTACTTTCGCAGCGTTCCTGTACGGCATCGGCGGCAACCTGATTCGCCGCAAGCTGGCGGGCATTCCGTCCGGCGCAGTCGCAGCCGGCACGCTCGTGTGCGCGAGCATCCTGCTGGCGCCGTTCGCCATCATCTCGTGGCCGCGAGAGCCGATTCCTATGCACTCCTGGGTGAGTGCTGTGCTGCTCGGCGTGCTGTGCACCGGCGTCGCGTACTTCATCTACTTTCGCTTGATCTATCGAGTCGGCGCGCCACGTGCTGCCACCGTGACGTATCTCGTGCCGCTGTTCGGCGTCGTGTGGGCGTGGATCGTGCTCGGCGAGCCGCTCACGCTGAGCATGGCGATCGCCGGAGCGTTGATTCTCGGCGGCGTGGCAATGAGCCAGCAGCGCAAGTAGCGGAACTGCGCTTTCCGCCCTCGCGTTCTGCCAAGGAGGGCACTGTCATGAAGACCATCGCCATCGGAAGAATATGTGCGTCATCGCTGCTCATCGCGATGTCCGCGTGGTCTGCAAGCGCCGACGAACTGCCGGTCCGCAGCAGCAACGACGTCGAAGTCGTATTCAAGGCGCTCGACCGCAACCAGGACCGCAAGATCAGCCGCAGCGAAGCCACTGTGAAGGGCAGCGTCAGCAAGCGCTTCGACGGCATCGACTCCGACGGCGACGGCTACCTCAGCAAGCGTGAATTCGCGGCGCGTCCGTCCCCTGAACGTTTCGAATAGTTACGCTGCAAATAACTCATACCCGCGCGCCCGCGCGTACTGGATTGCCGCAGCGCTGTGGTCGTCGCGACCACACGAAGCTCGCTAAGCGTCGGCACGCGGCGACGAAATCTTCGCCTGCGGAACCTCGACAGCCGTGACGGGATTCCTTTGCAGTACCGCTCACGTGCACACAGAGGAAATTGCCATGACCTTGCGAAATCAACTGCTCGCCGCGCTGGCCGCCGCGACTTTTGCTGCTCCTGCTGCGTTCTCGCAGGAACCGCCGTCGCCGCCGAGCCCGCAGGATCCGGATTCCGCCGACGTGGGCGCGCCCGCACCGTCGCAGCAAGAGGACTTGCCGCCGACCACGACCGATGAACAGAGCGCGCCTGGCGCCGCCACCGACGAACCCGCCGAACCCGCCGCGACCACCGGCAGCACCAGCGCGGGCCCGATCGAGGACAAGAAGATCGAGCAGTTCGCGGACGCTTACCTTGCCGTGCAGACGATTCAGCAGAAGGCTGCTGCCGAGTTGCAGACCGCCAAGGACCCGGCTCAGGCCGACAAAGTGAAAGCGAGCGCGGAGTCCGACATGATCGCGGCGGTGGAGCGCAGCGGCTTGCAGGTCCCGGAGTTCAACCGCATCGTCGAGCGCATGGCTTCGGAC
The DNA here is from genome assembly GCA_902826315.1 of uncultured Steroidobacter sp. Lineage (GTDB taxonomy): Bacteria > Pseudomonadota > Gammaproteobacteria > Steroidobacterales > Steroidobacteraceae > Steroidobacter. Next base: position 29,327 of record CADEEJ010000036.1, read on the forward strand.
ACCGAAGTTCGCTCGCGCGTCGC
>CADEEJ010000037.1:0-22117 GCA_902826315.1 uncultured Steroidobacter sp.
GTCATGGGCGGCGAGGATTCCGGCATCAGCGATGAGACTGCCGATGTGTTGTTGGAAGGTGCGTTCTTCCATCCGTCCGTTGTCGCCCGCGGCCGCCGCTATGGTTTGATCACGGATGCTTCGCAGCGCTTCGAGCGCGGCGTAGATCCGGAGCTGCAGGAGCGCGCGATCGAGCGTGCAACGCAGCTGCTATTGGAATCCGCCGGCGGCACGCCGGGACCACTCGAAGTCACACGAACTGCCGAGCGCTATCCCGCTCGCAGCGCGATTCGAGTGCGGCATCAGCGCGTGCAACACGTGCTCGGGGCGCCGCTGTCCGCGGACATCGTTGCGGATTGCCTGACGCGCCTCGGTATGAAAGTCGAAGGTTCTGCTCCGGTTTGGTCGGTCACACCGCCGAGTTGGCGCTTCGACATCAGTATCGAGGAGGACCTGGTCGAGGAAGTCGCGCGCTCGTACGGCTTCGACAATATCCCCGAGCAGAATGAGATTGCCGCGCAGCGGATGCAGTCGTGGACCGAGACTCGCGTGCGCAACGAGCGCGCTGCTGATGTGCTGGTCGACCGCGGTTACCAGGAAGCAATTACTTATTCGTTCACTGAGCCAACCGCGCAGGCAGCGCTCTTGCCCGGTCCGGCATTCGCGCTCGCCAATCCGATCTCTGCCGAGTTGGCGGTGATGCGCACGTCGTTGTGGCCAGGTCTGTTGCAGGCGCTCGGCAGCAACCAACGGCGACAGCAACTGCGCGCTCGCTTGTTCGAGATCGGTCGTCGCTACAACGGCACCGACGGCGCGGAGACGGAGGTCGTTGCGGGTGTCGTAGCCGGCTCGGCGTTGCCGGAGCAATGGGGCGTCGAGGCGACGAAGGTCGACTTCTTCGACGTGAAGGCGGATGTCGAAGCGCTGCTCGATCTCACCGGCGCATCTGCGCAATTCCGCTTCGTGGCGGAGCGACATCCGGCTCTGCACCCGGGTCAAGCGGCGCGGATTTGGCGTGGCGAGCGTTCCGTAGGGTGGCTGGGAGCGCTGCATCCGGAGCACTCACGCCGCTTTGATTTGACATATCCGGTGTTCGTGTTCGAGATCGAGACGCACGCCGGGTTGACTCGTGATATCCCGGTTTTCGCTGAGATTTCCAGATACCCTGCCATCCGGCGCGATATTGCGGTCATCGTCGACGAAGGCTTGGCGGTGCAGACGCTCCTGGACACGGTCCGCGCGGCTGCCGGCACGCTTTTACAAGGGTTAACGGTGCTTTCTGTCTACCGGGGACGACAGTTCGAGAAAGGCAAGAAAAGCATAGCCTTAGGTCTGCAATTGCAGGATACTTCCCGCACCCTGACCGATAGCGAAGCCGACGCCCTCGTGGCGCGGGTCATCGAACAATTGACGCTCAAGCTGAACGCCACGATCCGGGACAAATAAGCTATGGCACTGACGAAAGCGGAGATCGCCGAGGCATTGTTCGACCAGCTCGGGCTGAACAAGCGCGAAGCCCGCGAGCTCGTCGACCTGTTCTTCGAAGAGCTGCGTGCTTCGCTCTCGACCGGCGAGCAGGTGAAGCTTTCCGGCTTCGGTAACTTCGATTTACGCGACAAGAACCAGCGACCGGGTCGTAATCCGAAGACGGGCGAGGAGATTCCGATCAGCGCCCGCCGTGTCGTGACGTTTCGACCGGGACAAAAACTGAAAGCTCGAGTCGAGGCGTATGCTGGAACCCGGCAATAACAGCGAACTGCCCCCGATCCCAGGCAAGCGCTACTTCACGATCGGTGAAGTGAGCGATCTTTGCGGGGTGAAGCCGCACGTGCTGCGCTACTGGGAACAGGAGTTCCCGCAGCTCAAGCCCGTCAAGCGCCGCGGCAACCGCCGCTATTACCAGCGCCAGGACGTGCTCGTGATCCGTCAGATCCGGAGCCTGCTGTACGAACAGGGCTTCACGATCGGCGGCGCGCGCAATCGCCTGCAAGGCGACGAAGCACGCGATGACTTGACGCAAGCACAACAGATCGTGCGTCAGATCCGCACCGAGCTGGAAGAAGTGCTGCGCATCCTGCGCAGGTAACTCTCGTCAGTCGATTGGTTTCTGCGGGTCAGGTTTCAACCTGACTCTCCATACATTTTCAAGAACGCTTCGATCGCATCGTTCACATGCGCGGTGCGCGTACGTGTGCTGATCGCTCCGCCACACGCCGCGCTGAACACGATCTGTCCCTGTACCAGCGCGATGAACCTGCTCGCTGCGAGTCGTATCGCTGCAGGCGAGCTCTCGATGTCCAGCACGCTGCGATCCGCCAGTCTCTGCAGGTAGCGGGCAGTGCGGTCGAGCAGACCCGGCATCCCGACTTCGAGCACCGCTTTGCGCAAGGCCGGGAAGCGCGGCGCTTCGTGTACAGCGAGGCGATACACGGCGAGGCCATCTTCAGACAGCATTCGCTTCAACATCTGCGTCGCGAGAGCGCGCAGCTCGGTTTGCGCATCGAGCGGTTGCTTCGGAGCCGAGCGCTCTTCCGGGAAGAAGCGCGCGGCGCGTTCGCTCAGCACGGACTCGAACAACGTTTCCTTGCTGCCGAACTCTGCGTAGAGCGTCGCCAACGAGCCGCCGGCTTCGCGCACGATCGCATTGACGCTGGTGTTGGCGAAGCCGTGTTGCAGGAACAGTTGCTCCGCGACCGCGATCAATTGCTCACGACGCGCAGCGAGCTGGCGTGAGCGCATGTTGCCGTTGCCGCCGAATCCCTCCTGTCGCAACGCCTGCTTCATGGCTGTTCCGTCGCCGGCCGCGTCGCTGCTGCAGCGGGCCGCTCCTTGCGGCGCTCGACGAGTACGAAGAACAACGGCACGAACACGGTAGCGACGAACGTCGCGAGAATCATGCCGCCGAACACGCCGGTGCCCATCGATTCTCGTGCCGCCGCGCCGGCACCGGTTGCGAGCACGAGCGGCACGACGCCGAGTACGAATGCCAAGGACGTCATGACGATCGGCCGGAAGCGCAGGCGTGCCGCTTCCTTCGCAGCCTCGATCGGCGTGCGGCCTTCGAGCACGCCACGATGCGCGAACTCGACGATCAGGATCGCGTTCTTCGCTGCGAGGCCGATCAGCACGATCAGGCCGATCTGGAAGTAGATGTCGTTCTCCATGCCACGCAGGGCGACGAAGCCGAGCGCGCCGCAGACGGCGAACGGCACGGCGAGCAACACCGAGATCGGCAGGAGCCAGCGGCCATACAGCGCCGCGAGGATCAGGAACACCATGACGATTGCGAAACCGAATGCAAAGGCCGATGCGCTGCCCGTGCGTTTCTCCTGAAATGCCTGGCCGGTCCAGGCTATTTGAAAGCCTTCCGGCAGCGTCTTCGCCGCGACGTCTTCAACGGCGGCGATCGCGTCGCCGGAGCTGACGCCTTCACGGCCCGAGCCGACAAGGCGTGCGGCGATGTAGCCGTTGAAGCGCTCGAGCAGTTCGGGGCCGACGACCTCGCTGACCTGCATCAGCGCTTTCAGCGGGATCATCTGGCCGCTGGTCTGCGAGCGGACGTAGACCTCGCCGAGATCGCTCGGATCGTTGCGGAACGGTGCTTCGGCCTGCATCTGCACGCGGAACGTGCGGCCATAGACGTTGAAGTCGTTGACGTAGAGCGCGCTCATCGTGCTCTGCAGGGCCTCGAACACATCGTTGACCGGGACGCCGAGCGCCATCGCCTTCTCGCGATCGACGTCGACCCGCAGCTGCGGCACAGAAGCGCGATAGAAAGTGTTGATGCCGGTGAGTTTGGGATTCGCGGCAAGTTGCTGCTGAAAATCGCGCAGCACCTGGCTGAGTCTCGCGGGATCCGACGAGCCACGCGCCTGCAGGTAGGCTTCGAAACCGCCCGCGGTGCCGAGGCCGCGAATGGCCGGAGGATTGAAGGCGATGGCGGTGCCGCCGCGAATCGTACTTGCACGCTGGTTCATCCCCTTGGCTACGTCTGCGGCAAGAGTGTCCCGCTTGTTCCACGGCTTCAGGATGATGAACAGCGTCGCGGCGCTGCTCTTGGTGCCGCCACCGATGATGTCGTTGCCATTGATGACGTTGACGTACTCGAACGCCGGGAAGTCCGGCATCATTCTCTGGAACTGACCCGAGACCTCGCCGGTGCGTTCCAGCGTGGCGCCATCGGGCAATTGCACGTTGCCGATCAAATAGCCTTGATCTTCCGGCGGGACGAAACTGCTCGGCAGATACCAGAACAGCAGGCCGGCGATAACGATCACGCCACCGAAGATCGCGAGCGCGCGGCTGCGGTGATCCAGCGCCTGGCCGACGCTCTTTAGAAAGCGGTTGGTCGTGGCGCCGAACGCGCTGTTGAACCAGCGGAACCACTTCGAGTCGTGATTCGCATCTCGAAGGAGTAATGCGCACAAGGTCGGTGTCAGTGTGAGCGCGGTGAAGCCCGAGATGACGACGGCGATTGCGACCGTGACGGCAAACTGCCGGTAGAGCGCTCCGGAGATGCCGGTCAGGAAAGCGACCGGCACGAACACGGCGCACAGTACGAGTACGATCGCGATCACGGCGCTCGATACTTCCCGCATCGCCTCGATCGCTGCTTGCAGAGGCGACATCTTCTCCTCGCGCATCAGGCGCTCGACGTTCTCCAGCACGACGATCGCGTCGTCGACGACGATGCCGATCGACAGCACCATCGCGAACAGCGTCAGCGTGTTGATGGAGAAACCGACCAGCCACAGGCCGGCGAACGTGCCGATCAGCGAGACTGGCACGGCAATGACCGGGATCAGCGTTGCACGCCAGGACTGCAGGAAGACGAACACGACCAGGATGACCAGCGCGCCGGCCTCGAGAATCGTTTTCGTGACCTCTTCGATCGATGCCGAGACGTAGCGGGTCGGGTCGAACGGCGTTACGAAGTCGACGCCGGGCGGGAACGACTTCTTCATCTCCGCCATCCGGTCGCGAATTGCCTGCGCGACTTCGAGTGCGTTGCCGCCGGACTGCATGAAAGTCGCCATACCGATCGATGGCTTGCCGGACAGCAAGTTATAGGTGTCATAGCTCTGTGCGCCGAGCTCGACGCGCGCAACGTCCTTCAGGCGCAGGACGCCGCCGCCTGCGGTCGAACGGATCACAATCTCGCCGAACTCTTCGGGCTCGACGAGGCGACCTCGCGCCGTGACGGTGTAGACGAGGCTTTGGCCCTTAATCGCAGGCTCTGCGCCGATCTTGCCTGCTGCGTACTGACTGTTTTGCGTGCGCAGGGCGTCGGCGATGTCGCTGACTGTCAGGCCAAGTTGGGCGAGACGATCGGGGCGTATCCATATGCGCATCGAGTAGTCGCGTGCGCCGAACACGCCGACGTCGGCGACGCCGGGCACGCGTTTGAGCTCATCGACGAGGTTGATCGTCGCGTAGTTCGAGAGGAATAGTGTGTCGCGACTGTTGTCGGGCGAAACCAGTGCTACCAGCAGCAGGATGTCATTCGACCGCTTCTGCACAGTCACGCCGTTGCGCCGCACCTCATCGGGCAGCCGGGGCAACGCGAGCTGCACACGGTTGTTGACGTTGAACACGGCGGTGTCGATGTTCGTGCCGACGTCGAACGTCGCGGTGATCGTCAAGTCACCGGTGGAGGAAGAGGCGGAGTTGAAGTAGAGGAGATGCTCAACGCCGGAGAGGCGCTCCTCGATCGGCGCCGCGACGGTTTTCGCGATCGTCTCGGCGCTCGCGCCTGGATAGCTCGTGTTCACGATGACTGTTGGCGGCGCGATGTCCGGATATTGCGCGATCGGCAGAGTCGCGCTCGCGACCAGGCCGGCGATCACGATGACGATCGCGATGACTCCCGCGAGCACCGGACGGTCGATGAAGAACTTCGAGAACATGTCAGTTCGCCGCTGCGGCCGCGGCAGGCTCCGCGCCGTCGGCCGGCTGTGCCTGCGAGACAACTGCGACGCCGGGGTTCAGCTTCATCAGGTTGTCGAGAATGACGGTGTCGCCGTCGTTCAGGCCCTTGCGGATGATCCAGTCCTGGCCTAGCCAATCGCCGACTTCAACCGGACGTTGCATGGCCTTGCCGTCGCCGCCGACGGTCCACACGAACCGGCCTTGATTTCCCTGCAGCACCGCAGTCTGCGGCACGGCGAGCACTTGCTGCGTGCCGGCGTCGAGACGCACGGTGGCAAACTGACCCGGCAAGATTTCGAGCTTCGGGTTCGGGAACTCGGCACGCAGCTGCACGGTGCCGAGTGTCTGATCGACGGTCGAGCCGGCGAAGTTCAGTTGCCCGTGTTCACCGTACGTTTGGCCGTTCGCCAGCACCAGCTCGACGACGCTTTTTTCATCGCCGGCGCGACGCAGGCTGTCGTGCTCGGCTTCCGACAGGGCGAAGCGCACCCAGATCGGATGTGTCTGCGAGATCGTCGTCAGCAGACTGCTGTCGGTGTTCGCTGTGACGAGGCTACCTTCGGAGTGCACAGCGCGTCCTGTCACTCCCGCGATCGGCGCGACGACGGACGTGTAGGAGAGATTCAGCTCGGCCTCGTGAACCGCGGCACGCGCAGATGCGAGTTGCGCGGTTGCTGAGCGATACGCAGTCGCTGCTTCCTCAGCGAGTCGCTTGCTGACGGCTGCGCTGGCGAGCAGTCCAGCAAGACGATCCGCCTCGCGACGCGCTTGATCGTTGGTTGCTTCCGCTTGGTCGTGCGCGGCCTTGGCTTGCGCTAGTGCGATCTCGAACGGCGCACGCTCGATCTGGAACAGCGGCGCACCGGCGCGCACGAACGAGCCTTCGTTGTAGAGACGCTTCTGCACGATGCCGGAAACGCGTGCGCGGATCTCGACTTCCTTCGATCCCTCCGTACGTCCGACGGCCTCGAGCACGATTGGAGCCGTGCTCACCGCGACGGTGCGAGTCGTTACGGGAACGGGCTTCTCGGCATTCGGATCGGCCTTGCCGCCGCAGGCGGTCAGTCCGAGGACGCTCGAGAACAGGAGGACGGCTCGAATGAAGGGCGCGCGCGGCAGGAACATGAGGGCTCGGCACTGCGGTGGGTACCCGCAGTGTAGCAGCCGCTACACGAGTTTTCTCAGCTTTCCCGCCCAGTTCCGAGGCGTGCGCCGATCGGGAGATTCCGCACTCGCAGGCCGCTGGCCGCAAAAATTGCATTGGTCAGTGCCGGGGCGGCAGTCGGCAGGCCGATTTCGCCTGCGCCAGACGGGTCGCGCTCGCTGTCGATGATCGCGACCTCGACGTCCGGGGCATCGGCGATGCGCAACAACGGGTAGTCGTTGAAGTTGCTTTGCACGACTTGACCTTCCTTGATGGTTATTTCCAGGTTACGCGCAGTGCTGATGCCGTCGATCGTCCCGCCCATCATCTGGGCCTCGAGCCCGAGGCGGTTGATTGGTCTACCTACGTCGACCGCGCACACGCAACGCTCGATGCGATAGCTGCCGTTGTCGGCGACGCTCACCTCCATCGCGTGCGCCGCATACCCACCGAAGGTGAAGTGGCCCGCGATGCCGAGCCCGCGGCCACGCGGGACACTACGGCCCCAGCCGATGCGTTGCGCGGCGAGCCGCAGTACATCGGCCAGACGGCCTGGATTGAAAGTAGGTCCGCCGTGCTGTCCATAGGGCAATTCGCGAGCGTCACCGAGCAGGCGGAGGTGCAGCGCTAGCGGATCTTGTTTCGCAGCATGCGCAACTTCGTCGACGAAACTCTGCACCGCGAAGGCGTTTGCTGTGTGCGCGGGCGCGCGCCAAGAGCCGCGGGTGATGCCGGAGTTGACCCCGAACCACTCCATACGCACGTTGCTGAGCAACTGCGCGGGGAAGTCGTCCGGATAGAGCTCGGACGTCCAAAGGTCTTCGGGCTTCACGTCCGGGCGTCGGTAGTACTTCGACGCGCTCGCGAGCCGATGCGCCCAGCCGGTGAGTTGCCGATCGGCGTCGAGTGTCGCGATCAGATGATGCTGGCCGAACGGCCGATAGAAGTCGTGGCGCATGTCTTCTTCGCGCGTCCACAGCAACTTGATCGGCTTGCCGATTTGCTTCGACAGCATGACGGCTTCGGCAATGAAGTCGTTCGACAACCGGCGGCCGAATCCGCCGCCGACGCGCGTCATGCGCACTTCGATTTTCAGGCGGTCGATGCCAGTGAGCTGCGCAGCGATTCGAGAGGCACCGCCCGGCATCTGGAGCGGCGCGACGATGAGGACGCTGTCCTTGCGCACGTCGACGCAGGCGTTCTGCGGTTCGAGTGGGGAGTGAGAGACGAAGGGTACGCGATAGGTTGCTTCGACCACTTGCGCAGCGGCGGCACGTGCCGCGTCGAAGTCGCCGTCGTTGCGGGCGAACTGGCCTGTTCCTTTGAAGAGCTGGGTGCATTGCGCATCCAGCGCGGCAGAGGATTCGGTGGCGAAAGGACCCGGCGTCCATTCAACTTTGAGTGCGCGTTGACCCTGCAGCGTGGCCCATGTGTTGTCTGCGATGACCGCTACGCCTGGCGCGAGATTGGCCGTGATCGGCTCGCCGTGCTTCGGACCGGGCAGCGCGATGACGTCGCGCACGCCTGGGATCCTCTTCGCGGCAGAAGCATCGAACGATTTCAGCTCGCCGTCGAACGTCGGGCAGCGGGTGATGACTGCGATTAGGGCGCCCGGTAGCGTTGAGTCGAGTCCGTAGCGCGCGCGGCCAGTGACGATGTCTTCCGTGTCGACGACCCGAGTGCGCGTGCCGATAATCCGCCATTGCTTTGGATCTTTCAGCGGCGGCTGTTCCGTTGGTAGCGGTAGCGTTGCTGCGAGCGGTGCGAGTTCGCCGTAGCTGACGCTGCGTCCGTCGGAGTGCTTCACGATGCCGGGTTCGGTGAGCAGTTCGCTAAGGGGAACGTTCCAGTGCTTCGCGGCTGCGGTGAGCAACACCTGTCGCACACGTGCGCCCGCATGCCGCAGATCAGCCCATGCGTCCGGAATGTTCGTGCTGCCGCCCGCGCCTTGCGCGCCGTACTTCCATGTGAAGGTGCCATCGGTAGCGCGCACGATGCCGAATGGAAGCTGCTCAACGCGCACCTTCGACCAATCCGCGTCCATCTCCTCGGCAATGATCATCGGCAGAGAGGTCTTCACACCCTGGCCGATTTCGGGAGAGCGAGCACCGATGAAAGTCGTGCCGTCCTTCTCGATGCGGACGAACAAACCGATAGCAGGTGCGGGGTCGGCGGAGGAGGGCGCACCAGCTGCGCGAGCCAGTCGCGGCACGATGTGCAATGAGAGGAGTAGACCCCCGGCGGCACTCGCGCCGAGCTGCATGAATGTCCGTCGATCGAGGGTGCTAGATGAATCGGGACTGTTCATGCGGCGGATGCTAGCAAGCATCGGGCACGATGCGACGCGCGGAGGGCTCCGTTCGTCGCAAGAGATGGGCGGGCGGGGCGTGGCTTGCTTTACTGCGTCGCGACGCGAAGCGGCTTGGATTCGCTGGCGGACTCAGTCGGCAGTGCTTTCCTCACATATCGGGCAAAGCGTTCGCGGGCCTTTGCTCTGGCGGCATTGTCAGGGTTGGTCTCGGCGGAGAGCTCGCGCAGGCTTTCGGACAGGTATCGTTCTGCGTCCTTCGTGCGGCCTTGCCGATAGAGTGTTTCGCCGAGCGCGCTCGCAGATCGCATGGCACGCCACGGCGGCGCACCGGCCCGGTTCCAGCGGTTCATCGACGCGGTTAGAACTGTCTCGGCTTCGCGGAGGCGATTGGTCGCGAGAAGGACCTCGCCGAGAAGGTATTCAGTGGATGCGATGTACTGATGATCGGGCGGCAGGACCGCCATGTAGATTACAAGTGCCTCCGTCAGTGCCGCCTCGGCCTCCGGGTATTTCCGTCGCTCGGCCAAAGTTCTCGCTAGGGTTGTCGTCACGTTCGCTAGGACGACGTGTTTGTCACCATAGGCGATCCGTGCGGTGGCAATCGCGTCGCGCGAGTACCGTTCTGATTTATCGTACTGGTGTTGGGCGTAGGTAAGCATTGCCAGCCTGTCCAGGACATCCGCAATCTCGGCGCTGTTACGGCCGAACACTTCAGTCTTCTTTGTCAAAGTGTCCATAAGAAGAGAGGTCGCTTCATCGAGGCGATTCTGGAGAGATAACGCTTCCGAAAGATACTCCTGAGCTACGATGCGATCGGGATACATCGGCGAGACTGTGCTGTCGAAGATCTCAATTGCTTCGCGCAGAAGTTGCTCTGCTAGTTCATGATCATCTGTCCACGTGAAGGTCACCGCGAGCTCCCCTAATGCTTCCGCAACATCGAGAGTCCGCTCGCCCGTCTCCCTAAACAAGTTCAGACTTGTCTCGATGTCTGCACGTGCCTCCGCAATCCGACTTTCACTAACTTCGATCCGCCCTCTGTTCAGTAGTAGTCGCGCATAGATAGGAGATCTTTCTAGGCCAGAGCGCTTGGCGATGCTGAAGCCTAACTCGAGTGCGTCGTGCGCACCGCGTAGATCGCCGCTGAGGCGCAGAGCTGCGGCAAGATCGATGGTCGCCCTTATAGCCTCAGATTCGGCCCCTTCGGTCTGAGCGAGCACTTGCGCTGCCCCTCTCAGATGATCAATCGACGACTTGAAATCTCCGCGCCGGATATACGCGCGCCCGATTACCTGCAGCAAGCGGGCGCGTGCTTCAGGCTGATCGGCCAGCTCCTGCTCTATGCTGTTGGCTGCCCGCTTCAGTAACGTTGGCGCGCTTACCGGAGTCCCTACGTTTTGAAACGGATCGGCAATCCCAAAAATACTTAGTGCGACGTTCGAAACCTTCTGTGCGCGCAGTCGCTCCCGCTGTGCCAGGTCGCGCTCCGCGGCAATTTGCTGCGCTTGGAGCATCATCGTAACTGCCGCCACCCCGACGAAGACCAGGACTGCAATAGCTGCCAGCGCAGAGGCAAACGCCACGCGATGCCGGCGCGCGAGTTTGCGAACTGCGTAGATGAGGCTAGGTGGCCGAGCGAGAACCGGTTCGTGTTCCAGGTAGCGATTGATATCCGCGATCAACTCATTAGTGGCTTGATAACGTCGAGACGGCTCCTTCTCAAGACATTGCATTACGATCCAATCGAGATCGTCGCGGATCTGTCTGATGAGCTTCGTTGGAGTAGTGGAAGAGCCGGTCGCCACGCGTGCGAGCATGTCCTCAGAAAGGGTATTCAATCGCCGTGACGGTTGTACCGGCTCCTCGGTGCAGATCCGTTCTCGAAATCGATCGATACTGACCTCGGCAAGCTCGTGCGCGTCGAATGGGGTATGCCCCGTCAGTAGCTCATACAACAGCACACCAAGACTATAGATATCGCTCCGTGTGTCGACAGCCGCATGTGTGGATCGCGCCTGTTCCGGACTGACGTAGGCAGGCGTACCCATGATCTGATGGATCTCGGTGTGCAGTGTCTGATCGATCAACTTTCCCTGCGTCGCTTTGGCAATGCCAAAATCGATAACCTTGGCGAGAGGTAGATGATCGTGCATCGTGACCAGGACATTCGATGGTTTGATGTCGCGATGAATGATCCCGTTCTGATGCGCATGCTGAATCGCCTGGCATACCTGCACGAAGAGCGACAATCGTTCTGAGATCGTCAGACGACTTTGCGCGCAGTACTCGGTGATCTTGATTCCGCGAATCAATTCCATGACGAAGTAGGGACGCCCCTCCGTGGTCGTTCCGGCGTCGAACACTCTTGCGATGTTCGGATGATCCAGGAGTGCCAAGGCTTGCCGCTCCGCTTCAAAGCGCGCGATCACCGCTTTGGTATCCATCCCAGGCTTGATCACTTTGAGTGCGACTTGTCGCTTGACCGGGGCAGTCTGGTGGGCAAGGTACGCTACGCCACATCCCCCTTCACCCAGTTCGCGTAACACGGAGTACGGGCCGATTCGATCGCAATCGCCAGCGCTTGCCGCACCTTCGTGCACGAACGACTCAGCGTCGCCGAAGGCGCTGATCAGGTTGTGCAGGCGATCGAGCAGTTCGATGTTTCCACCGCATGCACGAGCGAGATAACTCTCGCGCTCAGTGGAAGGCAGGGCTAGGGCTGCCGCAAACAGATCTTCTTCTACTTCATGCGCCGGCTGTTTGAGCACAATCGTCAACCTCCGTGTCGCGACTGCTCGATTCTAGCCGAAAGGCGTCTCTGCGGATGTGGCCCGCGCTAGTTAGTTGACGTAGCGATGGAGGCCCGCTGCCCTCGGGGTGGGGCAGCGGACCGGAAGAAAGTCAGACCGACTTTAACTCACAGCGGACGAGCCAACGGAACCGAGCCCGACGAGCGCGCGTGGGTAGTCCACAGTGCCAAGACTTGAGCGCTTTGCTTCGAGTCCAGTTGCGGCATCGTGGACTCGATGGTTGCGGGCTCAGTCGGTTGTGAGTAGTCGTTCAAGCTCGCAGAGACTGCAGTGCCAAGCGTGAGGAGCGTACCCACGGCGATTGTAAGCTGCTTTTTCATGATCATTTACTCCAGTCATCGTCAGAGCGGCTTCCGAGGGGCAGGCACGCTTTGGACGAGCGTGGGTTGCTTGGAAAGAGCGATGCTCGCCACTCGAGTGATGAGAGGCTTCTTGCAGTGCTGGTAGCCGCCCTCGGCTGAAGCGCTACCCGCAAGCAACACACCCGCCGCCGCTGCAAACACCATCAATTTGGTACGCATGACAACTTTCTCCCCGCTAAAAAGTGATAGAAGACCGGTCTTGGACTTAATCTCGGTCATTGACATAAGCCACGCTACCTGTGACGCAGTTCACAGGCAACTACTTATGTTGTGCGGTCAATGCAGAATCAGGGGAATGCTCAAGTGGAACGTCAGGGAAGGTCCCAGCCGGGACTTAACGTAATACGCCGCGTTCCTTGCCAAGATTGGAAGTCAGGTCTCACGCAAAGAACCCCCGGCAGGGCAGAATCCGGGGTAATTGGTGGGATTCCCGGGACTTTTCCGGGACTTGGGTAGGCGGCCTCACGGGCTGGCTGGGGATGCAGGAGTCGATACTTATTAATAGGGGTGTTGCCGCGTTTGGGCGGCTACAAAGGGCGCCTTGGTCGCGCCACGTACCCGGCTGTCCGGATGATTCGCCGTGACCGGCCCCATCCCAGCAAAGATTCATCCTCGCTGGCAGCGGCTCAACGAGCTGTTCTTCCATGCTGCCCGGCTGCAGGGTGCCGAGCGACAAGCATTCATCGCTCGCGAAACACAAGGCGAGGCAGAGCTCGAGCGCGAAGTGCTTGCACTGCTTGAACGCGGCGATGAGCGAAAGGCTGGTCCGCCGACACGCACACTGGGCGGTGGGCTCGCACTCGCACCTCGCGATGAGCGCTTGCTTGTCGGACGCGTCATTGCCAAATACCAGTTGGTGTCAGTGCTCGGACGCGGCGGAGCAGGCACAGTGTTCCTCGGCGAGCGCGCCGATCGACAGTTCTCGGGAAAGGTCGCAGTCAAGGTAGTCGATCGCTCCGCTGCCGCCGATCTTGGCATGCGCTTCCGCGCCGAGCGGCAGATTCTCGCGAGCCTCAATCATCCGAACATCGCGCGACTGATCGATGCAGGCGAGACGGACGATGGCCAGCCGTACCTGGTCATGGAGTACGTCGAAGGTCAGCCCCTCGACCAATATTGCGATGAGCGAAAGCTCGACCTGCGCAAGCGGCTGAAACTCTTCATCGACATTTGCGGTGCTGTTCAGTACGCACACCAGAACCTGATCATCCATCGCGACCTGAAGCCAGCGAATATTCTCGTCACTCCCGACGGGACGGTGAAGCTGCTCGACTTCGGCATCGCGAAGCTGTTGAACCACGGCAGCGGCAGCAACACGGTCTCCGAGCTCACGCGGATGAATGAGCGGTTGCTGACGCCGGAGTACGCGAGTCCGGAACAGATCATCGGTGGTGCGGTCACGACGGCAACCGACATTTACTCGCTCGGCATTGTTCTGTATCGGCTGCTCACTGGTTTGCGACCTTACGATCTGTCGGGTGTAACGAGTCAGCTCGAAATGGAGCGCTCGATTTGCGTCGCGGATCCGCCGCGACCGAGCGCAAATGTGCAGCGTGCGATGCAGTCCAAGCCTGCAGCCGACGAGCAGCCGATCGCCGCAGTGGCACTCGCGCGCAGCATTTCTCCCGAGAGGCTGCGACGTCGACTCATCGGCGACATTGACGCGATTGTCATGCGTGCGTTGCGCAAGGAGCCGCAACATCGCTACAGCTCAGTTGAACGGCTGGTTGCCGATATCCGTCATTACCTAGAGAACGAGCCGGTCCAGGCGCGGCAAGGTAACTGGGTTTACTACACACAGCGATTTGTGCGCAGGCACACTACTGCCGTGGCGGCGAGTGTGGGCTTCCTTATCTTTCTGACTGCTGTCGCGATCATCATGTCTATCCAGCGGCAGAGCATTGCTGCCGCGCTGGAACGCGCTACGCATGATCGAGAACGGGCCGAGCAGGTTTCGGATTTCATGCTCGACGTTTTCAGTGCGGCCGATCCATTTATCAACACGGGCAAGGAGCCGACTGCACGCGCGCTACTGGATCAGGCAGCGCGCAACATCCAGGGTGACCTAAGCCAACAGCCCGAAGTGCGAGCGCGTCTCCTAGAGGCGATCGGGCGATCGTATCGTCGACTAGGTCAGCCGGAACGCGCAGTTGCGTACTTACAGGATTCGCTACGTATCCAGCGCCAGCTTTTGCAGAAGGACGATGCGAGCCTCGGCTCGATCGTTGCGGAGATCGCAATTGCCTTGCGCAACCAAGATCGCGTGGAGGAATCCGACGGTTACGTTACTGAGGCGCTCCAGATCGCGCGACACACAAAGGATCTGCATTCGGAAGCATATGCAACGCTTCTCGTGGATCTCGGCCGCATTGAAAAGCTACGCAGCAATCCAAAGCAAGCTCTCAATCAGCTAGAGCAGGCGCTAAAACTGATGCGCACCATCAAAGGACCCAAGGATCCTGAGGTGGGCGCAATCCTCGCAGAAATGTCCAACATAAAAGTATGGTTGGACGATCTGGATGGCGCCGAAGCTGCAGCGCGCGCTGCGGTGGAAACGTATCAGAGCGTGCCGGAAGATTACCCGGATCGCGTGATGGCTGAGTATTACCTCGCTGACTTGTTTCTGAACCAAGGTCGCATCGAAGAAGCAGCGCCGCTATTCGAGCGAGTGCTGGCTGCGCAGCGACGCCTTTATGGCAACAACAGCCGGGCGACAGCGGACACGCTGGCATCCGTAGCTCAGATTCGCATCGCGCAGAAGAATTTCGTTGAAGCGGAGAAGCTCATCCGTGAGGCACTCGACGCACACCGAGAGTCTTCTAGCACTGCGCATCTGCAGATTGGCTATCTCCAGACGATGTTGGGAATGGTGCAGATACGACAGAGCAAATTCGGCGACGCCGAGCAGACGCTCCGCGATACGCTTGTCCTCTACGGCACTAACATCCGTGGCGATCACCAATACATCGCTTCCGCGGAGCACTATCTCGGCGAAGCTCTTCTCGCTCAGCATAAATATCGCGAGGCCGAAGTCGTGCTGCTCGCCGCGACCGAGCGCTGGAAACGCACCGGTGCCCCGATCTGGCGCTCCGCTCGATCGGGCAGCGCGCTTGGCGAAGCTCTGCAAGGGCAGGGACGAACCGACGAAGCGGAGCAATACCTAGTTGACAGCTACAAAGATTTGAATGCAGATCCAGGCGCTGATAGCGACAGCAAGCGCATCGCACGCGACCGCGTCACGAAGTTCTACACCGCGTTGGGACAACGCGAGAAGTTGAACACGTTGTTCCCTCAGAAGGGCGGCGGAGACTCCGCGTCCGCCCGGCAGGGCAACGCAAAGCCCGCATCACCGCCGTCCGGCGGCTAACTCTCGCCGCTATCGCGAGCGAGTCGATGTACTTCGCTCCGATCCCAAGCCTATCGTCATGCGTACGTGCCGGCTCTGCCGCTGCAGAAATTCCTGCAGGCGTTGCAGAAGCGAGCTGAGCAGCATCATTTGAATAATTGGATCCAATAATCCATACTTGCCGCCATGCTGATCCAGGCGATCGTGGAGCGGATCAAGGGCGCCATCGACAGCGGCGCGTTACGTGCCGGCAGTGCCATCGGCCAGCAAGAGTTGGCTGATCAGCTCGGCGTCAGCCGGCAACCGATCCGTCAGGCGCTGCCGCTGCTGATTGCGGAGGGCTGGATCCAGAGCCTGCCGAATCGTCGTCTGCTGGTGCGACAGCTGGAGAGCACGGAGATCGACGAGATCTTCGCCGTGCGTCGGCTATTGGAGCCGGTAGCGCTAGCTGCATCGATCGAGCATGCGACTCCCGCGATGCTGCGCCGGGTGAGCTTCGCGCTGACGGAATACGAGGAAGCAGATAACGCGGATGAGCTCGAAAGCGCGGACGTCGCGTTTCACCAAGCGCTGTACTCGTGCTGCGACAACGCGACCTTGCTGCGGCTAATCGAACAGCTGCGGCGCAGTTTGAAGCGCGTGTACGAGCTGAAACCGACTGGCAGCGCCTTGCGCAAGGCCGCGATCGCCGAACATCGCAAGCTCGCGACGTTGTGCGAGCGAGGCGATGCGCAGGCCGCGTCGACAGCGTTGCTGAAACATCTGGATGCGGCTCAAGCCGCGATGCGTAAGGCGCGGCCGGCCGCAGCCGGCAAGGTGACCCGTGGAAAAGACTGAGCTGGCGAAGACTCCCGAACCGCCGTACTACGCGGTGATCTTTGCATCTGTGCGCACTTCGCAGGGCAACGAAGCCTATGGCGACGCGTCGGCTCGTATGGCGCAGCTCGCAAGCGAGCAGCCGGGTTACCTCGGTGTCGACAGCGTGCGCGATGCGAATGGCGTCGGCATCACAGTTTCATATTGGTCCAGCACCGAGGCGATCACAGCCTGGCGCCGCAACGCCGAGCACACGATCGCGCGCGAGCAAGGCCGCACGAATTGGTATTCGGAGTATGAACTGCGCGTGGCGAAGGTCGAACGCGCTTACGGCTTCAAACGCTGACCGGTCAGGGCGCGCGCGTCGATCAGTGCAGGGTGAGTTTCATCGACAGTATTGGACAGATGCAGGAGCGCTGAAGCGCGCGCTCGATCAGCCTCTGCCGGTTCGTTGAGCCCCTCGAGCGCGCGACCCAACAGCAAGGATGCACGTCCTGTGCGTTGGGAATAAGGCAATCCGCCCTGTAGTGCCAATGCTCCGTTCAATGCAGTCCGCGCGCTGTCCGATGCGGCGTGCGCATCCCCAGCTCTCAATAGAGCTTCTGCTTTGCCGATCTCGCCATCCACCGCGGCCGCCTTGCTGCCATTGTTTGTAGCCACTACCTCGAACCGGCGCAGCGCCTCAGCGATATCGCCATGAGCCAGCGCCAGCCTGCCGCGCATGAGCGCCACCCGCGGAGTCTTGTCTGCAGCTTCAACGGAACCGAGGGCCACAGATGTTCGATCGAGATACCTTACTGCCGCAGCCGTATCCTGCAATTGAATCGACACGCCAGCGAGCCCCGCAAGCGCTTGGACCTCTCCAACCGTGCTCTTCGAGTTGATAGCGATCTTCAGTGCGAGTTCGTAGGCCCGGTGCGCTTCGCGATAGCGACCGATCGTTTCAAGCGTCCGTCCGCGGTTGACCGCCAGATATACCGGCGGCGTCGCATCGGGCGAACGCTGGGCGAGCGCAGCGAGCGTATCGTCATAGAGCTGCAGCGCCCGCTTCGGCATGCCCGCTGCCTCGCTTACCAGTCCCATGTTGTTGCGAATCACCATCGCGCCGGCGCTGCTGCCGCGACCGACAGCCGTGAACTTCTGCAACGACATCTCGTAGTACTCGAAGGCCTCGAGATGGCGACCGGTCAGGTGATAGCTCGCCGCGAGATTCTGCAGAGCATCGGCCTCGCGTTCGTTCGAGACCGATCCGCTGAGGCGCAGTTGCTGCAAGGCCTGCGTTGCGTACAGCAACGAGCCCTCCGCATCGTCGAGATTGCGCGCGACGACCGAGCGCGCCTGCAGGCATTCGGCGAAGGTCGCGTGATTGGCCGGCGGTTCAGCGAGCGTACGGTCGATCGTTGCCGCGGCCTCTGCGGCCCGACCCATCCCGGAGATCACGAGCGCGTGCGCGCAGACGACCTCTGCTCGCAAGCCATGCGCCTGAATGTCGCCCAAGGCTGCGAGCGCCGTCTCGAGCACTTCAGCTGCCTTGCCGCGATTGCCCCAAGCGAGATAGTGCAGCCCAATCGTGCGCAGCACGGCGGCGCGGCTTTCCGGGCTGCCGCTGGTATCGGCCAGCGCGAGCTTCTCGCTGCGAGCGAGCATGTCGCTGACCGTGACCGGCTTGTCGGCTTCCGCGGCTTCCGTGATCAGCATGCCGAGGAACTCGGTTACGGCAGAGTTGCGCGTCGCGAGCGCAAACGCGCGATCGCGCTCAGCAGAAGCGATGCGAGCTTGCGTGAGCGCGAATGCGAGCGTTGCACATAGACCGACGATACCGACGACCGAGGCTGCGACGGCAATCCGATGACGCGCGATGAACTTGCGAGTCCCGTAGAAGCTGGCACCCAGCCGGGCGACGACAGGCTCACGATTCAGATATCGGAGCAACTCGTCGCGCAGTGCTGCAGCTGTCGGGTATCGAAGACTCGGATCGGTGTCCAGCGCCGTTGCCAGGATGACATCGAGGTCGCCGCGCAGCTTCTTACGTAACGCGCCGGTTGCCAGATCTGATGCGCGCGGTACGCGGCCCGAGAGTGCAGCCCTGATGCGATCGGCACGCGTTCCGATCGTCCCCAGCGGGTGACGGCCGAGCAGCAAGACGTACAGAAGCATGCCGAGCTGATAGACATCGGTGGCAGTGGAAGGCAGCTCACCCAACAACTGCTCCGGTGCGGCGTACTCAGGTGTCAGCACGATCTCGTCGATCAGCGTGCGCGTCGATTCCTCGACATCTGGCCGCTCCGTGCCGATCAGCTTCGCGATGCCGAAGTCGAGCAGCTTGACCGCGCCGTCGCGAGTGACGAGTACGTTCGACGGCTTGAGGTCGCGATGTACGATCAGATTGCTGTGCGCGTGGGCGACAGCGAGCACCGCATCCAGGAACAGCCGAATACGTGCCTCGACATCGAGATTGTGCTGCTCGCAATAGCGGTCGATGCGATCGCCGTCGACGTACTCCAACACGAGAAATTGCTTGCCGTCGGCCGTCGCGCCGGCGTCGAGCAGGCGCGCGATGTTCGGATGCGCGAGTCGGGCCAGCAGCCGGCCTTCACGACGAAAGCGTTCCGCGAGCTTTTCCTGCGAGACGGCGCCGTCGAGGAACTTGATCGCGCACTGAGCTTCGAAGCGCCCGTCGCTGCGCTGAGCAAGCCAGACTTCACCCATACCGCCACGGCCCAGCAGCCGGTCAACCGTGTACCCACCGATGCGCGTACCGTCGAGTTTCGGCCGCGCGATCGACGGCAGGTCATCGAGCAGCGACTCCTCGAGGAACTGATTTGCGTTGAGAGCCTCGCGCTCCGCGAGCAGCTCGCGCAGGATCCTGGCGATGCCGGGTCGCGACGACGTGAGCTCGGCGAGCCAATGCTCGCGCTCGTGCGGCGCGAGGTCTAGCGCACGATCAAGGTATCCGTCGATCTCCCGCCAAGGCGCCAGGGCAGTCAGGCCGACTGCCACTGCCCCTCTTGATCGTTGATGAAACGATTGAGCAGCAGCCGCGCCTTGTCCCAGTCACGCTGCACGGTGCGCTCCGAGACGTCGCGCAGCTGCGCGATCTCGTTGAACGAGAAGCCGCAGAAGAACTTCAGGTCCACGCACTCGGCGAGCCGCGCGTCGATCTTCGCCAGCGACTCGAGTGCCTCGTTCAGCTTCTCGATCTCGACCGACTGCCGATCTTCCTGCAGCGCCTGCGGCAGCTCGGTCGGGAGCGACGTGATCTCGAATTCGCCGCCGCGCTTCTGTGCGTGCCGGCTGCGCAGGTAGTCGACGATCAGCCCGCGCATGGCACGTGCCGCGTACGACATGAACTGCCCGCAGTCGCCGAACGCCAGCGACTCGCGATGCGAGATGTTGAGGAAGGTTTCGTGGAGCAGCGTCGTCGGGCTCAGCGTAACAGCGGCTCCCCGCCGCAACTCGCGTTGTGCCATCCGATGCAGCTCTTCGTACAGCATTGCGAACAGGCGATCGCGCGCTTCCACGTCGCCGGTGCCCGCCGCATGCATGATTGCCATGAGCCCGCTATCCATCATTGTTTGCAACCCTTGATCTACTGCCAGGACCAGTTCGGTGCGGGGGCCGTCATGGCCGCCCCCCTTCGGGTGCGTCCCTCCCGCCTGAACAGCGGGGCTCCTAGGTCGCGGCCCGAACATCAATGCGCGTATGTGCCTTCGAGAGCGTGCAGGGTTTTACGGTCTCCGTCTAGGAATGTGAAGGACCCAAGGTCCAGTCGTCATCGCGGGGCAGGCTCGCGATGTCATGACAACGGCAGAGGCCACCCCTCACAGGGTCTATCGGAAACGCCGCGTAAATCCTGACACGCAGCGCGTGCGGGGTTCATGTGTCGGGATTGCGGCGATTCATTTCGATTAGGCCCGTAGCACGGAACGATTCCGTGAACATCAATTCATGTAGGGGAGTCATCATGCGTACTGCTTCCATTGCTGCGGCCGTATCGTCCATCGGCATACTGGTCGCTCATGCGGCCGGTGCCGCGGGCGAAGGCGACAGCGAAGCCCTCGAACAGGTCGTCGTGACGGGTACACGCGTCGCGAACCGCTCGGTTCTGGACACGGCCGCACCGGTCGACATCGTTTCGGGCGACCAGCTGCAGCATCTCGGCATCACTGAGATCAACCAGGCGCTCGCCGCGAGCCTGCCGTCCTTCAACTTTCCGCGCCCCGGCCTCGCCGACGGCACGGATGCGGTGCGGCCCGCGACGCTGCGGGGCCTTGCGCCCGATCAGACACTGGTGCTCGTGAACAGCAAACGCCTGCACTCGGCGGCGCTTGTGAACGTGAACGGCACGATCGGACGAGGCTCGTCGGCTGCCGACCTCAACACGATTCCGAGCGCCATCGTGCAATCGGTCGAAGTGTTGCGCGATGGCGCGTCTGCTCAGTACGGCTCCGATGCCATCGCCGGCGTGGTGAATCTGCGTTTGCGTGAAGCACGCGACGGCGGCGGCACGGATGTGACCTACGGCTGGCGCGATACCGATTTCGATGTGAACACTGCGCCGGTGACCACACCGGGGGCGACCTGGTCGGCCCCGCCGGTGCTCTCGCGTAGCCGAAGTGACGGTGAAACGCTGACAGCGTCGCTGTGGAAGGGCCTGCCGCTGACGGACTCTGGCTTTCTCACCGTCGCGGCCGAGTACAAGGATCAGAAACACACTGAGCGCGGCGGTTGGGATCACCGCCCGAACTACGCGCTCGTGAACGGCGCCCCCGATCCGCGCGAGGCAACGTTCAATCGCTTCAATTCCTGGTACGGCGAGCCCGAGCTGACGCAGAAGACACTGTTCGCGAATGCTGGCTACGATGTGTCCGATCAGGTCTCGTTGTACAGCTGGGCGAGCTGGCAGGACCGGCATTCGGTCGGCGCCGGCTTCTATCGTCCCGCCGGCGACGCACGCAACATCCCGTCGATCTATCCCGATGGCTTTCTGCCGCTGATTGCAGCCGACGTCACCGACTACAACGCTGCGTTCGGCGCGCGTTGGGAGCTCGGTGCGTGGCAGATGGACAGCTCGCTGGTCTACGGCCTGAACAAGATGGAGTTCACGATCGATCACACGCTGAATCGCTCGATCGGACCGACGAGCAAGACGAAGTTCGACGCCGGCGGCTTCGACTACGATCAGTTCGTGCTGAACGTCTCGGGCGTGCGTCCGATCGAGATTGGCGCCTTCGCGTCGCCACTCAACCTGGCAGTCGGTCTCGAAGCACGCCGCGAAACTTATTCGATCAATGCCGGCGAGCCGGATTCATATCGCAATGGCGGCGAAAGGCTCGCGAACGGCGATCCCGCAGCGCCGGGCGCGCAGGTGTTCCCCGGCTTCCGGCCGTCGAACGAAGTCGATGAGCATCGGACCGCAGT
>CADEEJ010000037.1:22217-27351 GCA_902826315.1 uncultured Steroidobacter sp.
GCAACGGACTTCACGATGTCGGCGAAGACGCTGGTCGATCTCGAAGCGCGATTCGATATCACGGACCACATCCGCGCTGGCATCGGCGCAGACAATCTCACGGACGAATACCCGGACTCGAATCCGGCCCCGCTGCTCAATCCTTTCGGGGCGCAGTCGTTCAACAACTACTCGCCGTTCGGCCGGTCCGGCCGCTTCGTCTACGGCAAGTTGAACTACCGTTTCTAAGGATTGTTGTTAGCGGTCAACGCACGCGCCTGGACGAGGAGCGGATGCTCCTCGTCCACGGTGTGCGAGAAATGGTCGACAGCACTTGCGAGCGCGACTCGCGATTTTTCCCGTTCGCCGAGCTGTTCGAGCGCACGAGCGAGCTTCAGGTACGACTGGCCGGTGTTCGTCGAGTACGGCAGGCCGCCCTGTAACGCGACCGAGCGTGCGAGTGTTCGCCGCGCGCTTTCCGCGGCGCCTTTGCTGTCGCCCGTGCGGAGCTGCATCTCCGCGATTGCCCATGTCGCTGAATTGACGACTGCCGGGTTGCCGTCGGCGATCGCGCGGCCCAGTTGGATGCGCGCGGCTCCGTATCGTCCCTCGATGATGTCGAGTCGGCCCTGAATCAGGGCTGCCGTAGCTTGTGCCGGCAGCCGTGACAGAACCAGTGCGCGCGACATCCGCGGCGGATTCTGGCCTGGCGCCCGCGGATCCATCAGCGTGCCTGCGCGATCGAGATACGCTGCGGACGCCGCCGGATCGTTGGATTCCTGCGCGGTGGCCGCCAAGCCGAGCAGGCAGTAGATCTGGCCGAGCACGTTGTGCTGCTGACCGGCGAGATCGAACGCCAGGTGAAATGCAGCTTCAGCCTCGCGCTTGCGTCCGACACGTTCGAGCGCGCGTGCGCGATTGCCGACGAGATACGCGGGAGGCTGGCTGTCCGGATTACGCTCCATGAAGGCGCGCAGCGTCTCGTCGTAGATCTCCAGGGCTCGCCGCGGCACTCCGGCATCGTCGAAGACAACCGCCCAGTTGTTGCGAACTGCGATGGCGTCCGGGCCACCATCGCGGCCGAGCTCCGCGTATTTCTCCAGGGCGCGTCGGTAGTACTCATTGGCTTCGACGTTGCGCTGATTCAGGTGATAGCCGAAGCCGACTGCGCCCAGGAACAAGCCTTCGTCGCCTGCCGCGCTGCGTGGCGCTGCCCGAAACTTGTCCAATGCTTCGGTCGAGTAGTGCAGGGCATGGAAGGCATCGCCGTCGCTATCCGCGATGAAGGCGCGATAGAGCAAGCAGTACGCCGCGTTCTCGGGGTCTGACTGCAGGTGGCCGAGCTCTCGCTCGATGGCCAGGACCGCTTCGTTGACCTGGCCGAGACTCGCGATCGACAGCGCGTGCGCGCAAGTCAGTTTCGACCTCAGCGACTGGTCGGGGGATTCGCCGATGAGCCGGAGCCCACTTTCCAGCAGCCGCGCCGCCTTGACGTCGTCGCCGAGCGAGCCATACCGGGCGGCGATCATCGCGAGGACGGCGGCTCGGTTCTCGGGGCTGCCGCTGGTGTCGGCCAGAGCGAGCCGCTCGCTGCGCGCAAGCATGTCGTTCACCGTTACCGGCTTGCCTGCTTCGGCAGCTTCCGTAATCAACACTCCGAGGAAGTCGGTCACGGCGGCGTTGCGCGTGGCGAGGGCGAATGCACGATCGCGTTCTGTCGCGGCTGCCTGCGCTTGCGTTAGCGCAAAAACCAGCGTCGCGAAAAGGACCGCCACAGCGATACCGGAGCCGACTACCGAGACCAAATGGCGCCGGATGAATCGACGCGTTTGATAGAAGGCGACACCCCGGCGTGCGTCGACTGGTGCGCGGTGCAGGTAGCGCATGAGCTCGTCGCGCAAGGCGGCCGCGGTCTGATACCGATCTGCCGGATTGATGTGCAGGGCGTGCGCGAGGATTGCATCCAGATCGCCGCGCAGCTCCTTCTGCAGCACCTTGGTCGCTGCGAACTGCGACGCGCGAGGAAGGCGTCCGTCGAGAGCCGCTTTGATGCGCTGGACACGGTTGCCCGCTAGATGCAATGGATGACCGCCGGTCAGCAGCACATACAGCAGCATGCCGAGTTGGTACACGTCTGTTGCGGTAGAGGGCACATCGCCCAGCAACTGCTCGGGGGCAGCGTATTCCGGCGTCAGCACGATTTCCTCAGCACGCGTCATCGTGGCCTTGTCGGACACGCGCTCCGGATCTACGAGCTTGGCGATGCCGAAGTCGAGCAGCTTGACAGTGCCATCGCGCGTAACGAGCACGTTGGATGGCTTGAGGTCGCGATGGATGATGAGGTGGCTGTGCGCGTGCGCGACGGCCGCGACAGCGTCGAGAAACAACCGTACGCGCGCTTCCACATTGAGTGAGTGGGAGGAGCAGTAGTGATCGATGCGCTCGCCGTCGACGTACTCCAGGACCAGGAATTGCTGACCGTCGTCGGTCGAACCGGCATCGAGCAGCCGCGCGATGTTCGGGTGACCCAGTCGGGCGAGCAGACGACCTTCGTGGCGGAAGCGGTCGGCGACTCGTGGGCGTGCGATCAGCCGGTCGAGGAATTTGATTGCGCAGCGTCCTTCGTAGCGTCCGTCGCTGCGCGAGGCAAGCCACACCTCGCCCATGCCGCCGCGCCCGATCGGCCGATCGAGCGTGTATGCGCCGATCTGCTTGCCGGCCAGCGAGGGACGGTGACGCCGCGTGAGGTCGGCGATGGCTTGTGGTGGATCCTGCAGGAACCCGCACGCGTTCAGCGCATCGCGCTCGACGAGCAGGTTGCGCAACGCTGCCACGACGAGCGGCTGCGTCCCGGCGAGATCGCTCAGCCAGCGCTCGCGCTCGGCGGGCTCAAGGTCGAGCGCCCGATCCAGGTGGCCGCTCAGCTCGTGCCACAACGATGGATCGAGGGCCGGTGGGCTCATAGGCGGCAAAAGTTTAAGCGCACGCGCGCGGGGCTTGCCGATGTTTATTCGCAGTCGCGCGTGTCGGGAATCGCATGCGGATTGCGATAGAGGCGCGCGGCGTACGGACTCGCCGCAGCGATGGCGTAAACCGCGGACCGTTTGCGATTGATGCAAGCAAGAAAGCAAGCGGACGAAAGGGCAATGACTCCCCCGCATGCAGACGTCAACCGGGAATCGCTACCATGCTCGATGCTGAGGAATACTTTCATTTGGCCCTGCACGCCAGTTCGATGGGCGACCATCACGCGTGCATGACTTACCTGGAGGAAGTGCTGCAACAGCAGCCGCGCAATGCGCGGGCGCTGTATCTGCTGGCAGTCCAGCATGCGGAGCTGGGGCTGACACAACGGGCGATCACCGGGATCAAGACGGCGCTGACGATCGAACCGGACCTGGAGCTCGCCCGATTCCAGCTGGGACTGCTGCTGCTGTTCGATAGCAAGCAGCCGGCCGAGGCGAAGGATTATCTGGAGCGACTGCGCTTCAGCACCAACGTCGCCTTGCGAGCGTACTCGCAAGCGATGATCGCGATCGTCGACAACGAACCGACACTCGCGCGGCAGCAGCTCGCGATCGGCCTGTCGGAGACGTCACCCGAATCGACACTGTCGATGTTGATGCGCCGGCTGTTCGAGCGCCTGCTGAATGGACCCGATGCCACCGAAACCGAGCTGGCTGCGCGGCGCGCGTTAGCCACGTGTCCGCCTTCACTGACCTGATCTGCAGGACCGGAATGTCTGTTCCGGGACGCGATATCCGATTACTTGGGTGATGTTGCTACGATCACTACCGGATCTTGCCCAGAGCACCGCGGAGTTTCAGACCTGGTTCCAATCGAAGTGGGGCCGGGAGAACTGCATCATCTGGGGACGCACGCGCCAGGCCGAGTTCGGCCCGTGCACGCACACGCTGTCCATTCGTGCTGCCTGGGGCGGAGTCGAGCACTGTTATGTGAACGGCCGCGTGCTCGCGGTCGACGACGACAATTTCCTGATCCTGAATCACGGCCAGATCTACAGCACCAGCATCCGTGCGATGCAGCCGGTGGAGTCGCTGTCGATCTGCTTCAAGCCGGAGTTGGCGGAGCAGATCTACGGTGAGGCGTCGGCCTCGATCGAACAAGCGCTGGCGCGAGGCGATACTCCGACCGAGCGGTCGCCGGACTTCATGGAGAACCTGCATCCGCATGAGAACGCGGTGAGTCCGGTGCTGCGCTTCATCCGTGCGCATATCAGCCGTGGCGTAGTCGATGATGCGTGGTATGACGAGCAGCTCGTGTTCCTGCTCGCGCGCATGCAGTGCCATCATCAGCGTTTGCTAGAGCAGGTGGATGGTCTCGCGTTGATTCGGCCGGCGACGCGTCGCGAAGTGTTCCGGCGTATCTCGCTCGCGACGGATTTCCTGCACACGCACTATGCGCAGGAAGTCGATCTCACGACGCTCGCGAAGATGGCGTACCTTTCAAAGTATCACTTCCTGAGACTGTTCTCGCTTGTGCACGGTGTGACGCCGCGCACATACCTGCAGCGCAAACGCATAAGCGTGGCGATTCGTCTGCTGGAGTCGACGCGCATGACGATGAGCGAAGTTGCTGCAAGCGTTGGCTTCGCTGAAGAGTCAACGCTCGTCCGGCAGATGCGACGCTGGACTCAACTCACGCCGCGACAGGTTCGTGCTCGCGTAACGGCTGGTCGCGCCGCCTGATCGCGCGAAGTTGCGCCGATACGTGGCGCAAGCCACACAGCGCATTGGCAATTCCAACCGGTCCGAACCGCAATTGCAGCTTCATCACTGCGGAGAGGCGTTGCTAACGTCGCTGCAGTTTTCGGTGGAGAGCAGTTCATGAAGCAAGCATCGTCGAAGAGTCAACACATTCAGCGTGCGATTCGCTGCGCGCTCACTACTGCCGCAGGCGCTGTCGCCGTCGCTGCGGCCCCACAGCTGCACGCGCAGGATCCGACGATTCAAGAGATCGTCGTCACGGGATCGCGCATCCCGCAGCCGAATCTGACCAGCATCAGCCCGGTGACGTCGATCGGCGCAGAGGCCGTGAAGATCGAAGGCATCACCCGCGTTGAGGATCTGATCAACAACCTGCCGCAGGCGTTCGCTGACCTTGGCGGTAATCTGTCGAACGGTTCGACGGGTAC
>CADEEJ010000038.1:0-5450 GCA_902826315.1 uncultured Steroidobacter sp.
CGTGATTCTGTCGGCGAGCTGCGCGCTAACGGCGCGCGGCGTTCGACTTCGCTCGCACCGCATGAAATTCCGAGTCCGCCCGCCACTGCGGCCAGCGCGTCGAGCTCGCGAGATCCTTGCCGATCGCGTGGAACAGCTCGACATCCTGCGCCGCGCCGCGGAAATCCAGGCTCGCGTCCCACGCATCGCAAGGCTGGTGATAGCACCGCATGTAGCCTTCGAGCCAACGATTGCCCGCTTCACGGCCACCTTCGCGCATGTCCGCCGCGCCGCTGATCGCCATCAGCAGCAGCACTGGCACGCCGGTGCGCGCCAAGGGGAAGTGGTCGGCGCGATAGAAAAGACCGCGCTCCGGTAACGACTCCGGCGTGACGACGCGACCTTGCGCTGCCGCCGCGCGAGCGAGGTCATCTTCAAGCTCACTCTGCCCCGCGCCGACGAGCAGCACGTCCTTCGCGAGACCCGCGGTCTGCAAAATATCCAACGTCAGGTTGGCAACGGTCTTCTCTACCGGATACAACGGCTTTGCCGCGTAAGTCTGCGATCCGAGCAGCCCGCGCTCCTCTGCAGTCCACGCAGCGAAGACCAACGTGCGTTCCGGTTGCGGTCCTGCCTTGAACACGCGCGCGAGCTCGAGCACACCAGCGAGGCCGAGCGCATCGTCATTCGCACCCGGCCGAATCCTGCGACCCTGCGCATCGGGCGGACCGATGCCATACGCATCCCAGTGCGCAGCGAACATGATCGTTTCAGCGGGTCGCTTGCTGCCCGGAATCCTGGCGAGAAAATTCCTGCTCTCCGCGAGCGTCGCTGTCACGGGCAAGTTCGCATCGAAGCGGACGTTCTTCAGCTCGACCGGCGCGAAATCGGCACGGCGCGCTTGCACGCTCAAAGCGGCGAGATCGAGTCCGGCGGATTTGAAGATCTCCGTCGCAGCTGCACTCGCGAGCCAACCCTGCAACAGCACGCGCTCGTTCGGGCTCTCGCGCACGATGTCGTAGTTCTCGCCCGCAGGCGCAATGACAGTCGACCAACCGTAGCCCGCGCCATCAGTGTCATGGACGATCAACGCCGCGAGGGCACCGCGACGCGCCGCTTCTTCGAACTTGTAGGTCCAGCGCCCGTAGTAAGTCATGCGCCGATCGCCGAAGCGACCTGCAACCGGCTCGCCGGGCTTGGCATAGAAGTCGGGATCGTTGATCAGATACAAGGCGACCTTGCCGCGCAGGTCGACCTTCTTATAGTCATCCCACTGCCGCTCCGGCGCGGTGACACCATAGCCCACGAACACCACCGGCGCCGACTCGATCGAAACGCGGTCGACCTTGCGCACCGTGCTGACATAGACATCGTTGCTCTGTGCCAGCGCACGTTCCTTTCCTTCGATCGCGATGCTCATCGTCGCCGGCGAACCAATCTGCGTGCGAACGAGCGGAACGCTCTGCGTCCAGCTCCCGCGCTCGCCGCCGGGCTCGAGGCCGAGCTCGCGGAAACTCTTCGTCAGCCATTCGATCGTCTTCGCTTCGCCCGGCGTTCCCGGCCCGCGGCCCTCGAACTCGTCCGAGGCCAGCACCTTGACGGTCTGCGAGAGACGCTCCGGATCGATTGAAATGGAAGTGTCGGCTGCGAAGGCAGCGGCAGCACCGAGCACGCTGATGAGCGACAGCAGACTGCTGCTTTTTGAAGCGAATTTCATGCGTGCCAAGGTATCACGCGAAGAGATCGGATGGCGCGTAAGCGATACGTAAGCCATTCCGCGATAGCTTGCCCGCACTCGGCACATACGGGAGCGGCTCGATGCGAACTTCGATCGCCAAGGCATTCGCGTGTATCGCCCTGCTGTTCGGCTCGGTCACACCGACCCTCGCGATTGTCGGCGGCACTGAGGACGCCGGCGACCCCGGCATCGTGGCGCTCCTCGGGCGCAGCCCCGATGAAACATCCGCCTTTTTTTGCACGGCCACGCTGATCGCGCCGACAGTCCTGCTCACTGCTGCTCACTGCGTGCACCCGGCAATCGCCGGCACGGGCTTGACCTACGAAGCCGTGTTCTTCCCGAACATCAGGAACTCACCGGCAAGCTCTCGCAAGCCGGTCGCGTCAGTGCATTGGAACCCCGCGTTCGACCCGACGAACGTAGCTGCGGGCCACAACATCGCTGTGGCGATCCTCGCGGCGCCGTTGACTGACGTTGCGCCAGTTCCCTGGTCGGCAAGCGCTACGGCGGCAGCAGGCTCGAGCGTGCGCATCGTGGGATACGGCCTGAACGACGGCTTCGACCAGGAAGGGACGAGCGCGGGAATCAAGCGCCAGGCGAATGCTCCAGTGAATGCGGTGACCGCCACGCACCTGGATGTCGGCGCATTCGGCTTGACCTCCTGCAGTGGCGACAGCGGCGGCCCGGCGCTGTCCCCTGTCAACGGCTTTCCGACCGTTGTAGGTGTGACATCGCACGGACTTCAATTCTGCATCGGCGCCAGCCAGTACTCGCGTGTCGATATCGACGCAGCATTCATCGCTACCTACGCTCCGCCGACTCTGCCCCCCGAGCCGGGCGTGGTCGTACTCACGAATGGCGTGCCCGTCACCGGGCTGAGCGGTCCGACCGCAGGCTTCGTCCGGTACTTCAGGATCGATGTGCCTGCGGGCCAGAACCTCAACGTCGCGTTGAGCGGTGGCAGTGGCGATGCCGACATGTACGTGCAGCTCGGCAGCAAGCCGACGCTGACTTCGTATCTCTGCCGCCCATACCTCAACGGCAACTACGAGACATGCACGCTCGACAATGCGACGCCTGGGTCGTACTACGTGATGGTGCGCGCTTACCAGCCATATTCAGGCGCAAGGCTGATTGCGACGTACATACCCGTCGGCACACTGCCCGCAGATCCGTTGCTCCTGAACGGCACGCCAGTGCCGAATCTATCCGGTGTTGCCGGCAGCACTTCGTATTGGCGCGTTACACCCGGCGCTGGGCGCACGATGACAATCAGGATCAGCGGCGGCACAGGCGACGCCGATCTGTATGTCGCCTTCGGCAACCGGCCCACGACCGCCGCGTATCTCTGCAGACCTTTTCTGTTCGGCAACGAAGAGACGTGCACGATCTCTCCGACTTCCGCCGGGGACTACTACATCATGCTGCGTGCCTACTCGTCTTACTCGGGCGTGACGCTCATGGGCTCGTACTGACAACGGGCGCGACTCATACCATCAAGAACGCGTAGCGGCCTTGAGCCACCGTGCCGTCTCTCGTGCGCCCGGATTCTCCGGATCGAACCCGCGCCAGAACTGCTCGGCCTCCTCCAGCAGCGGCAAGGCAAGTGCCGGCTGCGACCGCCGCAGATGCACTCGCGCGAGCCCCACGCGGGCATCTGCTTGCATCGGATCCAGTTGCAATCCCAGTGTCTTCGCCAGCTCCAGGGCACGCTGCAAATCCTTCTCTGCCGCGTCGACATCGCCTGACGCAACGCGACTCAGCCCCGATTGAACGAGATATTTCGTGCGAGCGTGCTCGGCCGTCGGACCTTCCTTGATCTGGCTCAGCGCCTGCTGTTGAAGCGCGACCGCTTCAGTGTAGCGCCCCGCCAGGTGCTCGATAGCGCCTCTTATATATGTGTACTCAGCTTTGGCCGAATCCGCGGGCTGCGCTGCAATGAGCGCATCGAGCTCGCGACGCGCACCTGTTACATCGCCTGTCATCGCCAGCGCGAGAGCACGCTCTGCCCTCGCATCCCTCAATCGAACTGCAGCGGCTTCCCCGGCCCGCACATACGCCACGGTCGCGACGTTGAAGTCTTCAAGGGCTGCCTGCGGCTTGCGTGCCGCAAGCTTGAGCGCAGCGCCGAGATGCTGCGTGATCGTGTACGTCAGCGAATCGCGGCCGGGAGCGACGGCGCAAGCCGCGAGCGACTCACCGATGTTTTCCAGCGCGGGCTTTAGCTGGCGCAAATGCAAGCGCTGAGCTGCAAGATTCGACGCGAAATAGCAGACTGCGACGCTCGTCGGCCCGAAAAGTTCGCGCGCTCCCTGCACAGCCCGCGCCAGCTCGTCGATACCTTCAGAGATCCGTCCCGTGCGTGCCAACACGCGGCCGTAAAGCTCACGCGCTTCGATCACGTGCGGGTTGCGAACATCACCGCCGTACGCGGCAAACGTCTTGGGCATGATCTCGCCCGCGAGGGCGTACGCCTCATCGGAGCTGCGCTGCTGAACAAACACCTGCACCAGCATCCACTGTTGTGTCAGGACCACCGGGTGATCGCTCGCAAAACGCCGCGACGCCACGTCGATACCTTCGCGTGCAAAGCGCTCGGCATCATCGAGACGCTCTTGTCCCAGCGACATGACGGCGGCGCTCTCCAGGGCACTCGGCAGGTCCTCCGGATCGGCGTCAGTGCTCTCGCGAAGCATCGGCAGTAGCGTATTGAGCTCGGCTTCAAGCCGCGACGGCTCGCCGACGTATCGATGAGTAAACGCCAGAACGACGCGCGCGTGCAGCAGCTTTGGATGCTTCGCCGGCAACGCCTTTTCCGCTTCGGCAACGGCGGCACTCGCGATTGCCTCAGCGCGCTCGACTTCCTGAAAATTGTTCAGCGTGTAAGCGAGCAGCGTGAGCAGTTCGAGGCGTTGCTCCGGGCTGGCAGTCTTGCTCGCGACGATACGCCGGTGCGCCTGCTCCAGCAGGTCCACGGCACTGACCTTGCCGCCGGCGACGCCATATGGATCTGCGTCGATGAAGACCGACGCCATCAGCTGATTCGCCTCTTGCGCACGCGCCCGTTCCGCAATTGCGACTCGCGCTTGCCAGGTTGCGACGGCGGCTGCGATGAGCACGGTCATGAAGATCGCAGCAGCGGCCCCAACTGCGAGCCGATTTCGCTTCACGAATTTTCGAAGCCGATACCACGTGCTGTCCGGCTGTGCGAGCACCGGACGGCCTTCGAGATAGCGTGACAGATCATCGGCGAGCGCATCCATCGTGCGATATCGCTCGTCGGGCGACTTCTTCAACGCCTTGAGCACGATCGCATCGAGATCGCCGCGCAACGCACGAGCGCGCTGCGCAGATTCGACGTTCGCGCTCGGAGCTGGCGGCTCGACCTCGAGAATCGCGTCTTCGAGCGCACCGCGCGAGTCGCGCTTCAACCTGTAGGGCCGCGAGTCGGTCAGCAGCTCGTACAGGATGACGCCGAGCGAATACACATCCGACGCCGTCGTGACCGGCTGACCGAGAATCTGCTCGGGCGACGCATACTCCGGCGTCAACGCCCGGCCGCCGACCTGCGTGAGCTTCGTCTCGACTGCACGACCTTCTTCGAGCAGCTTCGCGATGCCGAAGTCGAGCAGGTGAATCTGTCCATCCGCCGACACGAGGATGTTCGTCGGCTTGAGATCCCGATGAACGATCAGCTTGCTGTGCGCGTAAGCGACGGAACGCGCGATCTGCA
>CADEEJ010000038.1:5550-12893 GCA_902826315.1 uncultured Steroidobacter sp.
AGCGCTCGGCCAGCCACACTGCGCCCATGCCACCGGTACCGATCTCACGGATCAGCCGATACGGGCCGATCTCATCGCCCGCAGCAGCATCCGCGTCGCCGTCGACCTTGGGAAGCGTATCGAGAAAATCGCTCGTCTCGATTTTTGCCGCACGCGCGAGCAGCGCTCGCAGCCGCGGCTTGAGAGCCGAGTGTTCCAGCGGCAGCGATTCGAGCCACCGCTCGCGATCTTCGGCCGGCAGCTCGAGTGCAGTGTCGAGAAGCTCGCTGAGCTTCGCGGAGTCGTCGCCCATCCGCTGCACCCCCGTTTGCGTCTATTTTTCCATTGCCTCGGCCAGCAGCAGCCGCGCCTTCGCCCAGTCGCGCCGGACCGTCCGCTCGGTGATGCCGAGCGCAGTAGCGATATCGCTTTCGCTCATCCCGGCGAAATAGCGCATCTGCACGATTTCCGCCGCGCGCGCATCGACCGTCCCGAGCTGTTCGAGCGCCTCGTGCACGCCGATGATTTCGCTCTCACCCGCATGCCCCGCATCGGCGATGCTGGTCGTGAGCTCGATGCGCGTGTGGTCGCCACCACGCCGGTCCGTGATACGGCGACGAGCGTAGTCGACGATGACGGAACGCATCGCTTTCGCCGCATAGCGGATGAAGTGCGCCCGATCCTGTGGGCGCAGCCGACCGGCCTGGCTGAGCCGCATCCACGACTCGTTGACGAGTGCGACGGTGTCCAGCACGGTGACCCGCGGCGCGGCACGCAAGCGGGCCCGCGCGAGACGCCGCAGATCTTCGTATGTTTCGGAGAAAAGCTCGTCGAGTGCGCTGCTGTCACCCGACTGCGCACGCTCGATGAGCTGGCCGAGATCCCCAGGTATCCCCACGCGGCAGAGCGTACTGCCGCGTGGCGGATCAAGGCAATTGCTCCTTCGTTCCTCATGGGCATCTCGGATCAGGGCGCGATCCGTGCCAGCCCGAGCCCGTTGGTGGAGCCGTTACGTGCACCGCCGCCCACCACGATCTTGCCGTCTGCCTGCAGAGCCAGGTCGCGCGCGGCATCCGAGCTGCTGAAGAAGTCGACGATGAGGCTGCCCCCTCCGCCGAAGCTCGAATCGAACGTGCCGTCGCTGTTCAGGCGCACGAGACCGAAGTCGGTCGCCGTCGCAGCCGACGCCTGGCCCGCAGCGACGATCTTGCCGTCCGGCTGGATCGCGACTGCCCGTGCGAAATCCTGCAGCGTACCGAAGGCCGTCGTGACGATGCCCTGGGTGCCGAAAGAGTTGTCGCGGGTACCGTCCGCATTCAAGCGAGCGATCAGGAAGTCGGCCGTGCTGCCGACCAGCATGTTGCCGGCGATCACGATCTTCCCGTCCGACTGGATTGCAACGTCGTCCGCCTCGTCGCCGGAGGGCGAGTAAGCGATGTGCACGACGCCGTTGGTGCCGAACGTGCTGTCGGGCGTGCCGTTCGCGGTGAGACGCACGAGACCCGTGTCCGCGCCGTCGCTGTTGTTGGCCGCAACTTCGCCCACGATCACGACTGCACCGTCCGTCTGCAACGCACCTGCATACGCCAAGTCCACATCGCCCAGCACGTTGACGTTGATGCGGCCGTCCGTGTCGAACGTGGTGTCGAGCGCTCCTGCACTCGTGAGGCGTGCCACTGCGAAGTCGTTCGTACCCAGCACCGTGGCCGCGTGTCCGATCGCGAGGATGCGACCGTCCGGTTGAATGAGCACGGCATTCGCCTGATCGTGGCTGCCGAAGAAGTCCACGTAGGTCTTGCCGCCCGTGCCGAACGTCGTATCGACCGTACCATCCGCATTGAAGCGCGCGACGGCAAAGTCGTTGCGGGAATTGACGTTGCCCGGCCGTGCCTCGCCGACGACGACGATCTTGCCGTCTGGCTGGATGGCCACGTCGGCCGTCTCATCTTGGAGCGTGCCCGCGAGTGTGATCGTCACTTCGCCCGCCGTGCCGAAGGTCGTATCGAGGCTGCCGTCGGCGTTGTAACGCGCCAGACGCATGTCGCCGAGCCCGACGATCTTGCCGTCGCTCTGGATCGCGATCGCATCGGCGCCGCCGAAGAGACCTGCCGTCACGCGGCCTTGCGAGCCGAAACTCGGATCGAGCGAGCCGGACGGCGTCTGCGTATCGCAGATCACGTTCACATCCGTGACGTTTTCGCTCGTGAGCGTGCCGGTCGGATTGTTGACGCGGCACGTCTGAATCGGGTTCGTCGGATTGCTGGCAATGCGCACGTTGTACGGCGAGCCCTGCGGGAAGCGATAGTTGAAGACAAAGTCGCCGTCCGCAGCAGGCGTCACGCGTGCACCGGTGGTCACTTCCTCGACGATGAGCCCGCTACCCTGGAGACCGTCGACCGAGCCGCCGACCGTGAACGTCGGCACAGGAATGATCGCTGCGTCATCGCGAATCGTCAGCGTCGCGGTCGACTGTGTGCCGAGCACTGCGCAACCGCCGGGCTGAGACAATGCGAGCTCGACGAGCTCATCGCCTTCCGGACGGATGTCGCGACGCACGGGAACCCTCACGATCCGTCGACCGGACTCGCCATCCGCGAAGTACACGTTGGTGTCGGTCGTTGTGTAGTCGTCGCCACCGGTCGCAGTGCCGTCGCTGGTCGCGAACTTCGCGCTGATCCTGCCGGTCGCACCGCCGGTGCGAGTGATAGCAATGACCGGCACCGCGTTGGGCGACTCGTCGACGACGAAGTTCGCCGCTTCGAACTGCAGCACACCGGCTTCCGCCAACGGATTCGTAGCCGCCGTGCACTCGACCGGATCGTCGGGGCGCGGCTGCAATCCTTCCAGCGGCAACGGATCGTTCGTAGGCGTGAGCCCTTCGAATTCGATCGTCGTGCCTTCGATGCTGGCCGGATCGCGCAGGAACGCGGCGACGTACGAGGCCTGGCAATCGGCGCCGAATCCGCCGCCACGTCGGTTCGTTGCTGCAGCGATGATGCTCGAGTGAATCGTGAATTCGGCGCCCACGTCGATCGAGGAGATATCGACGCGGATGGGGATCGGCCGCGCGAGCGTGAGAAACCCTTGCGTGCCTTCGCAGCTGTTGCCGGGGTCGGGGCCGGTAGTGCTGAGCGCGATATCCTCGACCTTGAAGTTGAAATTGTTGCGGAACCAGAGCATCTCGGGCGAAGTGGCGCTGGTCTCGGCCTCGAAGAAGAAGTGCTCGTTCGCGCCGAACGCCGACGCCGTGCCCGCGACCCGGTAGAACTCCCGCGGGTTCATGCCGATGAGATCGAAGGTGATCTGACCCACGAGCGGTGCGGGGCCCGTCAGCAAGGGCGGGTTGTAGTCCTTGGCGAGTATGTTCACGGCCGTGATCGTGTACGTGAGGCGCGCATCGGCGGAGTTCTTGATGAAGCTCTGCGACTGCGAAAAGATCGTGGTGCTGCCGATCGGCTCGGGCGTACCGAGCCGGCCGTCCGGAGACTCGGCCAGCGCGCCGTAGGTCACGCCGTTGTTGGTGCCGAACACGTGACCGCTGGAGAAGAGGTCCGGGGGCTGCGACTCCTGCAATCGGAACAGAGTGGCGGTGGGCAGGCTGGACGGTCCGAACTCGATGATCTCGTCGAGGTCGCCGCCGGCCTGGGTGTCGCGATCCAGCTCGATTTCATCGCCGCCATTGCCCGGCACGACGCGGAAAATCCAGGAACGAACGGGGTCGTTGCGAGTCAGCGGCGGCACAACGACCTGCGCGTGCGAGAAGCTGGAGATCTGCGCTGTCGCCACGCCGGCGTTGAACGTCGCACCCGCGACGGTCTCCCAATTGCCCTGAGCGTTCGTCTTGTACAGGAGCGGGGTCGCGCCGTTCGTAGCCGCTGCGTCGAACGGAATCGTCAGCGTCACCGGCGTCGCGAACTGCGTGCCGTGAGGCGTGAGCGCGAACATCTGGCCAACGGTGGTCACACCCGACGGCAGCGCCGGCGCGCCAGTGCTCGATTGCGCGACGGCGATGTTGACGTTCTGCGAAAGCGCGCCCGCAGGGACGACGACCTTCGCGCCGCTCGGACCGTTGACGGTTCCGCCGGCAGATCCGATGCCACTAGCGGGCGGCGGTGTGACAGTGGTGCCGCTGCTTGAACTGTCGCTGCCATCACCACCGCCGCACGCGGTAAGCAGGCACACCGATATCAGCAGCCATGCGATGCTCTTCATGGTTGTCTCCGAGAAATTAGTAGAGGTACACGGCGCCGCTATCGGGCGTCGCGTCGTTCAAACCGTCTTCAGCAGCCGCGGGCACCACGAGCGTGTCGCCGTCACCGCTCAGCGCGATCGCGCCGTGAAGAAATGCCCCGCCCAATCGATCGTCCGTTCCGGTATTCGGGGCCTTGATGTAGCGCGCTTGAGCCCACTGGCCGTCGATGGCCGAGCGCTCGAATAGGAATGCCGCGCCAGAGCCTGGCATTGCTTCGTCCGCAAGCCCGCTGACGCCAACTGCCGAACCATCTTCGAAGCGCGCGCTGACTGCGAGCGTGTTGCCATTCTCGTCGAGCACCAGCGCACCGCCGAAGTAGTCTCCTGAATCGACGTCGGAGGCCTTGACGTACGCATCCTGAATCCACTGCCCGCCGGAACGAGTGAAGAGATACGCGGCACCACTCTCGGGTGCTGCGTTGTCGCTCGCATTGCCGTTCACGCCGGTCGCGGCTCCGTCTTCGCCCACGGCACCTACCGCGAGCCGCAGACCGTCGGCGCTCAGTGCGACCGAGGACCCGAACATATCGTCTGCGTCGAAGACCGCTGGGCGAACATAGCTCGCGTGCGACCAGGCTCCGGCAGAATTCTGCTCATAGATGTCGACAGCGCCGGCGCTGTCGTCGCGTTCCGCACCAACAGCCAACGTCCTGCCGCGCGCATCGAGCGCGACGGCGACGCCAAACAGATCGTGGACGTCCCGATCAGAGCCTTTGAGGAGCGCGGTCTGCGACCATGACTGTCCGTTCGACGCGCGGGAATAAACGTGGACCGCACCGGCGCCGTCGCTCTCGCCGCTGGCGCCGACGGCGAGAATCGCGCCGTCGTAAGTGAGCGCGAGAGCAGAACCGAAGTGATCGTCGCGAACGCCGTTCGATGGGATCACAACGGCCCTTGGCTTCCAGATCGCGCCGCCGCGCGCGAACAGATGAACCTCGCCTGCGCTGAGATTCTTCGCCGGTGAGCCGATCGCCAGCGTGTTGCCATCGCCGCTCAACGCGACCGTCATGCCGAAGTAGTCGGCCGGTGCGGTAGCAAGCGCCTTGATATACGCCTGCTGCTTCCAGCCGCTCGCGCCTTTCACGAAGACGTAGACGGCGCCGGCATCCAGTGCAAGGTCATCGAGCGCGGATGGGTCGACGCCGACGCAGCTGCAATCCTCGTACGGCGCGCCGATCGCGACTGTCGCTCCGTCGGCGCTCGCTGCAACCGAGTAGCCGAACAAATCACCGGAGCCGACGTTGCGTGCGCGGAGTTGGCCGATTGCGTCGAGCTCGAAGGTCGCAATGCTCTGCTCGATCGAGCGGCTGCAGAACGGGATGGTTACCGTCTCGCAGGCCTCGACGACATAGCTGGCGTTGAGCCAGTCGGTGCGATGTACGGGGATGGCGCGGCTGAATTTCAGCACCGTGCCGACTTTTCCCTGCCAGATTTTCGATGAGACCGCGACGAACTGCGCTCCCGCAGCCGCGCGTTCCCGAACGACGTAGTAGGCGGCGCCGGACACGACCGGCCAGGACAAGTCGATCTGCTTGACACCCACGGAGGCCGTGACGACAGGTGGCGGCGGTGCCGCAAGGGCCTCGCGCGGATCGCCGCTCAACAGTGTTGCAAGCAGAAGGACGCGGCAGGACTGCCGCAGGAATGTTCCGGTCATAAAGCGCTCCCCGTTTCTGGTTCGGGGAGAGAAACGCGTTTATTGTCGGAAACCGGACATCCCAGCCGCGGAGAGCTCGCGTGACCGACTCATTCGACCGTCGCCGTTTCCTGCTGTGCTCGCTCGGCGCCGCGCTGCCGTTTGCCCTGCACTCATGGCCCGCAGGGGCCCAGACGCCGGGACGGAGCGCGTTGACACCGCTGGCTCGTCGACCGGGTACCAAGCCACGCAACATCGTGTTCGTACTGACGGACGATCATCGATACGACGCCATGGGCTTCCTGAGCAAGCGCGGCTATCCGCAGACGCCGGCGCTGGATCGGCTCGCGCGCGATGGCGTGCATTTCAAGAATGCGTTCGTGACGACGGCGCTCTGCTCTCCTTCGCGCGCATCCATCCTCACCGGGCTCTACGCGCATCAGCATCGCGTCGTGGACAACAATCATCCGATCGATCCGGCGCTGGTCTTCTTTCCGCAGTACCTGCAACAGGCGGGCTACGAGACCGCGTTCATCGGCAAATGGCACATGGGCGGCGACGTCGCCGGCGAGCGCGAAAGCGATTCGCCGCAGCGTGGGTTCGATCATTGGGTCAGCTTCCCCGGCCAGGGCACGTACCTGCCGAGCAAGTCGGGTCTCAACGTCAATGGCCTGCGCGTCCCGCAAAAGGGTTACATCACCGACGAGCTCACCGACTACGCGGTGCAGTGGCTCGAAAAGCGCTCCGCCGATCGCCCGTTCTATATGTGCGTGTCGCACAAGGCAGTGCATGCGGACTTCATACCGGCCGCTCGTCACAAGGGCCGCTATGCCAATGAGCGCTTCGAGCGGCCGGCGACGTGGAACGCGGCGCCAGGCAAGGAAGCATTGCGACCGATGTGGGCGCAGAACCAGCGCAACAGCTGGCACGGAGTCGACTTCCCGTACCACGGCACGCTCGACATCGGCGAGTACTACAAGCGTTACTGCGAGACTCTGCTCGCGGTCGATGAAAGCATCGCGACGCTGCTGGAGCATCTGCAACGCCGTGGGCTGCTCGAATCGACGCTCATTCTGTACATGGGCGACAACGGCTTCGCGTTCGGCGAGCACGGTCTCATCGACAAGCGCACCGCGTACGAGGAATCGATGCGAGTGCCGATGCTCATGCACTGCCCCGAGCTGTTCAAGGCGGGGACGGTCGTCGAGCAAGTCGTGGCCAATATCGATGTCGCGCCGAGCTTGCTCGAAGCAGCGGGGCTGGTCGCTCCCGAGCACATCGAGGGTCGCAGCGCCTTGCCGTTGGCTCGCTCCGAGCGCGTCTCGTGGCGCGAATCCTTCTTATATGAGTACTACTGGGAACGAAACTTCCCGCAGACGCCCACGACGCATGCGCTGCGCGAGGACCGCTACAAGTACATCCGCTATCACGGCATATGGGACATCGACGAGCTGTACGACCTGCAGGCCGATCCGCT
>CADEEJ010000038.1:12993-27045 GCA_902826315.1 uncultured Steroidobacter sp.
TTCCTGATCGGCAACCCGCTCGCGACGAAGCCCGGGCCGGTGTCCTGCACGCACAGCGCCCATTGATTCGCCTCGGACGATTCGCTCGCTTCCCACGTCACGCGCACGCCGCCTGACTGCGTGACCTTCAGCGCGTTCAACACCAGGTTCTGCAGAATTCTCTGAACCTTCACCGAGTCGCCCTGCACCACCAGCGACGCGGGACCTTCGCATTTCAGGAACAGGTTGCGCTCGCCGGCGAGTGCGCGGGCCGACTCGCAGTACGCCTTGATCACGCTGGCCACGTCGAACTCGCGGAGATTGCGGTGCTCATGCCCGGCTTCGAGACGCGCGTGATCGAGCAGGTCGATCAGCAGCGCGTTCAATGACGTCGCAGCGACCGACAACGTCTGCGAAATCTCCAGCCGCTTGGAGTCCGGCAGGTTCTCGTGATTCAGCACCGCCGAAGCGTTGACGATCACGTGCGCGCTGCCGCGCAGGTCATGTGCCGCCTGACGCCAACTTTCCGCGCGATCCAGCTCGATGGCCTGCAGAGTTTCGAGTGCCGTCTCCAGGTCGTAGAGGCGGCTGGCAGCTTCGCTCTGCTGAAGTTGCGTATAGCGCGCGACGCTCGCACAGACACCGTCGTTCGCCAGTCGCACGAGCTCGCGGCGCGCGATGCCCAGTACGTCGGTCTCCAGTTCCGGCTGCTGCGCGCCGTAACGCTCCAGCTCTGCGAGCACGGCCATCTGCAAATGCCCCCACTCGCGCATGGTCTCGGTCAACCGATAACCCTGCTGCCAGCGATGCGTGCCATGCTCCGCTGCCCATTCCTTCTGCTCGACGCGGGCTTCTGCTTTTGCGTCTGCGCTCTGCGCGCGCAGGCGGTCTTCGAATGCGTCCAGCACGTCAGGGATGTGATCGACGAATTGCGTGCGCGTGCTGGTCGCCGCTGAGGTCACTTCGGCATCGAGGTCGGTTGCGAGGCGCCACGCTTCGAGCAGGACGTCGCGACGGCGCGCAAGATACTCCGCCAGCGCACGCAGTTGCGCTTGCACACGAACCTGATCAGCCACTGGATCCCCCATGCAGCGGCCCCGCGCCGCAATGTAACGCGGGAACCTTACTGCGATAGATGCCGGCTGGAAAGTCGGGGCACGGATGTAATGCGAACACCGACGCGCGGCGCGCCGGGCAGCCGAGGAACTAATACCGGCACTCGCCGTTCCTTCCTCGCTTTACGGTCCGATCTGTCCGAGCCCGCGGTGGAGGTTTTATGAGCATCTTCAGCAAGATCAAAGACGCGATTTTCGGCAACAAGGCTGAAGCGCGACCGAACACGCCGTCCGCGCCGCCGCCGTCGGTTGGGCGTGCGCCGTCGGCAAGTGCCGGACCTGCGACAGCACAACCGAAGCCGGCGCCTGCCGCTCCGCAACCCGTCGACGTCGAAGCGGTGCTGAAGAAGATGGCCGCCGACAACAAACAGCAGCTGAACTGGCAGACGTCGATCGTCGACTTGATGAAGCTGGTCGGGATGGATTCGAGCCTGGAAAATCGCAAGGAGCTCGCGCGCGAGCTGGGCTACACGGCCGACCAGAGCGATTCGGCGGCGATGAACATCTGGCTGCACAAGCGCGTGATGAAGGAACTTGCCGCACACGGCGGCAAAGTGCCTGCCAACATGCTCGATTGAGTGAGCGACTGACGCTCGGGCGCCAGCGCCGCGCCCGAGCCAGCTGCTGCCTCGGCCGCTACTGCTTCGTGATTGTCACATCGTCGACGCCCGCTTCGACGAGACTACCCGTGCCTGCATCGAGTGCCTCGAAGCGCAGGCGCACGTTCTGTCCTGCGTACGTGCTGATGTTCACTGACTGCGACGTCCACGCCGCCGCCACATTGCTGGCAGTGCCTCGGCGCGTAAAGATTGCCTGCGTCGCACCGCTGGGCATGACGATCTTCACGCGGAAGTAGTCCTCGTTCGTCGCGTTCGCCAGGTAACCCACGAAGTAGCGGAATCGCAGCGTGATGGTACTGGCCGCGGGCAGCGAGATCGCCGGTGACTCGATCGTAGTGATCCCGCCATCGACGTCGTTCGTTCCCGCCTGCGTGCCGGCAGTCAGCCCCGTGACGAGACAGTTCACCGACCCCGCGTAACATGCGTCCGGCTGCAGTGCTACTCCCTGACTCGTCGGCTGCGGGTCGCCTCGCTGCCAGCGACCTGTCCTAGCGGTATTTCCGACCGAAGCGAGCACCCAGCCGCGCGCCGTCTCGAAGTTGTCCGAGAACAATTGCGACGCCGTCGCAGGCTGGAACAGTGCCGTGAACGTCGCATCGTCGGTTGGCGTCGCAATCTCGTGCGTCCGCTCACCGCCGTCGGACCAGGACGCGAAGTCGTAGTTGGTGCTACCGGAAGTCTGTGGCGACACCGCACCCAACGTGCGAATGACGCCTTCGACGCCGGTAAACGTGAACGGCGCAGTGATCGGCGTGCCGTCGAGCGTGAGCTGCGCATTCGGCAAGTTGCTCTCGATGCGCACGACTGAAGTCGACGGCAACACGTCGACCGACGAGGTGTGCGTCAAGCCCGCGGAGTCGCGCACTGTAAGGATCACACGATAGAACACGTTCGCCGATGTTTCACCGCGGTCCGCGATTCTGAATGTACCGGTCGTAACGCCACTGGTCGCCGGCACATGCGGA
This sequence comes from uncultured Steroidobacter sp., assembly GCA_902826315.1. Taxonomy (GTDB): domain Bacteria; phylum Pseudomonadota; class Gammaproteobacteria; order Steroidobacterales; family Steroidobacteraceae; genus Steroidobacter. Next base: position 15,673 of record CADEEJ010000038.1, read on the forward strand.
TGCGAGTGATCGTCGTGATGGAAGTCCACCTGCCAGGTGAACGCGCTCGCCGGCAGCGCGCCGTCTTCGAGATCCGATCCCGTGCCGGCAAACGTGAAGGTCTGTCCACCGCGATAGCGGGTACCGGCTGTCGGCGAGCTGATCGAGCCTGTCGGCGCGCCATTGGTCAGAACCGTCAGCGTTGCTGCGTTGCTGGTGGCGGAGCCGAAGTCATTGCTCGCGACCGCGCGGAAGGTTGCACCGTTGTCGGCTGCGACGGTCGACTGAAGCGTGTAAGTCGTGGACGTCGCACCCGAGATGTTCGCGCCATTGCGTTGCCACTGATAGCGCAGCGGCGCCGTACCCGAGGCCGCGACGCTGAAGCTCGCCGACTGTCCCGCGGAGACTGTTCTGTTCGCGGGCTGCGACGTGATGCTCGGCGCCGAGTTGGCAGTGAACCGCACTCGAAACACTTCGCCGCCACCGCGCGCAAGGTAGTACAGCGAACCGTCGGGCGCAGTCTGAATGTCGACCAGCGAGCTGATGCCGGTCGCGAAGCCTGCCGAGGTCGTGTAGTTCGGCGGGCTGAGCATGCGGATGAAGCCGCCGCAGAAGTCGCCGAAGAAGTAGCGCCCCGCATACTCGGCCGGGAAGTTTGCGGTCACGGGCCGATAGAAAGCTGCGCCGGTGATGGCGCAATTCGAGCCGGCATTCTGATAGGTGTGAACCGGATAGCGCACGCCCGGAGAGCCTGAAGGGTTCGGGCCCTCGGTCTGCGGCCAGCCGAAGTTCGCGCTGGCGATCGCGTGGTTCACTTCCTCCCACGAGTTCTCGCCGACGTCGTTGAGGTGGATGCGGCCGTTGGTGCGGTCGATCGCAAAATTGAACGGATTACGCAGACCGCGCCCCCAGATCGCCTGGTTGATACCGGTCGTCTGACTCACGAACGGATTGTCTGCAGGGATCGAGCCGTCGGCATTGATGCGCAGAAACTTGCCGAGCGGTGTCGTGAGCGGTTGCGAGTTCGCCGAGTTGGCGTTGTCGCCAACGGATATGTACAGCTTACCGTCCGTGCCGAAGTGGATCGCGCCGCCGTTGTGATTGGTCGCCGAGCTGAGATTCGGCAGGTTCAACAGCTGCACTTCGCTGCCGGCCGCAACTACGTCCGGATTGCTCGCGCTCGCCGTGAAGCGGCTCACTCGGTTGTGAACGGGTGAGGAGGCAGTCGTGTAGTAGACGTACACGAAGCCGTTGGTAGCGAAGTTCGGATCGAAGGCGACGCCGAGCAGGCCGCGCTCGCCGGATGAGTTCACGCTGAGCGTGAGGAAGGGCTGCGAGAGCAAGGCGCCGTTCTTGACGACGCGCAGTCGACCGCCTTGCTCGCAGATGAAGAGACGCCCGTCGGGCGCGAAAGACATTGCTGTCGGACTCGCCAGGCCGGTGGCGACGCGTGTCTCGGCAAATCCGCTCGGCAGAGTTGCGCTCAAAGCTGTGCTGCCGATCAGCAACGCTGCCGCGAGCCAGAGGATTGCGAGAGGTGCGCGCGAATGGACTGCCGCTTGGCGGTAAAGTTGTACGACTGACATGACTATCCCCGACTCCGAACGATTCGTATTGATTGCTCTTCGTATAGGTCGCTCGTTTTGCAGGCAAGCCGGCGTTTGCCGACGTCGGCGTTACACGACCCCGACGTGACGCAAAGATCGCGAGGCCGTTAAGCCTCGCGACCTGCAGTTTTTTATGGATTACGCCGGAGGAATGGAGGGATCGCGCTGATCGCCTTGGCCGGTTGCGCCGGGCAGCTCGATCTTGCCGGTCTCGTCTTCATCGCCTTCGTCGCCGTCGTCTTCGCCGGGAACGTCGTCGTCGGCCGCATCCTGATCGAGCGGATCGGAAGGATCGCGTCCAGTCTTCGGAACGTCCTGCCCTTCATCGGGCGGTAGCACTCCAGGTGGAGTCGGCTTGGGCTGGCTGCCCGGATCTTGTGTCTCAGTACCCATGAATCTCTCCTGCTCGCCGCGAGCTTTCGTGAACTGCGAGAACCAGGAGAAAACTGTCGCCAATACTGTCGGGTTCCGCAGACGCGGCGACGACAGCACAAAATCAATCAGTGCGGCTTCGCCGCTCGACGGCTACTTACAGGAGAAGCTGTCGCTCTCTTCGACTTTGCCCTTGCCGTCCCACTGCGCGGTCTGCGGATACGGGCACAGCGGACGCGTCATCGTGACACCTTTCGCCGGATCGTCATCGACGTACTTCGTCGCGACGATCTGCTTCGGTGCGACGCCCTCTTCCACCCACTTCTGAAGTGCGAGCAACGTGTCGTGCCCTGCATCCGCTGGCGGACGCGGGCCCAAATTACCGAATGCGTTCGGCCCGGGGCCGAAACCGCAGTGAAGCACGCCGGGCGCCATGAACAGGCGATAGAAGTCCTGCGTCTTGCCGACGCCGCCGGTCTGCTTCACGACGCTGTCGTAGTACTTCGTCGACATCGCAGGCGGAATCGAGCCGTCGAGCAGGCCGTGATATTGAATCAGCTTGCCGCCGCGGCGATTGAACTCGCTGAGATCGGTCTTGGATGCATCCAGCAGCGCGCCGAATTTCGTGCCCGCGATCTTCGCATCCTTCGTCCAGTCGAAGCTGCGGAAATCCCAATCGGCTTTCTGGTAAACGAAGCCGCCGAAGAAGCCGTTCGCGAACATGACCTGGAAGCTCTGGCCCGGCGCGCCACCGAAGGCGTATTGCCGCACGCCGCCGCCCATCGCAGAGACTTCGTTCTCGCCGGAGGGCACATACCCGACTTTGTAAAGCTCACGCAATGCGGTCACTTGCGCCGCCGTCAGACACTGCGACTCATCGCCGGCGCTCCTGCACGCGAGCACTTGCGGATCGAATTTGCATTTCTCGGGTGCGGAGACGAGGCCGTCCTTCACGCCGTCGCTCGCATCGCATGCCGCTAACGCTGCCTGCTGAATGATCGGCAGCTTGGCGGGCGGAATGAAGCTCGCCGGGTCTTTGTGCAACGCCTGGCCGGCACGCACGAACCCGGTCAACAGATCCGTCCAGTAGTGCGCCGGCGCGCCGGCGACGATGCCGTCGAAATCCTGCGGAAAGCGTTGTGCTTCGATCAGCGCTTCCCGCCCGCCTTCCGAGCAACCGAAGAAGTACGAGCGTTGCGCGGCGTTCTGGTAGTACTGCTTGGTCACTTGCTTGCCGATGTCGCTCAGCACATGCACGGCGCGCTCGGCGAAGTCGCGGATCTTCTCGGGCTGCCCGATCGCCCACTTGCCGTCGATCGGGCTTCCGGTATGACCGTCGTCCGTCGACGCCGTCGCGTGGCCGCGCTCGAGCATCTGTCCGAGCAGCGTATGAAAAATGACGCCGGCGAGCCCACCATTGCCGACCTGCACGTAACGGCCGCTCCAGTTCTTCTCCGGTAGCCAGACTTCGAAACCGATGCGGGATTGCGGCGTCGGTGTCGCATGGCCGACGACGCGGCAGAACGCAGGCAGGTTGTTCAACACCGGGCCGAGCGAAGTCTGGAACTTGCCCGACCGCTCGGCTGTGGCGCTGTCGATGACGACGCCGTCCATCGCGAAGCTCTGCATCTTCTCGCATGCGCCCGTCGCATCGTCCTGCGCCTGCACGAACGTTGCGGACGACATCAGGATTGCCAGAGCGATGTACTTCTTCTTCATGACGACACCTTGCTGACCAGACCGATCGTGCGCAGCTCGCGCGTGCGCTCCCACACGACGATGCCGGCTCCCACTGCCAGGCACGACGCGATGAATAGCATACTGATTGCGAAGCTGCCCGTGCGCTGTTTGACGAAGCCGATCGCAACCGGACCTAAAAAACCGCCGATGTTGCCGATCGAGTTGATCAACGCGATGGCGCCTGCGGCAGCTGCGCCTTGCAGCCCACGGCTCGCGAGCGCCCAGAACGCCGGCAAGCCGGCATAGATGCCGATCGCCGCGAGACACAGTCCACCGAATGCCGCGATTGGATCAGTGAGCCAGCCACTGGACGCGAGTGCGAGCGCCGCGAGCAGCGGCGGCAGCGCGACATGCCACGAGCGCTCCTCGGTCGCGTCGGAATGCCGGCCCCACAATACGAGTGCGATGCAGGCGAGTGCATACGGAATCGTCGTGACCGCACCGACCTGCACATTGCTGAGCTTGCCGAGCGAGGCAATGATCTGCGGCAGCCAGAAGCTGAAACCATACAGCCCGACGAGCACGCAGAAGTACACGAGACCGTAGCGCCACACGCGAGGTAGCAGCAGAGCCTCCTTGAGGCTGTGCGCATGCGCACCGTGCATGCTGGCTTCGGTCGCCAGCTGACTCCCCAGCCACACCTTCTCCAGTCGCGTCAGCCAAGCTACATCGCTCGGCCGATCCGGCAGGAAGCGCAGCACGACGAACCCGAGCACGATCGTTGGAATCGCTTCGAGCAGGAACATCCATTGCCAGCCGTGCAGGCCGCCGGCCTCGATGCCGAGCAGCGCTGTCGAGATCGGCGCACCGATGACGCTCGACAGCGGCAGCGCAATCATGAATAGCGCGATGATGCGTGCACGATCGCGCGCCGGAAACCAGCACGTCAGGTAGTAGATGATCCCGGGAAAGAAGCCCGCCTCGGCGACGCCGAGCAGAAAGCGCACGACGTAGAAGCTCGTCGGCCCTTGCACGAACGCCATCGCAGCCGACAGCACGCCCCAGGTGAGCATGATGCGCGCGATCCAGATGCGCGCGCCGAAGCGTTCGAGCAGCACATTGCTCGGTATCTCGAACGCGGTGTAACCGATGAAGAAGATGCCCGCGCCGAGGCCGAACGCCGCGGACGACAGGCCGAGGTCCACGTTCATCGTGAGCGCCGCGAAGCCGACGTTCACGCGGTCGAGAAAGGCGAAGAAGTAGAGCACGCCCAGTAGCGGAATCAGTCGCCACGCAGCTTTGCGCAGGACCGTGCTACTGGGCGTGCTCGCCCCCTCCGCCCCCATGCCCATCGATCAGAACTCGTACTGCAGCCGCAGACCGACCTTGCGCGGCGTGCCCAGGATGCCGAGATCCTGGTTCAGCAAGCCGAGCGCCTGGAGCAGCGAGCCGTCGATGAAGGACTCGAAGTAGTCCTCACCGAACAGGTTGTTCGCGAACACGCTGGCGCTGAAGCCGTTGCGGCGATAAGTGACCGACGTATTCACGACGGTGTAGCTGTCGAGCATCGACGGCGTCGTCGGATCGAAGCTGGAGCCAGGCCGGCTGCCCTTACCAACGATGCCGAGGTTCCACGACACGTCGCCCGTGCCGACAGGCACGGTCACATCGGAGCTGATGCTCGCGTTCCAGTCCGGCTGGAACAGCAGCCGGTCAGTCGCGAGCGGAGTGCCTGTGACCGCAAGCCAACCGCTCTGATCCGTGATGCGTGCGTGCATCAGTGTGACGCTGCCGCTCAGCTTCCAGTTGTCGGTGAGCGCCGCGACCACTTCGGTCTCCAACCCGTACGACTCGACGTCGCCGAGATTGAGGTCGATCGACACGAGCCCACCGCCCGGCCCGATCGCGAGCGCGTTCTGGCCGATGAAGTCGGTGTAGTCGTTGTAGTAGACGGCGCTCGACACGAGCCAGCGGCCGTCGGATGAAGTCGCCTTGCCGCCGAGCTCGTACGTCCACACGGTGTCGCCGCCATAGGTGGAGAACCGCGCGGGCACGCTGGCTGCGTTGAAACCGCCGCCGCGATAGCCCTTCGCGACCGAGCCATACACCATCGCGTCCTTCGTGAGGTGCCGGGTCAGCGACACGCGCGGCTCGACTTCCGACGAATCGATCTCGCGATGCGGATCGGTCAGCACGACGCCAGGCAGCGTCGAGATCGTGGTCCTGCTGTCCTGCTCGCGATCTTCTTCATCGAGGCGCACGCCCGCCGACAGTTCCCAGTCCTCCGCCAGGCGCCAGAAGCCGGTCGCGAAGACGGAGTACGTGTTGCCACTGCGCTCGGAGAAGCTATTGGCAGTCCGCGCCGCCGGCACGAGTGTCTGCCGAGAGAGCGCGTCGGATTCCTCACGGCTCGCGAAAAGGCCGAGCAGCGTCGAGAACGTGTCCGAGAAGGTCGTGTCGAAGCGCAATTCAGCGGTGGTCGTCTTGTCGGTGCCGTTGCCGCTTGCGCGCACGATGTCGAGCGCCAGGAAGTCACCGTCGCTCACGGCGTCCAGCTCGCGCTTGTCGTAAGCGCCGATCGCGGTGACCTTGGTGTTCCACGCGTTCAGCGGGAACTCGAACTTGACGTTGGCGCCCGTGTACTGGAAGTCCTGCCGGCCGATGACGTTCATGCGCACGTTGTCGCGGTAGTCCGTCGGGCCGTTGACGTGGTTGTAGTTCGTCGACGGGCCTTCGAAGTCGAGGAAGTAGCCGTTCACGGTGAGGCGCACGTCATCGCTCGCGTCCCACACGACCGTGCCGTCGATCTGATCGCTGCTCGAATCATCGACGCGGGTCCTTAGCAGTTTGCTCTTGTAGAAGCCGTCCGCGTCGCGCGACGCAACGGCGATCTTCGCGCGCACCGAATCGCTCAGCGGTCCGCCGATGCGGGCGCCGAATTCCTGGCCATTGTCGTCGTCGGTGTAGCCCGCGTAGAACTTGCCCTCGAAGATCTCGCTCGGCGGACGCGTGATGATGTTGATGGCGCCGCCCAGCGTGTTCTTGCCGTACAGCGTGCCCTGCGGGCCGCGCAGCACTTCGATGCGCTGGATGTCGAGCGTCGGGTTGTTGATGTACGACGTCTGCGGCGCGTACACGCCGTCCTGGAACACGCCGACACCGGGCTGCACGCCCGCTTGCAACGCCGTGCCGATGCCACGGATCGAAACGAACGCGCGGCCGACGCTGTCGGAGTTCACGTTCAGCCCGGGCACCGTCGGTGCGACGTCGGCGATGGAGCGCAACCCGTTGCGATCCATGGCGTCCTCGGTCACCGCGGTGATCGAGATCGGCACGTCCAGCAGCGACTCGTCGCGTTTACGCGCAGTCACCGTGACCTGTTCGATCGTCCCCGTGTCGAGCGTCTGGGCCGCTGCCACCGTCGCCAGAAACATCAGGGCAAAACCCGCCCCTCCGGGCTGCACCCGGCTTTTGAAATCGCGCATTGATCCCCCTACTGCAAGACTGTCAGGTCTGGAACACTTTCCCCGGATTCAGGATGTCGTGAGGATCCCAGGCTTCCTTGAGTCGCCGCATCAGCGCGACGACCGTCTCCCCGAACTCCGCGACCAGCTTGTCGCGTTTCCCAAGGCCAATCCCATGCTCGCCCGTGCAGGTGCCGTCGAGACGATGCGCATGCTCGATCATCGCGTCGTAGACGCGCTCCATGCGCGCACGCTCTTCGGTGTCGCCGGGCTTCAACAGAAACAAGACGTGAAAATTGCCGTCGCCGACGTGGCCGACGATCGGTGCGATCAATCCCGCGGCGTCGATCTCGCGCCGCGCGGCCGCCACGCACTCCGCGAGACCGGAAATCGGCACGCAGACATCTGCGACGACGCATTCGCAACCGGGACGCAGGCCGAGCGCCGCGAAATATGCAGCGTGACGCGCGCGCCAGAGCTGGCTGCGGCGCTGTTCATCTGCTGCCCAGTCGAAACCGGTCGCGCCGTGCGACTGCACGACTTCGCGCGCGCGCTCGAATTGCTCTTTGACGCTATTCTCGGTGCCGTGGAACTCGATGAAGAGCGTCGGCTCCTCGCGCAGCGACATCTTCGAATACAGGTTGCAGGCACGAACCTGCACCTCGTCGAGGAACTCGATACGAGCCAGAGGCGCACCCGACTGGATCAGCTCGATGACTGCTTCGACTGCACCACGTAGATCGCCGAACGAGCAGACAGCGCTGCCGACCGCTTCGGGCTGACCATGCAGACGCAGCGTTGCTTCGGTGATGATGCCCAGCGTGCCTTCGGCGCCCGTCATCAGCCTCACCAGGTCATAGCCGGCAGACGATTTGCGCGCGCGGCTGCCGCAACGAACGACGTCGCCGTTCGCAAGCACGACTTCGAGCGCGAGCACGTTGTGCGCGATCGTTCCGTAACGGACGGTGGTCGTACCTGAGGCGCGCGTGGAAATCATGCCGCCGAGCGTCGCATTCGCGCCCGGATCGACGGGGAAAAACAGGCCGGTGTCGCGCAGGAAAGTGTTGAGCGCTTCGCGCGTCACGCCGGGCTGCACGACGCAGTCCGCATCGTCGGCGTGTACGGCGAGCACGAGATCCATGCGTGTCATGTCGAGGCAGATGCCGCCTCGCGGCGCGCTGACGTGACCTTCGAGCGACGTCCCCGCTCCGTACGCGATCACGGGCACGCGCAGCTCATGGCACGTCCGCATGATCAAGCTGACTTCGCCGGTGTTCTCCGGCCAGATCACCGCATCGGGTGGAAAAGCCTGCGCGAACGCCTCGCCGCGACCGTGCTGCTCGCGGTGAGCGGCCCCTGTGCTCAGGCGCGTACCAAAGTGCTCGCGCAGAGCTTCGACCGCCTGTTGCACAGATGGGCTCATGCGAGGCTCGCGGGCACTTCGGCAGTCACTGCCGCATGCTCATTCGTCGAGATCGAGCCGACCGACAGATCGAAGTGCATCGCCATCGCCGCGCCGGCGCCGACTGCGTCGCCCGCGCAGACGCGCTCGACGATCGCATCGTGCGCGTCGACGATGCGGATCAGCTCCGACTCGCTGCGGCGGTTGCCGAGATCGATGAGCATCACCTGTTCGAGCGGCGCACGCAGCGCGGCCAGCAGCAACGGATTGAGCGGATTGCAGCTCGCTTCCGCGAGCGTCGTGTGAATCGCCATGTCGGCCGTGACACGGCGCGAGTGATCGCGATCGCCGAGCGCCGAACGCATCTGGTCGACCAGGCCCCGGAGAGAAACCTTCTGCGCGTCGGTGACGTTGCGGGCGGCGAGCTGCGCACCCTGCACTTCGATCGCGCGACGCGTGTCGATGACGTGCGTCGCGTTGACCTGCGCTGTCTTCAGCGCATAACCGAAAACCTGCGCGAGCACGTGCTCGCTGACCGACTGCAGACGAGGACGGCGCCCGCTTTCGATTTCCAGGATGCCCAGGGCGGCGAGCGTCCGATACGCCTCGCGCACGCTGCCGCGGCTGACGCCGAGGTCCTTGCAGATCTGCACTTCGCTTGGCACGAGAGCGCCCGGGCGCAGGCCCTGCTGGGCGATGAGGTCGAGCAAGTGGCGTGCGACCTGGGCCGATAGCGTCGGCTTCTGCAAAGTCGGCACGGAGTGCAATTGAGCCATGTCCCCTCCCCAGTTGGCGGGCGGGACTGTACAGATGCTATCGGCTACCTGTCAAACAGGTTGGATAGGATATTCCCTGATTACGTCATGTGTAGCGCCGGAAAGGCCTTACTACGCCAGATCCTGTCTGACAGGTTTTCGCACTGCCGCAAGCTCAGTACTGCAGCTTCAACCGTATGAGGTTGAAGGCGAATCCGAACCAGGAAACGGCAACGCAGGAGGCTGCGAGGCCAACATTCCACGCCGTCGCCTTCCAGCCGCGCTTGCCGGCGATCGCGAGCCAGCCATTCCAGATCGCGACGAGCGCGCCGGCCGCGCCGACGAACCCGAGCAGGTGGAGCACATGGAACCAGGTGTCGAGCCGGCCGTCGTAGGCCGCGAGGTCCGCGCTGCCGGCGGACACGATGCCCATCCAACCGACGAGGAACAGCACATCGACGAGTGCGACGACACGAGCGAGCCGATAGATCTGCAACTCGCGCGGCGACAGCGCGAGCGGTGTGCCACGCCGACGTCTGCGCCAGGCCGCGATCGGCCATGCGAGAACGGTGAGCGCGAGGATCACGCTCGCGATGCCGACCACCGGCAGAATCCACGCGCCCGATTGCTGCCACGGCACCGGTAGCAGCACGAGGATGCCGCCGACTTCGTCCGCGCTCAGCATTTTCACGTCGCCTTCCACCTTCACCGCGACCTGCTCCGGACCGTGGCTCTCGCGCCAGACGAACGGCGCGACTTCATGCCATTCCTTCGGCTTGCCGTTGAGCTCGTTGAGGCCCGGCACGGTGAGGATGCCTTGGTCGTTCGGCGCGATGTTCGCCTGCCCGAGCAACGAGAAGAGCTTGAAGAAAGTCGTTTCGGCTCGACGTGACGCTGCGTAACGCCCGGCCACGATCTGCCCGCTCTCCCCTGCCTTGCTCGCCTCCGGCAGAGAGGCGAGCGGCGCCGGGAAGTAGCGATCGGCGAACTGCGCGAATATCGCCTCGCGCAGCGCGCCTACGGCGCCTTCTTTGCCGGTGCTGTTGAAGGACAGGAAGATGCCGACGTTGTCATCCATGAACAGCGCGAGCTTGCTGTGGAAGAACTGCGTGTCGCCACCATGTTCGCGGACACGATGGCCGTTGCGATCGCGCTCGAAGAACCCGACGGCCATGCCGAGGGTCGGCGGCACTGGCCTGAACATCGTCGTCTGCATGCGCTGCGCAGCTTCATGTCCCAGCAGCGTCGACTCCGCACCGGAATACGCGCGCATTTCCGCGATCATGAAGCGCGCCATGTCGGCGCCCGTCGTGCTCAGGCTGCCTGCCGGCGCCGGTCCGACCAGCTCGAAATAGCCGGGCGGCTGGGACGCGGTCCGATAGCCGTTCGACATCTGTTCCTTGAGCTGTTCCGGCAGCGGCTGGCGGAACGTGGAGTTGCTCATGCCGAGCGGCGCGAAGATGTGCTTGTCGAGATAGTCGTCGAAGTTCTCGCCCGACACGCGTTGCACGATGTAGCCCTCGAGCGCCAGGCAGTAGTTGCAGTACGAAGGCACTTCGCCCGGCGGAAAGATGCGCGTCGGCGTCGTCGCCTTCACGTAGGTTTCCAGCGGCATGTGCACTTTCGGATCGCTCGCCATCAGGCCGCGCACCAGCTCTTCGAAACCGCCGGTGTGCGTCATGAGGTTGTGCAGCGTGACCGGCTTGCCGTAGGCAGCTGCGTCGGGAACCGGGAAGTCCAGGTACTGCGCGATGTCGCCGTCGAGATCGAGCTTGCCTTGCTCGATCAGCTGCATCGCCGCGGTATGCGTTACGAGCTTCGCAACGGAACCGGCGCGGAACAACGTGCGCTCGGGGTCGACGGGTTTCTTCGCCGCGACGTCGGCGTATCCGTAGCCTTTGTTCGCCAACACCTGGCCGTCTTTGACGACGGTGATGACGCCGCCTGCGATGTCGCCTGTGCCCATGGCGTAGGGCACGAACCCATCCAGCCACGCATTGACGTCGGCGCTCGTGAGCTCCGGCGCAGCAGCAGCAGCTGCACCGGCGTTGCCGCCGAACGTTGCAAGAACAAGGGCCGTGGTCGCTGCAAAGAGCCGCATGGCAAGAGTCCCC
>CADEEJ010000039.1 GCA_902826315.1 uncultured Steroidobacter sp.
TGCAGGCGATCTCCAGCTACGGCAGCAGCATGCGGATCATCGAGCAGAACCTCGCGCAGGCCGCGCAGCTGGCCGCGAGCGAAGAGGTCAACGTGATCGCCGCTTCGCGAGAAATCCTCACGAGTCTCGCCGCCCAGCCCGATGTGCGGGCCGGCACCGGCCCCGCGTGCCGCCGGGCATTGCAACGCTCGATCGGCGGATTGGAGCAATACGAAGGCGCCATGGTCGTGAACGCGGAGGGTCTCGTTTCCTGCGCCTCCGGGCCGATGCCGCAGGTCGTGAAAGTCGACGATCGCGTGTGGTTCCGCGACATCATGGCGGGCGACGGCTTCGTCGTCAGCGATCTCATCGTCAGCCGCTGGCTCGGCAGCTGGGGCATCGTCACCGCGGTACCGCTGGTCGACGACCAGGGATTGATTCAAGGCTCGGTCGCGCTGTTCATCGGTCTCGACTGGCTTGCACAACGCTATCAACGCGGCGCACGTTCGGAAGATGGCGCAGCGTTCGCGCTGCTCGACAGTCGCGGCGAGATCATCACGCGCGATGCGAGTCGTTCGCCGGCGAAGTCGCCACTGCCGCGCAACAGTCTGATTCACGAGCAGCTGCGCGATCAGCTGCCGGCCGGCCAGACGCGCACGTTCCGTTCGCGCGGGCACGACGGCATCTGGCGCTTGTACGCGGTGAGTCCGCTGCTCGGCGGCAGGATCTTCGTGATCCGCGGCACGCCGGTGCTGACTGCGATCGGACCGCTGGCATTGCAGGTCGCCTGGGGCGTGCTCACTCCGCTGCTCATGTGGGTCCTCGCGATCGCCGTCGTCTGGTTCGGCATCGAGCATCTCGTCGTACGCTGGATCACTTACCTGGAGCGCATCACGTCGGCGTACGCAGCGGGCCGCCACAACGTGCGGCCCGAGCGCGTGAGCGCCGCGCCGGCGGAGATCCGCAGCCTCGGCGAGACTTTCTCGCGCATGGCCGACCTCATCTCCGCGCGCGAAGCGGAGCTGCGCGAGTCGCTCGCGCAGAAGGAAGTGCTGGTGCGCGAGATCCATCATCGCGTGAAGAACAACCTGCAGCTGGTGATGAGCCTGCTGAACCTGCACGCGCGGCGTATTCGCGATCCGCGTGCGGAGCTGGCGTTCGCTGAAGCGCGCAGTCGTATCAACGCGCTCGCGACGCTGCATCGACGTCTGTACGAATCGGAGAGCTTGCAGGAGATCGACCTCAAGTGGTTCCTCGACGACCTGTGCGCCGAGCTGCGCCGCGGCGGCTTGTCGCGCGGCCGCTCGGTCGACCTGATCGCCAACTCGCCGAGCGAAGTGATCGGCCCGGAGATCGCCGTGCCGCTCGGGCTGCTGGTGACGGAAGCGATCACCAACGCGTACAAGCACGCGTTCAATGAGCGCGCGGGCGGACACATATATGTAGATGTGCGGCGCCCGTCGGCCGAGACGCTGGAGCTGGCGGTGCGCGACGACGGCTCGGGATTCGACCCGGCCGCAGGCGAGGACAGCACCGGGCTCGGCCGCTCGTTGATCGAAGCGTTCGTTCGTCAGCTGCGCGGCGAGCTCGAGATCAGCGGCGACGCCGGCACGTCCCTGGTCGTGCGCTTTCCGGCACCAGCGAAGAATCAGGGCGCGGGCACTGCGCCTTCGGTCGGTCCGGCTGCGACGCCGGTCGAGCACGGTTCGCCGGCAGCGGCCGCGCCTGTGTCGAACTCGCAATCGGGCTGACGTCGCCGGCGCGCGCCGATCTGGCAAACTGGATCTATATCCAGTAGCATCCGCCCGATGACTTCCCCCAACCGACCGGGCCCGCGCACCGGGCGCGGCGCGGTGTCGAATCCCGCCGGCCGCTTCGAGTCGACGCGCAGCGACGCGGTCGACGACGGTTGGGGCAGTCTCGACGAAGAGCTGCCGCCGCTCGCGACCATCGTGCAACCGGAGCCGGCGCGCTCGATCATCTCGCGCAACGACTCGCCGGATATCTCGTTCGATCAGTCGATCAACCCGTATCGTGGCTGCGAGCATGGCTGCATCTACTGCCTGGCCGGCGACACTCGAATCCTGATGGCGGAGGGCAACACCAAGCCGCTTTCCGATCTGGCTGCTGGCGACGAGATTTACGGCACCGAGAAGCGCGGCCACTATCGTCGCTATGTGCGCACGCGAGTGTTGGCCCACTGGCGCACCGTCAAGCCGGTCTACCGAATCCGTCTTGCGGACGGCACCGAGCTGCAAGCCAGCGGCGATCATCGCTTCCTGACGGAACTCGGCTGGAAGTTCATCACGCGCGGCGAGGGTCCCGGACAGCGCCCGCATCTCACGATCAACAACACGCTAATGGGTTTCGGCGCAACGCCGGCCTTGTCGCGACCGCAAGACGCCCGCGCGTATCGGCGCGGCTACTTGTGCGGAGTCATCAGAGGCGATGGTCATCTCGGTGTCCATCGTTTCTCGCGGCCGGGCCGCGTGAACGGCGATCAATACCAATTCAGACTCGCCTTGGCGGACGTCGAAGCGCTGGATCGTGCAGCAGAGTTCCTCGCGGGATTCGGCATCAGCACGCATCGCTTCACGTTCCAGCCGGAGACGCCGACGCGGCGCTACATGGCGGCAATTCGCAATCACTCGCGCGCTGCCGTGGCCGCCATCGAGCAGCTGATCGAGTGGCCGGAGCGCGGCGAAGGCGATTGGTTGCGCGGCTTCATCGGCGGCATCTTCGATGCCGAGGGCTCATACAGCGACGGCTGTATCCGCATTGCGAACACGGACAAGCGGATGATTGGCGTGCTGAGTGACGGCCTGAAATCGCTGTCCTTCGATCCCATCGTGGAGACTTCGCGCCCGCATGCGCCGAAGCCAGTGCACTATGTTCGCGTGCGCGGCGGGTTGCGCGAGCACTTGCGGTTCATGTGCACTTTCGATCCTGCGATCCGCCGCAAGCGCAACATCGAAACGCAGGCAGTGAAGTCGACTGCGAATCTGCAGATCGTCGAGATCGAGCCGCTCGGGCGCGCAGCCGAGCTCTTCGACATCACCACCGGCACCGGCGACTTCATCGCCAACGGCGTTGTCAGTCACAACTGCTACGCCCGCCCGTCGCACGCTTATCTCAATCTCTCGCCCGGGCTCGATTTCGAAACGCGGCTGTTCTACAAGCAGGACGCTGCGCGATTGCTGGAACAGGAGCTCGCGGCACCCAACTATCGCTGCTCGCCGATCACGATCGGCGCGAACACGGATCCGTATCAGCCGATAGAGCGCGAGTACCGGGTCACTCGCAGCATCATCGAAGTGCTGGCGAAGTACCGGCATCCGTTTTCGATCATCACCAAGAGCGCGATGATCGAGCGCGACATCGATCTGCTCGCGCCGCTCGCGGCGGACAAGCTCGTGTACGCGATGATCAGCGTCACCACGCTGTCGAATGAACTAAAGCGGACGCTGGAGCCACGTACTGCTTCGCCGGCAGCGCGATTGCGTGCGATTCGCAACTTGCATGAAGCCGGTATACCGGTCGGTGTGATGGTTGCGCCGATCATTCCGGTGCTCACGGATCATGAGATGGAGCGCATTCTCGCAGCGGCGGTCGCATCCGGCGCGCAGTCTGCAGCGTACGTTCTAGTGAGATTGCCCTACGAATTGAAGGACCTGTTCCGCGAATGGCTCGAGCAGAACGAACCGCTGAAGGCGAAGCACGTGATGTCGCGCTTGCAGGCGATGCGCGGCGGCAAG
Source organism: uncultured Steroidobacter sp. (assembly GCA_902826315.1). GTDB lineage: Bacteria > Pseudomonadota > Gammaproteobacteria > Steroidobacterales > Steroidobacteraceae > Steroidobacter. Next base: position 3,735 of record CADEEJ010000039.1, read on the forward strand.
GACAACGACGCGCGCTTCGGGACTCGTCAACGCGGCGAGGGCGAATACGCTGCACTGCTGTCGCACCGCTTCACGGCGGCGTGTGCTCGTCTTGGCTTACGGGAGCGCGAGCGTTTCGCTCACGATGTGACGCTGTTCCGTCCGCCCGTGTTCGGGCCGGCGCAGCTGTCGCTGCTTTAGGACAATGCACGCCAGTACAGTCGACATCGAAACCGGTTTCATTTGACATTAGAAAGCCGCGGAACGTTGTGCACTTTCCCGGCATTGACTGCGAGAATGTTGGCGTATACTCGATTCGCCCGCCGGTCGTCCGACCCGCTACTCGAGCTTCACACCGGGGATTCGCACTTGAGCCTCCTGGAGAGAATCAGCATGCAATCCGTCTCAGGTCATCGCGCCCTGCGTCTGCTCACCTGCGTCGTTTTGTGCTCCAGCGCAGCCGGCTGCATGACTGCCAAGATCGAGGAGATGCGTGAGGCGCCGACGCAAATCACCGTCGACGATGCCATCGTGCTGCTGGCGAAGCCGCACTTGGAAGGCACGGGCACCGAAGACAAATTCCTCGATTGCCTGGAGCGCGAGCTGGTCGGCGAGAGCGTCTCCGCCGACGTTGCCGACCGGCAACGCGCCGGCAAGCAAGTCGACCCGCGCAGCTCCCTGAAGAACGGCCCGTTCCAGATTTACGCGGACCACACTTTCGTCGATGCGCTGTATCCATGGCTGGAGCCGAGCACCGCGCCCGCCAACGCGCAGGGCTTCACCACGTTCCTGGCGCGTCCCGGCGTGACTGAGCGTGTCAGCTCGATGGGCGTGCGCTACATCGTGTGGATCGACGGCATCACGCAGAAGACCGACGGCGGCGGCAGTATCGCTTGCGCAGCAGGACCTGGTGGTGCCGGCTGTCTGGGCCTGGGTTGGTGGGAAAAAACCTCCGACTACGAGGCGACGGTTTGGGATCTGCGCCAGGGAGTGAGCGCAGGAAGCCTGACGACCGACGTGAAGGGCACGTCGGTGATGATCGGTGCGATCGCGCCGATTCCGCTGATCGCGCCGGTGCAGAGCACGGCGTGCGACCGGCTCGCCGGTCAGCTCAAGGCGTTCCTGCTCGGCTCCAGCGCCGAGGAGAACACGGTGGTCTCGAGGCCGCAGTAGTCGAATCTCCTTCCCCACCCCGCATTGAACCTGCGGTGGGCGGCGTGGATCGAATGTTTGGCTGAGGTGGGCGGTCAGCCCGCGTTCAGCTGGCGGGTCGCACAGTCAGCTGCGGCGGCAGCGGCGGTTAGTGCGGCCGGGGAACGAGGAGAAACGATGCATATCAAGCGCTCGCGCAGGTCTCTGCCCGTGCTCGCCACCCAGGCGACCGCGATCGGTGCAGTCTGCGCATTTCTGATGGGCGGCTGCCCGCAGCAGCAGCAATCGTCCTCGTCATCCATGCCTTCTTCGCCATCGAGCGGCGGCTCGTCCGGCAGCAGCGGCTCTTCGGGCGGCAGTTCCGGCGGTGGGCGCAGCTCGCCGAGCATGCCGTCGGGCGGGGGCAGCAGCGGCGGCGGCGGCGCTTCGATGCCGAGCCCCGGTGGCTCGCAATCTTCTTCGCGCGGTAGCAGCGGCTCGCAAGGTGGCCAGAGCGGTCAGAGCGGCCAGAGCGGCGGCTCGAACATGCCGAGTGGCGGTGGCGGCAGCTCCGGCGGTTCGCAGAGCGGCGGTTCTCAAGGCGGTGGCGGTTCGCAGGGCGGCGGCTCGGAAGGCGGCAGTCAGGGCGGCGGCGCGGCGGGTGGCCAGAGCGGCGGCAGCCAGGGCGGTCAGAGCGGGCAGGGTGGCCAGAGTGGCGGCCCGAATGTGTCGGTCGGCGTGCAGCTGCCCGGCGGCTTGCCGACGGTTGGTATTCCGATGCCGAGCACGGGTGGTCCGAGCGGCGGCGGCGATGGCTCCCCTCAGCAGAGTGGCCAGAACTCGCCGGACTCTAGCAGCGGCGGCTCCTCGGGCGGTGCCAGCAGCCAGGAAAGTATCTTCAAAGGTTCGAGCGGCGGCGGCGGTGGCCAGTCCGCGCAGAGTGCCGGCGGCGGTGCTCAAGGTGGAGGCGCCCAGGGTGGCGGCTCAGCAGGGGGCGGTGGCCAGGCCGGTGGCGGTAGTGCCGGCGGTGGTGGTGCTCAAGGTGGTGGCGGCGCTCAAGGCGGCGGTGGCGCGCAGGGCGGCGGTTCTGCAGGGGGCGGTGGCTCAGCCGGCGGTATGCCGAACGCCGGGGGTGGCGGCTCTGGCGGTGGTGCGGGAGGTTATCCCTCTTCTGGCGGTGCCGGCGGTGGCTCGGCGGGAGGAGGATCTTCCGGTGGCGGCGGTGGCGGCGGAATGACCACCGGCGAGCGCACGGCACAGATCGATCGCGAGCTCGATCAATCGTTAGGCGTTTTCGATGGTCGTATCCGCGACGAGCAGGCGACGATTGCCGGCCAGCGCGGTGGTCGCGGCGGCTCAGGCGGCGGTGCCGGCGATAAAGATGGCACTGGCGCGTCCGCGTCCGGCAACGGTGGCGACGGTCAGCAGGATGGCGGCGCCGACGGCAGCGGTGGTTCGGCCGGCGGACGTCAAGGCGGTGCCCAGAACGGTCAGGGTCAAGGTCAAGGTCAAGGCAACGGCCAGAATCAGGGCGGTGGCCAGCAAGGTGGGGGCGGTGGAGTCGGCGGCGGTGCGGGCGGCGGTAGCGGCCCGAATACTGTGCCGGCAGATATTCCGGACGGCAGCGACGACGACATCGTCGCGCGCCAGCTGCGCGAAGCCGCGCAGAAGGAAACCGATCCGGAGCTGCGCGACAAGCTGTGGCAGGAATATCGCGACTACAAAAAGAGCACGGGTTGAACTGGGAACGATAGCTTCAGGTGGTCATACGCAAATGAATCGCTCCATTGCACTCGTCGTTCTGGCCGCGGCCACACTCGTTACCGCGGGCTGCGTCACGCATGAAACCAGGCCGCAGGCGCGCATCAATGCAACGCAGGCTTCGCAGGAGATTCCGCAGGAGCAGCTGCTCGACGTCGCGGTGCACTTGTTCGACGAGAACACGCCCAAGGACGAGAAGCAGCTCGAGAAGGAGCACATCTTCCCTGAAGTGCGCCGGGCCGAGGCGCGCTACTTCCCGATGCAGATCCGCAATACGCTCGAGGGCACCGGCCATTGGGGCCAGGTGCGCGTAGTGCCGGCCGATGCCGCGGCGCTCGACGTGCAGATCGCCGGCAAGATCATCGAGTCGAACGGCCAGCTGCTGCGCATCGACATCACGGTCGTCGACGCGACCGGCCGGCAGTGGTTCAAGCGCGAGTATCAGCAGACCGCGGATACGCGCTCGTACAAGGACCAGAGCGGCCAGCCGCGCGATCCGTTCCAGAATCTCTACAGCACGCTCGCGAACGATCTGCTCGCCTATCGCCAGCAATTGCCGGTCGCGGACCTCGCGAACGTGCGTCGCGTGTCGGAGCTGCGCTTTGCGAAGGATCTCGCGCCGTACGCGTTCGAGACCTACCTGACGCAGGACAAGAAGAAGGCTACGTATCAGGTCGTGCGCCTGCCGGCGGACGACGATCCGCTGCTCGTGCGCATGGATCGCATTCGTGAGCGCGACTACGCGCTGATCGACACGGTGAACGAGCACTATTCCTTGTTCGCGGACAACATGTCCGAGCCGTACACCAACTGGCGGCGGTACAGCTACGCCGAGCTGGAGGCGGAGGACGAAGCGAAGCGCTCGGCGCTGACGCGCAAGCTCCTCGGCGCCGCGGCGATCGTCGGCGGCCTCGTCGTCGGCTCCGAAGCGAACACTTATGCCGGGCAGGCCGCGGCCACCGGCGCGATTTTTGGCGGCGCGTATGCAATCAAGAGCGGCTTCGACAAGGGTGCGGAAGTGAAGATGCACTCCGACTCGCTGAAGCAGCTCGGGGAATCCTTCCAGGCCGAAGTCCAGCCGATGGTCGTCGAGGTCGAAGGGCGCACTCTGCAGCTCAAAGGCACGGCCGAAGAGCAGTACCACGAGTGGCGGCGACTGTTGAAGGAACTCTACGAGAACGAGACCGGCGTGCCGGTCCAGACGCCTGCAGCGGCCCCGCCTGCTGCGCCCGCCCCGAACAGCGGCGGGTAAGCGCCACCGATTTCTTTCCGACAAGACACATCGCACATGCTTGAGAGCGGGCAGGAACTGTCTGCGAGATTCATTCTGGTCCGACGCCTGGGAACAGGCGGCAGCGGCGAAGTCTGGCTTGCGCAGGATCGCGAGCGCGGTTGCTTCGTCGCCCTGAAGATTCTGCGCGACGATCTGAGGCACGACGCCGCAGCGGTCGCGGCCTTGCAGCGCGAATTCGAGCACGTTCGGACCCTCGATCATCCAAACGTACTGCGCGTCGATGGCGTGCACCGTACGGTGCACCACACGTGGATCGCGATGGAATACGCCTCCGGCGGTGACCTGTCGCAGCTGCGCGGCCGCGGCTATCGCGACGTCATCCTGCACGCAGCGCTGCCGGTCGCAGCGGCGCTGGCGCGTGCACATCACGTGGGCATCGTCCATCGTGACGTGAAGCCGTCGAACGTTTTGCTCGCCTCCGACGGCGCCCCGAAGCTCGCTGACTTTGGTATGGCTCTCTTTGCCGCGGCGAAGCCCGCCGCGAACGCGGGACGCGGCTCGCCGTACAGCATGAGCCCGCAGCAGGCTGCCGGAGAGGCAGCGAGCGTTGCGGACGACGTCTACGGTTTCGGAGCAATGTTGTACGAGTTGCTCTGCGGTTATCCGCCGTCGTATGGCGATGGCGAAACGGTCGCTGCGTTGCCTGCGTCAGTGCCCGCGCCGCTCGCGCGACTCGTCACGCAGATGCTTGCGACATCTCCGACGGACAGACCTGCCGACATGCAAAGCATCGAGCGTGAGCTGGCCGCAGTACTGGCTGCGCCGCCCGTTGCAACTCCCGAAGCCGTGAATCAGTCAACGCCGAGTGCCGCTCCGATTCGAATCGAGCCGCCGAACATCCGCGCGTCCGCGCAAGGCGAGCCGCTGCGTGGCGAATGGCAGCGATCGAGCCCGCAGCGCACGTCAGCGGACGAGCTCCGCAGCCAGGGATTCCGTCGAGGCCTTGGTGCGGCGGCGATCGTCGGCGGCATCGCTGCCATCGCCTTCGTGTTCTTCGCGCTGCCTCGCTGGGTAGAAAGCGAGCAACCTGCTCGCTACAAGCAGGCTGCATCGACGGTGCCGGCGAAGCCGGCCGCGCAGGAAGAGGTCAAGAAGGAAGTCGACTTCGCCGCGCTGGCCCGCGCCAAGCAGGATGCGGACGATCGTCGCGGACCGATCGAGGAGCGCCTGAAGAAGCTCACTGCACGCGCCGCGGAGCAGTGGGGCGGTGCGGAGTTCAAGCGCGCTAACGAAGAGCTCGCGGCCGGCGACAAAGACTACCAAGCGCGCGAGTACATCACTGCGCTGGAGCACTTCAACGCAATCGAGCCGTTGCTGACGACTCTGGAGAAGCGCGCCGGCGAAGTGTTGAGCGCGCAGCTGAAAGGTGGCGCCACAGCTTTGCAGGAAGGTCGCTCTGCCGACGCGAAGACGGCGTTCGGCCTTGCCGTGAAGATCCAGCCCGGCAACAAAGCGGCCGAGCACGGCTTGAAGCGCGCCAACACGCTCGACGAAGTGCTGAAACTCGTCGCAGGCGCAGAGCGCATGGAGAAAGAATCGAATCCGGTCGGCGCGGTCGAGCAGTTTCGCAAGGCACTTGCGCTCGACGCGGAAGCGCCGCGCGCCACCGACGGCATTGCACGCATCGAAGCCCGGTTTGCAGCCGATGCGTTTGCCAGCACGATGGCGCGAGGTTACGGAGCACTCGCCAAGGCCGACTACGCCGGTGCGCGCTCGGCCTTCGAGGCAGCGCGCCGCGTGCGTCCGAATGCGCCCGAGATCCCGACAGCGTTGCGGCAGATCGAGCAGGAGCAACGCACGGGCGTCATTTCCGCGAAGCTCGATGTCGCGCGCGAGCACGAAAGTCAGGAACGCTGGGCCGATGCGCTCAAGGAATATCGCGCGGTCGTCGAGCTCGACTCGACTGTCGCCGCCGCGCAGGAAGGCATCGCGAGAGTCACGCCGCGCTCCGCGCTCAACGAGCAGCTCGAGCTGTATATGACTCAGCCTGAGCGGCTCTTCAGCCAGCCGGTGCGTGCAGCCGCGCGCGACACGCTGGCGCGCGCTACGGGCATCGCCAACCCGGGACCGGTGCTGCAGAAGCAGGTGACTACACTCAAAGACTGGATCGCGCGCGCCGACGTACCGGTGCCAGTCGCGCTGCAGTCGGACAATGTCACGCAAGTGACCATTTATCGTGTCGGGCCCCTGGGCACGTTCGCCGAGCGCTCGCTCGAGCTCGTGCCGGGCAGCTACACCGTCGTCGGCACGCGGCCCGGCTACCGTGACGTGCGGCGCGAGATCAACGTGCGGCCGGGCGCGGCGCCGGAGCCCGTCGTGATTCGCTGTGAGGATCGCATTTGAGCCAGTTGGTCGTTCGCGAATCCCTGGGCGAGCGCCGGTTTACGGCGACGGACTTTCCGCTCGCAGTCGGCGGTGCCGGCAGCGCCATCGTGATGGCCGGCCGGCCGCCGGGCCCGGAGGCGTATCTCGGCCTGCACGAAGATCAGCTGTTCGTGCAGCCTGCGGATGGCGCGGAAGTCCTGCACAACGGCGTGCGCGTGCGTAGCTCGACGTGGCTGCGCAGCGGCGACGTCGTGAATCTCGGTGCGGCCCGCTTGCGTATAGCGGACAACGACAGCGAGCGAGTGGTCGAGGTCGACGACGGCAGCGCCGGCAACATCACCGCGCCGCCGATCATTCCCGAGAGTGCGCGGCTGCAGGGGCAGAGCGACGGCGACGCCGAGCGAATCGATGCGATTCGCTTTCGTGCCTCGGAGCCTGCCAAGCCGGTCCGTCGCTTCACGCTGACCCCGCTGCAACTCGTGCTCGGCGCGGTCGGTGTCGTCGCCGCGGTCGTGTTGTGGTTCATTTTCACGGCGATGTCCGTCAGCCTGCTCACGTCCCCGACTGCAGCGAACGTGCGCGTGAGCGGCGGACTGCCGGCGTTGCGTCTCGGAGATCGAGTGCTGCTGCAACCGGGCAATTACCATGTTCGCGCCGAGTTGCCGGGGTACAAGGCGGCCGAGCTGCCGATCAAGGTCACGAAGGCGCCGAACCAGGCGTTCAAGTTGACGCTGGCGAAGCTGCCAGGCCGTTTGCGCATCGACGTTCCGGCGGCGGCGCGCGTGAGCGTCGACGGCAAGGAAGTGGGCAACGCGCCGGGCGAGTTCGAGCTCGCAGCAGGGCGTCATAGTGTCGCGATCGCGGCAGAGCGCTATCAACCATTCACCGCCGACGTCGACGTCGAAGGCCTCGGCAAGGCGCAGGCGTTCAAGCCGCAGCTAGTGCCGGGCTGGGGCGTCGTCAACGTGACGTCGGAACCCGCCGGTGCACAGCTGCTCGTCAATGGTGAGCCGCGCGGTGTCACGCCGCTGAAGGCCGAGATCATGGCCGGCGCGCATCCGGTGGAGTTGCGACTCGAAGGTTTCAAGCCTTGGACGACCGACATCCTCGTCAAAGCGAACGAGCCGCAGGAGCTCGGCCCGGTCAAGCTCGGCTTGCCCGATGGACGGCTCGCGGTGCGCTCTGACCCGCCGGGCGCGAGTGTCTCCGTCGCCGGCGTCTATCGCGGTCAGACGCCGCTCGAACTGGAGCTGCGGCCGGATCTCGATCACAGCGTCGTGCTCACACGGCCCGGCTATGAAGCCATCACGCGTCAGGTATCGCTGGGCGCCGGCGAGCAGCGCACGCTTTCAGTCCCGCTCAGCGGTGTGTTCGGCGAAGTCGCGGTGCGCGCGCAGCCGGCCGATGCGCAGTTGTTCATCGACGGCAAGCCGAGCGGCGCTGCGAATCAAACGCTGCGGCTCGTCGCGACGACGCACGACATCGAGATCCGCAAAGCCGGCTTCGTCGACTTCAAGACGAGCGTCACGCCGCGTCCGGGCGTGCAGCAGCGAGTCGAGACGACGTTGTTGACGCCGGAGCAATCGCGTATCGCAGCCACACCCGCAGTCGCGCGCACGAAGTTCGACCAGCAGTTGCGGCTGATGCCGATCGGCAGCTTCACGATGGGCAGCCCGCGCCGCGAGCCCGGCCGCCGCGCCAACGAGTCGCAGCGCGACGTGGAATTCAAGCGCGGCTTCTATATCGGCGTGACGGAAGTGAGCAATGCCCAGTTCCGCCGCTTCAAGCCCGAGCATCGCTCCGGCATCGTCGGCAATCACACGCTCGATCTCGACAACCAGCCGGTGGTGGCCGTCACGTGGATGGAAGCTGCGCTGTACTGCAATTGGCTGTCGGAGCAGGAAGGCCTGCCGGCCGCTTACGAGAAGAAGGGCGAAGGGCTGGTCGCCGTGAATCCGATGAGCAAGGGTTACCGGCTGCCCTCCGACGCCGAATGGGAATGGGCCGCACGCTACGCCGGCGGCGGCAAGCTGCGGCGCTATGCGTGGGGCGACTCGCTGCCGGTCGGGGCGCGCTCCGGAAATTACGCGGACACGACCGCACGATTGGTCGTGCAGGATGTCATTCCGGATTACGACGACGGCTTTGCCGCGTCCGCGCCCGTCGGCAAGTTCCCGGCGAATACGCTCGGCCTGCAGGACCTCGGCGGCAATGTCGCCGAGTGGGTGCACGACTACTACACTGTGATCGCGGATACGAGCCAGGTGCTGGTCGATCCGCTCGGCCCCGCGGACGGCAAGCAGCATGTCATCCGCGGCGCGAGCTGGAAGCATTCCGGCGTCACCGATCTGCGGCTCTCCGCGCGCGATTTCGGCGAAGGCTCGCGCAACGACGTCGGTTTCCGCGTCGCCCGCTATGCCGACTAAGGAGGCCGAGTGAAGTACACCGTGAACCCTCAGATGCGCATGCTCATCCTGCTCGCCGTCTTCTGGGTGGCCGGCTCGCTACTGCTCGCCGCGGAGTCGCCTTCGACGCCGAAGCCGTCGGCGACTGCCGAACAGACCGAAGGCGAAGCTGCGAAGGCGGACAAGAAGGCCGACGCGACCGCCGGCAAGAAGTCCGAGGGTGACGGCAAGGGCGAAGCTCAAGCCGCCGCCCAAACTGACACCAAGACCGACGCGAAGTCCGACTCCAAGACAGGCACCAAGGAAGCAGGCAAGGGCAGCATCGCCGAGCAAGCGGAAGCAGCTCTCAAGGCTGCCGCTGAAGCCGAGCCGGGTAGCAGCGGTCCCAAGGACGCACCGAAGGGCAACGACCCCGCCGCACAGGACGACACGCAGCTGCCGCCGACCGTCGCCGCCAAGGGCCCGTCGCCGCAACGCTTCGTGCCGACCGAGCAGGTTCGCGCCGACTTCGACGTCTCATTTCCGATCGACATCTGACGCAAAGAGCACCCTATGGCTACCGCCACCGCCCCGCTCCCTTCTCGCCGGCTCCAATATCCGAGCGAGTTCTTCGTCACGATGATCGCGCTCATCTTCACCATCCTCGTCGTGCACGCGACCTATGTCGCGTGGATCCGGCCGAACGGCGACGCGCTCATCGCGGCGGAGCAGGCGCGCATGCGCGCCGATCCGAATTTCGTGCCGGAGCGCTCGTTCTTCCTCACCATCAATGCTCCGGAGCAGGAAGCCGAGATCATCCATTTCATGTGGGCGATACTCATCATGTCGTACAAGGCGCTGCTGGTGCGCCGCGAGCGCAAGCTCCTCGAACGCGACCTGATCCACGTGCCCGAAGGCATCAAGGTGTTGCCGGAGGACGCAAAGGATTACGCGCGGCAGCTGGAGCAGCTACCGCCGCAAGAGAAGGGAATGCTCGTAGTGCGGGCTTTACAGCGCGCGCTCGATCGATTCGCCACGACGCGCAGCATCCGCGACTCGGCTGAGGCGTCGCGCGCGGTCTGCGATACCGAGGCGGACCGGCTCGACTCGGGCTTCGCGATGATCCGTTATATCGCCTGGGCAATTCCGGCGATCGGCTTCATCGGCACCGTGCGGCACATCAGCGAGGCGCTGCTGCAAGCCCACAAGGCGGTCAGTGGCGACATCATCAACGTGACCTCGAGCCTCGGCATCGCTTTCAACGCAACATTCGTCGCACTGTCGCTGACGATCGTGCTGATGCTTTTCCTGCACCAGCTCCAGCAGATGCAGGAGAGCTTCGTGCACAACACGGATCAGTGGATCGATCAGCATCTGATCCGGCACATGCAGGTGAGATAACTTGCTCGCGCTCGAGCTCATAGATTCCGGTCTGCTACTTGCCCGCCGCCGCGGCGAGACGGGCGAGGTACTGACCGAAGGACCCGGCTTCGCGCTCCTCGACGATGCCAAGACGCGCACGGGGACCGAAGCGGCGGATCGCGTGCGCCTGCAGCCGCTGCTCGCGCACACGAATTTCTGGCGCGGCTTGAGCACCGAGGATCTGGTGCGGCCGTCGCGACTCGCGCGCACGACAGCGGACATCGCTTTCGCGCAAGCCGAAGCGCTGCTGGGGCCGCACAAGTCTTCGGGCGAGAGCGTGCTGCTCGCAGTCCCTGCGGGCTACAGTCGCGAACAGCTCGCGCTGCTGCTCGGTGTGATCAATGAAACCGGCGTGCGTGTCGCGGGCCTCGTCGACGCTGCGCTTGCGGCGTGCTCGCTGCAGCCGGCACCGGCGCGCGTGTTGCACCTGGACCTGGAGTTGCACCAGGCGATCCTCACGGTACTCGAATACACCGGCGGCGAGCGCTCGGGCCTGAAGCGCAGCCGCTACGAGATAGCTTTGCGCCACGGCGTGCTCGACATGCAGCAGACGCTGGTGCAGTTCATCGCCGACACGTTCATTCGCAAGACGCGCTTCGATCCGCTGCACGACGCGAACACGGAGCAGCGACTCGTCGACCAGTTGCCCGCGCTGCTCGGTCAACTGCGCGAGCAGGAGAAGGTCGTCTTCGGCATGCAGTTCGGCGACCGGCCGCTGGAAGTCGAGATCGAGCGCGCGCAAGTGATCGCTGCGCTGGAGCCGCATTATGTCGAGCTGCTGCGCCTCGTGCAGGGCGCGCGGGTCGCAGGCATGCAGATTCAGCTGCGGCTCGCGCCGCGCATCGCTGCGTTCCCCGGGCTGGTCGAACGCCTGGGCACGCTGCGCGATTGCGAGATCCAGCTGCTCCCGCGCGGAGCGGCGGCGTTCGGCACTCTGCAACAGGAAGCCACGATTGCCCGCCCCGACTCTCTCGCGCTCGTTTATCACCTGCCGATCGCGCGTGCCGCGGGCGTCGAATCCACCTCGGAGCCAGAAGCCACGCCCGCGCCGCTGCGGCCGACACATCTGCTTTTCCACGGCCGTGCCTGGCAGATTTCCGACCAGCCGCTCGTGATCGGCTGGTCCGTGGAAGCGCCGCGACGCGCGCTGGTATTGCCGAGTTCCTCGCCCGGTGTGTCCCGCGCTCATTGCACGGTCGTCCGCCGCAACGGCGCGGTCATGATCGAGGATCACAGTACTTACGGTTCATACGTAAACGAAGAACGCGTGGCCGGCCGTACGGCACTTACCGTGGGCGACCGTCTGCGCCTGGGTTCGCCCGGCGTCACGCTCGAGCTGATTCAACTGGTGAACGACGATGGCGCGCCGCAAGACTGAAGTCTTCAGCATGTCGTTCCTCGATTGCATCACGTGTGCATTCGGGTCGGTCGTGCTCGTGTACGTGTTGATCAGCGCGCAAGGCGGCCTGCGCAAGTCCACCGAGTCGAAGGTCAAGCGCGCCGAGGTGTCGCAGATGGAAGAGAAGGTGCTGGAGGGCTACCAGCATCTCGTGCAGCTGCGCAATTCGATGCTGCAGACCGACGACGAGAAGGTGAAGACCGAAGGCCTCGGCACGCGCGTGCTCTCTGAAACCGAGCGCCTCAAGGTCGAGCTCGCCGACTCCGACAAGGAGACGCTGTCGCGGCGTGAGGCGATCGAGCGGCTCAAGGCCGATCTCAGATCGCTCGAACAAGGCGCGCGGCGACTGGAAGGTGCGACCACCGATCCGAGCGCCACCGGCACGCGCGTGCGCGGCTTCATCGGTACCGGCGACCGGCAATACCTGACGGGCCTGAAAGTCGGCGGCGAGCACATCCTCGTCATGGTCGACGTCTCCGCCAGCATGCTCGACGAAACCGTCGTGAACATCCTGCGCATGCGCAATATGTCCGACACTCGCAAGCTGATGTCTGACAAGTGGCGCCGCTCGCTCGCGACCGTCGATTGGATCGCGTCGCAGATGCCGGTGGAATCGCAATTCCAGCTGTACGTGTTCAACACCAAGACCTGGGCGCTGACCCCGAACAGCGACGGCAAGTGGCTCAAGGTCAACGATCCCAACGCGCTGGGCGATGCGATGCAGGCGCTGCACAAGATCGTGCCGAAGGACGGCACGAGCATCGAGAACGCGGTCACTGCGCTCAACCTGCTGAACCCGCGACCCGACAACGTGATCATGATCACCGACGGCCTGCCGACGCAGGGCGCGAGCGCGCCGCTGATCCGCAAGACCATCGACGGCGACGATCGCCTGAAGCTGTTTCAGCGCGCGTTCGCGAAATATCCGCGCGCCGTGCCGTTCAACGTGATCCTGATGCCGATGGAAGGCGATCCGAACGCACCGAGCGCGTTCTGGGTCGCGGCGCGTGCCACCGGCGGCTCGTTCCTCAGCCCATCGAAAGACTGGCCATAGGAGCGCACCGACACCATGGCACGTCGTCTGAAACGCCGCGAGACCGAGATCTTCAGCATCTCGTTCCTGGACTGCATCACCTGCGGCCTCGGCTCGGTCGTGCTGCTGCTGGTGCTCAGCAACATGCGCACGCCGGAAATCGAGTCGTCGCAGGAAGACCTGCAGCAGCAGCTGCTGAAGTTGCAGGACGAGCTGATCGACATCCAGGGTCAGACCGACATCCTGAATCGCGACCTGAAGGCGAAGCAGATCCAGTTGTCGGACGAGAAGAAGCGCATCGCCCGGCTGCAGGGCGACCTGAGCGACGTCCGCGGCAAGTTCCAGGCGTCCAAGAAAGAGGCGGACGTCGCCAATCAGCTGGAGGGCCGGCTGGCTTCCGCACAGCAGACGCTGACGGACGAAATGAAGCGCCTGCTCGGCCAGGGCTTCCGGCGTAAAAAGGACGACGCCATCGGCGGAATTCCCGTCGACAGCGAATACATCATCTTCTGCATCGATACCTCGGGCAGCATGTTCAATTATGTCTGGCCGATGATGCTGAAGAAGGTGGAGGAAACCCTGAATGCCTATCCGAAGGTGAAGGGTTTCCAGGTGATGAACGACGAAGGCGTCTACATGTTCACGGGTTACCGCGGCAAGTGGATTCCCGACACGCCGACGCAGCGGCGCACGGTGATCGAGCGGTTACGCACATGGAACGCATTCTCAAATTCGAGCCCGATCGAGGGCATCGTCGAGGCCATCCGTACCTATCACGCCAAGGACAAAAAGATTAGTGTGTACGTGTTCGGCGATGAGTTCACCGGCCCGTCGATCGACTCGGTCGTCAAGGGCGTGGACATCATCAATCGCGAGGATGCAACCGGCGAGCGGCGCGTGCGTATTCATGCTATCGGCTTTCCCGTGCGGCCCGACGCCCCGCAATACACGAGCATCCGCTTTGCCACCCTGATGCGCATCCTGTGTCAACGCAACGGCGGTACTTTCGTCGGCCTGGAAGAGCCGGAGCGCTCGCGGACGCGATTCCAGATCGGCGCGGTCGAAAAGCCGGCGGACCCGGCCAAACCGAGGTCGTCGCCCATATGAAGACTTCCAAACTGCGCGCACCGCTCCTGTGCGGCCTCGGCGCGCTCGCGCTGGTGGCGCTCGCCGGCTGCGGGCCGGTGAAGCTGATCGCGAACACCAACATCCCGACGCCGCTGCTCGTGAAAATGCCGATCGCGGTCGCGCTGTTCATCCCCAAGGAATTCTCGACGTACGTGCACAACGAAGAGCGCTGGAGCACGGACTGGCACGTCGAGCTCGGCAAGGCGCAGTCCGACGGCATCACGCGCCTGATGGACGCGATGTTCGAGCGCGTGATCCAGGTCGAGAGCGTCAGCGCCGGCCAGACGCACGCAGAAGGCGGAGTGCGCGCGATTCTCGAGCCGAGCATCGAAGAGTTCGCATTCGTCACGCCGCGCGATGCCGGCTCGCCGTTCTTCGCGGTGAGCATCAAGTATCGCGTGAACATCTACCTGCCCGACGGCAAGCTCGCGGACTCGTGGGGCTTCACCGGTTACGGCACGGCACCTGCGGTGGGTTTGTCGAGCGCTCCGCCGCTGCAGACTGCAACCGCGCTGGCGATGCGCGATGCCGGCGCGAAGCTGGCGGTTGAATTTCGCGAGCAGGCGACGGTGCGCGGCCTGCTGCCAGCCGGCGCTACGGCCGACACGTTTGCGAAGCCGGCGTCCGCACCCACTGCACCCACGAACACGCCGCAACCTGCACCGGCGGCGCCGGGTACGGCTGCGGCTCCGCCCGAGCAGGACGATTCGGAAGAGGAAGCGGACGACTCGCAGAAGAAGGACGACGCTGCGCCGACCGATCCGCCGGAAAAAGATCAGTCCCAGAAAGATCCGCCGCCTGCCAGCTGATCTTCAGCGCCCGCCGTCGACGCCTTCCTTGCGGGTGCGAAACACTTCGCGATTCGTCATGCCGGTCGTCGCGACCGGCTCGCCGTCGACGAACTTGGGACGGTAGCGCGAGGCACGGATCGCCGACAGCGCGTCTGCAGTTTCGCGGGGCGTGCCATTCGCACCCGTAACTTTCGCATCCGACACTTCGCCTGCGCCGGTCACGGTGAATTGCACTTCGACGAAGCGCTCGTTCACCTGCTCGGGCGGCGGCGTGGCGTTGGGGCGAGCTGCGTTGGTGGGCGCCGGGTAGTAGAGACGCACCGGGAAACTCAACAGCTGCGGTTCCGGCGCCGCAGGCGCTGTTGCTGCGGGCGTTGCTGCAGCCGGCGTTGCTGCCGTCGTCGTCGCGGCCGCGAGCGTCGCGTTCAACGCGGCCGCCCGGCGATAGTAGGGCAGCGCTTTATCTTCCTGGTGCTTGATCTGGAACCAGTCGCCCATCTGCACCAGCGTCTCGACGAGCGTGTCGTGCGCCGACGGCGGCTGCGCCTGCAGGATTTTCAGCGCGCGCTCCAGCGCTTTCTCGCCTTCGCCACCGAGGTACCGCGGATTGATCTGTTTCGTCTCGTTGCTGACGCCGTTGGCATCGGTCGGCAGCCGCTCGCGGCTCTGCGTCCTGATCCCCAGCGTCGAAAAGTACAGCTCCTGCGTGTACGTCCCGGCGATGTCGCGCAGCGGCTCGACGACGGCTGGATCGTTCGGACCGAGCTTCTGCTCCACCAGCATGACGGCATGGCGAAAGATCGCGCGCGCGCTGATGAAATCTCCGATGTCGGCGTGCCACTTGGCGACGAAGGACAGGATCGGCACGCGCCGCGGGTCGCGCCGCCCGTACACCCGCTCGCTCAGCTGCACCAGGTAAGTCACGTGGCGCTCGGCGTCGCTGAGACGTCCGAGCTTGGACAGGCTCTCCGCCAGTTGGCGCAGCACGTTCTGCTGGCCGATGTCATAGAGGCCGTAGCTGCGTCGATCGATCAGCAGCGCACGTTCGAGCGGCGGCACCGCCTCTTTGTGTTGACCGCTCGCTGCCAGCGTGTAACCCAGTCCGCGCAGCGGCTCCAGCAGCTTTGCGCTCGCGGTGCCGCCATGCTGCTCGACAGTCGCCACGGACTCCGTAAAGGCTTTCTCGGCAGCTACGTAGTCCTTGGCGCCGTATTGGGCGTGACCGAGCAGCGACAAGGCCTCGGCCAGCGCCAGCGGCTGCTGCGCAGCTGAGGCGCGTGCAGCGGTTACAAGCTGCTCCGCGGCCGCGATGGCGGCGCTCCAGTCCTTGCGATCGATCTGCGCCCAGTACTCCTGCTGCGTTTCCGGGCGGCGCGGGGCGTCGGCGGCGTGGGCAGCGGAGCAGGCGACCAGGAGAGTCGCGACGACGGCGCAGAAGGGGCGCTGCATGGGTCCGTGAGAGGTGCGCGATGGGCTATCGGTCTGTCGACAGGCTACGTTCTGCCGCGGACCGGCACAAGCCGCTTTCGTCCGGCGATTCAGAACGGCGCCGGCGCTGCTTTCGGTACGTAGATCGAGTTCTTCACGGTGGCGAACACCCGCCGCACCATCGGCGCGAATTCCTCGAGCGGCATGCTGACGAAGCGCGGATCGAACGCCGGGCCGTCGTACAGGCGGCAGAACTCCTCGGTGCTGGCGTACCACGGATGGTCGCGGAATTGATCGCGCATGTCGCGGTCGAGACCGAGGTGATGGAAGAAGTAGTAGCCCTGGAAGATCGCGTGCTTCTCGACCATCCAGTGATTCTGCTCGGAGACGAACGGCTTGAGGATCGCGGCCGCGACGTCGGCGTGATTGCGCGGGCCGAGAATGTCGCCCATGTCGTGCAGCAGCGCGCACACCACGTACTCCTCGTCACGGCCGTCGCGATGCGCACGCGTCGCTGTTTGCAGGCAGTGATCGAGACGATCGATGGCGAAGCCGCCGCAATCGCCCTTCAGCATCTGCAAATGCGCGAGCACGCGGTCGGGCAGCTCGAGGACGAACGGCTTCATCGCATTGCTGATGCAGGTCCAGTCTTCCTTCGTGCCGTCGCACATCGAATGAAAACGTGCGCGCGGCATGTCGCCATCGGCCATGGCAGCTCCAGGTACGGGTAGTGGTTGGGACCGAAAGTACGAGCCGCCGGCGCCGGCTGTCAATGCGTCACGCGGCCTGCGCTGCAGGCTGCGATCAGGCGGCGGAGCGCCGTGCCTGCGGAGCTTCGCGAGGGGTGTCGGTTTGTGCTGCACCGGTCGGCGACGACGGTGCGCTGCTGAGCGTGAACGAGCTCACCACGTCCATCAGCACGTTGACCTGCCCGCGCAGGGAGCGCGCGACGGCCGCAGTCTGCTCGACGCGCTCGGCATTCTGCTGCGTGTCGCTGTCGATTCGATGGATCGACTGATTCAGCCGGCCGATGTCGTCGCTTTGCGTGCGGCTCGCGCCGCCGATCTCTTTCATGATGCCGGTGACGCGCTCGACCGCGTCGAGAATCTCGTGCATCGTCGTGCCGGCGCCCGCGACCAGCGTGGCGCCCCGCTCGACGTCGGCGAGCGACGCGCCGACGAGCTTCTTCACTTCGTTGGCCGCGGCAGCGGAGCGCTGCGCGAGATTGCGAACTTCGCTCGCGACGACTGCGAAGCCGCGGCCTTGTTCGCCGGCGCGCGCTGCTTCGACCGCTGCGTTCAGCGCCAGCAGATTGGTCTGGAATGCGATGTCGTCGATGACGCCGATGATGTCGCGGATGCGCCGCGACGAGCCGGTGATGGCCTGCATCGTCGAGACGACTTCGCTCACGACTTGGTTGCCGCGAGTTGCCGTGCCGTGCGCCTGCGCGGCGAGGCGCTCGCCCTGTAGCGCGTTGTCGAGGTTGAGCTGCACGCTGTCCTTCACGTCGCGCGCACTGTCGCTGGTCGCACGGATCGCGGCCGAGCGTGACGACTCGCGACGACTCAGGTCCTCGCTCGCGGCGGCGATCTGCCGGCCGTTGGCATCGAGCGTTTCGCTGACTGCGCTGATCTGCTGCACCAGGCCCAGCAACTGCTCGCGACTAGCATTGAACGCGCCGATCAGCTGGCTGACCTCGTCGCGGCCGCGCGCCGCGAAGTTCGCTGTGAGATCGCCCTGCGCCAGCTTGCGCATGCGCAGGATGAGCGCGCCGAAGCCGCGCAGGTTGGACAAGTAGAAGCCGGTGATCAGATAGCAGGCGAGCAGCAGCGACAGCAGCGTCAGGCCGAACAATCGATTGCGATGCAGCTCGAACCCGTCGATGCGTTTCACGAGCATCCGGTCGAGCGTTTCCGCCGAGCGCGTCATGAGGGACAAGGCGCTGCGGCTGAGCGCGCGACCGGCTTCCGCTGCGGCCTCGGTGTTGGCCGCGCTCTGGAAGCGCGCATAGGCACTTTCCAGCTCGTTGATCGACAGGTCGCCAGCCAACGTTGCGTTTGCGGCAACCGCACGTCTGACTGCCTCCACGGCGGAATCGTGCAGCATCGAAGTGCGAGCCACTTCGAGCTGAGCTGCAGCAGCGGCCAGCTTCGGCGCGTAGTCCATGACGAGCGCCATGGTGTAGTACGAATCGAGATCGGGATCGAGCGTGAGCTTGGAGTTGTCGCTGACCTGCGTGAACAGCGCGAGGATCCGCGCCGGCGCGGGGTGCGCGCGCAGTTCCGCGATCGTCGCAGCGACTTGCAGCGCATCGTCCTGGCTCGCCGTGAGCTGTTCGAGCGCGTCGATCGTGTGCGCCGCCGTCGACCCCGGCGACTCGGTGACTTCCTGCAGCAGCGCGCTCAATGGTGCGACGTAGGCGACGCCGAGCCGCTCATCGCGCCCGAAATCGATGTTGCTCTCGGAGTATTCGACGACGCCGTAGACGGCGACGCCCAGCGGTATGAACAGCGCTGCCGCGACGATCGCGAACTTCACGGGCAGGCGCACGGCCTGCATGAGCCGCAGACCGGGCGCTAACAAGGATTCCAGTGGCGATTTCGGGTTAAGCACGGGCGCACGTCCTCGCGAGCGCTATCGGCAGCGGGGTGGATTTCTTGAGCCATTTCAATAATCGGGGCCATGCCTGGCGGAACCTTCCCACCCGGGGCAGGCGTTACGAGCCCAGTCAGCGGCACTCTAACCTCCCATGACCGACGACCCGCTCTGGTACAAGGACGCGATCATCTATCAGATGCACGTCAAGGCGTTCCACGACGCCAATGGCGACGGCATCGGCGACTTCGCGGGCCTGCGGCAGCGCCTCGATTACATCCAGGAGCTCGGCGTCAACACGCTGTGGCTGCTGCCGTTCTATCCGTCGCCGATGCGCGACGACGGCTATGACATCGCCGATTACACCAGCGTGCATCCCGACTTCGGCACGCTGGAGGACTTCCGCGAGTTCGTCGCGGAAGCGCACCGGCGCGGGCTGAAAGTCATCACCGAGCTGGTCATCAACCACACGTCCGACCAGCATCCGTGGTTTCAGCGCGCGCGCCGCGCGGCCGCCGGCTCGCCGGAGCGCGACTTCTATGTCTGGAGCGACGACGACAAGAAGCTCGCCGGCACGCGCATCATCTTCACCGACACCGAGACTTCGAACTGGGGCTGGGATCCGGTTGCCGGCCAGTACTACTGGCATCGCTTCTTCGGGCATCAACCCGACCTCAATCACAACAACCCGCAAGTCGTCGAGGCCGTGATCCAGGTGATGCGCTTCTGGATGGACCTGGGCGTCGACGGCATGCGGCTCGATGCCATTCCGTATCTGTGCGTGCGCGAGGGCACGAACAACGAGAATCTGCCGGAGACGCACGCGGTGCTGAAGCGCATGCGCGCGGCGATGGACGCCGAGTACACCGGGCGCATGTTCCTCGCCGAGGCGAACCAGTGGCCCGAGGACGTGCGCGAGTACTTCGGCGACGGCGACGAGTGCCACGTGGCGTATCACTTTCCGCTGATGCCGCGCATCTTCATGGCGGTGGCGCTCGAAGACCGCTACCCGGTCGCGGAGATCATGCGGCAGACGCCGGACATTCCCGAGAACTGCCAGTGGGCCATCTTCCTGCGCAATCACGACGAGCTGACGCTGGAGATGGTCACCGACCGCGAGCGCGACTACATGTATCGCATGTACGCGCAGGAGCCGCGCATGCGCGTCAACGTCGGCATCCGCCGCCGCCTGGCGACGCTGCTCAGCAACGACGTCGATCGCATCAAGCTGATGAACAGCCTGCTGCTGTCGATGCCCGGCTCGCCGATCATCTACTACGGCGACGAGATCGGCATGGGCGACAACATCTACATCGGCGATCGCAACGGCGTGCGCACGCCGATGCAATGGAGCATCGACCGCAACGCCGGTTTCTCGCGCGCCGATCCGCAGCGCTTGTACCTGCCGGTCATCATGGATCCGATTTACGGTTACCAGGCCGTGAACGTCGAAGCGCAGAGCCGCGACCCGGGCTCGCTGCTCAACTGGACGCGCCGCATCCTCGCGGTGCGCCGCCAGCATCAATGCTTCGGCCGCGGCACGCTCGAATTCGTGCGGCCGCAGAACCGCAAGATCATCGCGTACGTGCGCACCTTCGGCAGCGAGATCGTGCTGTGCGTCGCCAACCTGTCGCAGACCGCGCAGGCGGTCGAGCTGGACTTGTCGAAGTACAAAGGTCGCGTGCCCGTCGAGTTGATGGGACGCAATGCGTTCCCGCCGATCGGCGACCTGCCGTATTTCCTGACGCTCGCGGCACACGGATTTTTCTGGATGCTGTTGAGCGATGTGGCGGCGCCGCCGTCGTGGCACGTCGAACGATTGCCCGCGACCGAGCTGCCGGTGCTGGTGTTGTCGCAGGAGCTTGCAACGTTCCTGCAAGAGCAGGTCGGCGGTCCGAGCGCGAGCAGCGTCGCGCGTCGCACGCGGCAGCAATTGGAGCAGGAAGTTCTGCCGGAGTTTCTGCGCCCGCGCAGGTGGTTCGCGCACAATGGCGGCTCGTTGACTGCCACGCACCTCGGGCCAGCCACGCTGTGGCGCAACGAGCAGCGGACTTTCCTGCTGTCGTTCGTCGATGCGGATATCGGTGGCACGCGCCAGCGGTATTTCCTGCCGCTCGCGCTCGCTTGGGAGGACGGCCAGGATAGCGGTGCGCTGCGTACCGCGGAGTGGACTCTCGCCAAGGTGCGCGAGCACGCGCGGGCTGGCGTGCTGATCGACGCTTTCGCCGATCCTGCATTCTGTCTCGGTGTCGCGCATTGCACGGCCGCCAATGCGACGGTGCCATTCGTCGGCGGCGAGCTGCAGTTTCGTTCGACAGGCGATGTGCCTGCGCTCGCGGAGTTGCGCGGCCAGTCGAGCAACCACATGGGCGCGGATTCGACCAACACCAGCGTCATTCTCGACGACAAGGTATTCCTCAAGGCGTACCGGCGCGCCGAGGCCGGTACGAACCCGGACGTAGAGATGACGAGCTTCCTGACTCGCGCGGGCTATCGCTCGATCGCGCCGCTCGCGGGCAGCGTCGCGCACGTGGCGCAGGAGAGCACCGTGCTGGCTGCCTTGTTTGCCGCGGTCGGTCACCAGGGCGACGTGTGGACCTATTCGCTCAACCATCTGGAGCGCTACGCGGCCACGATCATTTCGGCGCCAGACGCTGCTGCCGGCGACTCGCCGCACTCGCTGTTCACCGCGCAGATGCATACGCTCGGACGGCGCATCGGCCAGATGCATTGCGTCCTCGCGGGCGCAGATCCCGGCGATCCGGCATTTGCCGCGGAGCCGCTGAACAGTGCAGACCAGTCGCGCTGGTACAGCGCGATTCATTTCGAGGCAGAGAGCGTATTGCGCGCACTGCGCGATCGCGTGCCGGCGCTCGGCGAGCGGCCGGCGCTTGCGGCGCAGGACCTGTTCGCGCAAGCCGAGCGCTTGTTAGTGCGCATTCGCGAGCTGAGCAGCGGGACGGTGGCCGGCTCGAAGATTCGCCATCACGGCAACCTGCACCTCGGTAAGGTGCTGCTGGTCGCGGACGATTTCCTGATCACGGGCTTCGGAGGCGACGCAGCGCTGGCGCTCGCCGAACGACGCGCCAAGGACTCGCCGCTGCGCGACGTCGCGACTGTCCTGCGCTCGTTCGACTACGCACGTGCGACGGCACTCGATCGCATCGGCATGGGACGGCCCGATCTGCGTGAGCCGGCGGTGCCCGCGCTGGACGAGTGGCTGCGGCAGACGACGGAGTTCTTCCTGAGGGGCTATCGGCGCTCGGCTGTCGAATCCAACTGCGTTCCGGCAGACGACGCTTCGCTCACGGCGCTCGTCACGCTGTTCCAGATCGACTGCGCGCTGCGCGAGTTGCGGCGCGAGCTCGACCGCCGGCCGGAGTGGATCGAAGTGCCGATCCGCTCGCTGCTGGCGCTCGTGGGTCAGGCTTCAGCCTGACTCTTCCTCGCCGAAGCTTTCGGTGGCGTAGCGGAACACGCGCACGCGGTTCGACCAATGCGTCGCCGGCCAGCCCGCTTTCATTTTCAGATGCCGGACGAACTGCGCCGGATCCGGAATCTGTTCCCACACCGCCGGCAGGAACGTCGCGCGTCCGATGTCCGCTTCGAGGATCAGCCCGTCGACCGACGGGCGCAGCAGCGCGAGCAGTTCCGCTTCCGAGGCAACGTCGAGCGGCTCGGGCGGCGTGAGCAGCGACAAGTGCAAATTGATGTGCGGCCATTCCGCCGCTGTCAGATGCGGGAATCGATAGTCGCTGAACGCAGCGGCCCAGGCGTTGCGCCACAC
>CADEEJ010000040.1:0-12027 GCA_902826315.1 uncultured Steroidobacter sp.
GTGTTCCAGGCCTCCGGCAGATCCTTGATCTTGAGCTCGCCCTTCAGGATCTCGTTCTCGATCTCGTAGCGAAGCATGATGTGCACCGGATAAGTCACTTCATCCGCATCCACGCGGATCAGGCTGCGGCGCACGCGGATCAGCAGTCGATACAGGTTCTCCACTTCCCACTCGGGACCGCTCGCCGTGCCGGCGGCGCCGAACGCCTTGTCGAGCAGCGGCTTCAGGTAGCGCAGGAACGGGCGATTGCGGCCGATCAGCATCTCCAGCAGCAACGACTGGCTTTCCTGCATCGCCATGCCGCGATCGCGCCCGACCGGCTGACCGCGCCACGCTTCGGGCAAACCGACGTCGTACATCGCATGACCGGTCTCGTGCAGCACGCCCATGAGACCCGTGAGCGGATCGGTCGGGCTGAAGCGCGTCGTGATGCGGATATCGCCGGGCACGCCGCCGGTGAACGGGTGCTCGCTCTCGTCCAGGCGGCCGCGCTCGAACGGGAAGCCGACGGCCTTCATCACCTCGATCGCGAGCCCGCGCTGCTTGGACGGCGCGAAGCGGCCGGTGATCTCCAGCGGCGGGCGCCGCGCCTGCAGGTCGATCACTTCCTGGATCAGACCGGGCAGGCGGCGGCCGAGCGTCGTGAAGATCGTGTCGATCTCGGCGCTGGTCATGCCGGGGCTGAACTCGTCGACGAGCGCGTCGTAGGGATCGAGGTTCAGCGCCTTACCGAGCAGGCCGGCCTTGTCGCGCAACAGGTTGATCACTTCCTCGAGGTGCGGCGCGAAGATCGCGAAGTCGCTCTTCTGCTTGGCCTCGACCCATTTGACCTCGGCGCGCGCCGTCGCCTTGGCGAGCCGCGACACGAGGTTCTGGGGCGTGGCGATCGCGTGATCGCGCTCCCGACGCATCTCGCGCAGGTTGGCGCTCTGCCAGTCTTCCAGGCCTGCGATGTTGGCTTCCGCGCGCGCGAGCAATCGGGAGACGCGGGGCGAAGTCAGCAGCGCGTGACTTTCGGTCTCCAGGGCGGCGAGTTGCTCGCCGCGCAGGTCGGAGCTGCCGCGCGGCATCATCACGGCCGAGTCCCAACGCAGGATGCTGGCGGCGCTGCGGAAGGCGTGCAGCCGCTTGAACTCCTGCTCCAGCTGTTGGTAGGGCGTTAGCGCCATGGGGGTCCCGTCAAAAAAAGGCCGCGCATTCTAGCAACTGGAGTGCCGTGCCCTGTCCCTCGATCTTTTATTTTTTATTTACAGTCAGCGGTCTAGAGGCAGGTGTCTGCTATAGGCGGCCCATAAAAAGTTCATTGGCGGGCAGCGGAACTTGTGACGGCCACCATCGTCTTATTGACCGTCCTCCTGCGAGAGCGTTCGTTTACGAAGCGGGCGCTTGGGACGAGAGCCGGCAGCGTGTCGCCACCTGCCGGCTTTTTTATTTCAGCCCGACTCGGGAGCCGGCTTCTCCGGCGCCGGCGTCTTCTCGCCGCGCAGCTTGTCGATCAGGTGCGCGATGTATTCCGGCGAGCGCGTGTTGCGTGCGACATATCCGTACACGACTGGCACGACGTACAGCGTCAGCAGCAGCGAGAACATCACGCCATACACGACCACCGCACCGATGGCCTTGCGGCTCTCGGCGCCCGCACCCGAGGCGATCAACAACGGGACTGCACCGAACACGGTACAGAGGCTGGTCATGAGCACGGGGCGCAGGCGGATCGCGGCCGCTTCGATCACTGCCTCGTGGAACTCGATGCCGCGGTCGCGCAGCTGATTCGCGAACTCGACGATGAGAATGCCGTTCTTCGCCGCCAGGCCGATCAGCATGATGCAGCCGATCTGGCTGAAGACGTTGATCGAGCCCGACGTGAACCACAGGCCGAGCAACGCGCCGGTCACGGCCAGCGGCACCGTCATCATGATGATGAACGGATGCCGGAAGCTCTCGAACTGCGCGGCCAGCACCAGGAACACGATCACCAGCGCCAGCATGAAGGTCGCGTACAACGCTGAGCCCGACCGCTTGAACTCACGCGACTCGCCGTCGTAATTGATCTGCGCATTCGCCGGCAACTCGCTGCGCACCAGCCCTTCCATGTAGTCGAGCGCCTCGCCGAGCGAGTAGCCGGGGTTGAGCCCGGCAGAGATCGTGATCGAGCGCAGCCGGTCGAAGCGCTTCAGCTCCGTGGGACCGGCGACTTCCTCGACTTGCACCAGGCTCGACAGCGGGATCAGCGCGTTCGTGCTGGACGAGCGCACGTAGATGTTCGTCAGATCGCTCGGCGTCGCGCGTCCCTCCTCGCGAGCCTGCAACATCACGTTGTACTCCTCGCCGCGGTCCAGGAATGTCGTGACGATGCGCGATCCCATCATGGTTTCCAGCGTGCGCCCGACTGTCGTCAGCGACACGCCGAGGTCGGCGGCGCGGTTGCGATCGACGGCGACCTTCAGCTGGGGCTTGCGCGCGTAGTAATCGGAGTCGAGATTGGTCAGACCCGGGTTCTCGGCGGCCTTGGCCAGGACGATGTCGCGCCAGCGCGCCAGCTCCTGATAGTCGCTGCCGCCAAGCACCACCTGCACCGGCGCGCTGAAGCCGCGAATACCCAGGCCACCCGGCGTAATGACTGTCGCGCGCACACCGGCGAGATTGCGCAGCATCGGACGCAGGCGCGCCGCGATCTGCTGCGCCGATTCCTTGCGCTCGTCGAAGTCCGACAGCGACAACACGACGCGACCGACGCTGACTTCGCCGCCGCCGCCGAAATTGCCGATGCGCGAGAGGATGCGCCGCGCGTTCCCCTTCTGGACCTCCGCCATCGCGAACTGCTCGACCTGCTTCAGGTAGCGCTCCATGTACTGCAGGCTCGACCCTTCGGGCGCGGTGAGCATGATGATGACGCGCTGGCGATCTTCGGACGGGGCGTACTCGGCAGGCAGCATGCGGAACAGGATCACGGCAAGCACGATGGCCCCTGCACCGGCGCCGACGATCAGGCCAGGAGCATGCAGGCCGTTGCGCAGCGAGCGCTCATAGGTCTGCGACAGCCATTTGAAGAAGCGATCGACCGCGTGCGCGACGCGGCCGCGGACGATGCCATGGCCGAAGATCTTCGAGCTCATCATCGGCACCAGCGTCAGCGACACCAGCGCGGAGAAGCCGATCGCCGACGCGATCGTGATACCGAACTCGCCGAACAGCCGGCCGATGTTGCCGGGGATGAACGAGATCGGCAGGAACACGGCGATCAGCACCAGCGTGGTGGCGACGACGGCGAAGCCGATCTCGCGGCTGCCGTCGACTGCCGCCAGCAGCGGGGGCTGGCCGAGCTCGATCCGCCGCACGATGTTTTCCAGCACGACGATCGCGTCGTCGACCACCAGGCCGATCGCGAGCACCGCGCCCAGCAGCGTCAGCACGTTGATCGAGAACCCGGCGAGCACCATGACGATGCTCGCCGAAATGATCGAGACCGGAATCGTCACGGCCGGGATCAACGTCGCGCGCAGCGTGCCGAGGAACAGGTAGATCACGATCAGCACCAGCAGCAGCGCGATCACGAGCGCGTGAATCACCTCGTTGATCGAGCCGCTGACGAACACCGTGTCGTCGATGTTGATGCCCATCTTGATGTCGGCGGGCAGCGAGTCCTTCACCAGCTCCATTTCCGCCTTCACGCCCTTGGCGACGTCGAGCACGTTCGCGGTGGACTGCGGAACGATGCCCATGCTGAGCGACGGCTTGCCGTCCGAGCGCGCCACGTTGCGCAAATCCTCGGCAGCGAGCTCGACTTCAGCGACTTCGCCGAGGCGCACCATGTAGCCGCCTTCGCCGCGGCCGATCACCAGCTGGCGGAAATCGCTCGGCGTGTACAGGCCGGTATCGGTATGCAGCGTGAACTCGCGCTGGCTCGATTCGATGCGCCCCGCGGGCAACTCGACGTTCTCGGCACGCAGCGCGTCCTCGACGTCCTGGACCGTGAGCTTGCGGGCAGCGAGCGCCTGGCGGTCGAGCCAGACGCGCATCGCGAAGCGGCGCTCGCCGCTGATGCGGATCTGCGCGACGCCCTCGACGACGGAGAACCGGTCGACCAGGTAGCGCTGCGCATAGTCGGTCAGCTGCAATTGCGAGCGGCGATCGCTCTCCAGGTTCAGCCACATGATGGGCTCGGCCGTCGTATCGACCTTCGCCACCTCGGGCGGGTCCGCTTCTTCCGGCAGATTGTTGAGCACGCGCGCGACGCGGTCGCGCACGTCGTTGGCGGCGGACTCGATGTCGCGGTCCAGGCTGAACTCGATCGTGATGCGCGAGCGCTCGTCCTGGCTGCTGGAGCGCAACGTGTCGACGCCTTCGAGCCCGGCGATCTGATTCTCGATGACCTGCGTGATCTTCGTCTCGACCACCGAGGCCGAGGCACCGCGATACACCGTGTCGATGCTGACGATCGGCGGCTGCACGTTCGGTGTTTCGCGAACCGACAGGCGGCTCGCGGCCATCAGGCCGATGATCGTGAGCAGCAGGCTCACCACCATCGCGAAGACGGGACGGCGGACGGAAACGTCGGAAAGAATCATGTTTCGCCGTTCGCGCGGCCGCTGGGAGCGAGACCGTCATCGGCACCCTGCACGCGCACCGCTATGCCGTCGCGCAGATTCAGTGTGCCGTCGACGACGACACCGTCGTCGGCAGTCAGGCCCTGCAGCACTTCGACTTCGCCGGGCCGGCGCCGGCCGATCTTGATCTCGCGCTTCTGCGCCTTGCCGTCCGCGACGACGTACACGAAGTGCTGTTCGTTCTCCGGCACGATCGCCTGCTCCGGCAGCATCAGCGCCTGGCCTTCGGGCCGCACCAGCTTGACCGTCATGAACATGCCGGGCCGCAGACGACCGTCGCGGTTGTCGATCAGCGCCCGGATCGCGACCGAGCGCGTCGTCGGATCGACGCGCGTGTCGACGCTCGCGACACGGCCGTCGAACGTGGACTCCGAGTAGGCCGTGCTGCGCGCCTGCACGGTCAAACCCGGCTGCAAGGTGGAGAGGAATACTTCGGGCACTGCGAAGTCGAGCTTCACGATGCTGAGATCGTCGAGCGTCGTGATGACCGCGCCCGGGTTCACGAGTCCGCCGAGGCTCACGTTGCGCAGCCCGACGCGTCCGTTGAACGGCGCAGTGATCACTCGATCGGCAAGACGCGAGCGCGCCGCGGCGACCCGGGCTTCGTTCGCCAGCAGCGTCGCCTGCAATTGATCGAGCTGCGCTTCCGACAACGCCTTCGTGTTGAACAGTTCCTGGCTGCGCTTGTACTGGCTGCGGCTGTCGCTGGCGGCAGCCTCGGCTGCAGCGAGATCCGCGCGCGCCTCGGTGTTGTCGAGCTCGATCAGCAGGGCACCCTTGCGGACCTGCTGCCCTTCGGTGAAGTGAATCGCAGCGACGCGGTCCGCCACTTTCGCCGTGATGTCCACGGACTCGTTGGCGCGCAGCGTGCCGAGCGCTTCGACTTCGTATGCGAATTCTTTCTTCTCGGGATGCGCGGTGACGACAGCGACGCCGCCGGTGTTGCCTCTGGCGTTCGGCCCGCCGGCAGCCGGCCCGGACTTGTCGCCCGCGAACAGGTACCAGGCGCCGCCGATGAGCACGAGCGCGCCGAGCGCAATGATGACGAGGCCGTTACGAGTCACGTATTCGGTCAGCCTTCCGCCGGCGGCCGGCGGATCCGGAAGTAAACGAAAGGAAAAGTATCTCACTACCGCATTGCCAAACGTTGCAGGACGGGGCATCAGAGCGGCGCGGGCCTGCGAAGTTTCCTGTGAAAATTCGCGTGGGTGCGCCGGAGCGCCGGTCCGAGGCTCGGACGGGGCTGGCGGGTACAGTACCCGGCGGAAGGCCCGCCGGGCTGTAAAGAATCGTTGAGAGTGAAGTACTTAGCGCGTGGCGCGCCAAGCGCCGCGCAGCTTACGACCGACTTGTGTCTGGCTTATGACGGCTCGGCGTCGGACGCATCGCTGATGCCTTCGAACAGCGCCGTCGTCAGATAACGCTCACCGGTGTCCGGCAGCATCGCGAGAATCACTGCGCCCTTCTGGGCCTTCTGCGCGACCTTCAGCGCCGCAGCGAACGTGCCGCCCGACGAGATGCCGCAGAAGATGCCTTCCTTCGCAGCGAGCGCACGCGAGGTCTGGATCGCCTCGTCGTCGGTCACGGGCAGGATCTCGTCCGCAACCGAGCGGTCGAGCACGGCCGGAATGAAGTCCGGCGTCCAGCCCTGGATCTTGTGCGGCTTGAATTCGGCGCCGCCGAGCAGCGACGCGCCCGCGGGCTCGGTCACGATGACGCGCGTGTCCGGCCGCGCCTTCTTGATGATGTCGCCGGCGCCGGTCAGCGTGCCGCCCGTGCCCCAGCCCGTCACCCAGAAGTCGAGCCGCTTGCCCGCGAAGTCGCGCAGGATCTCGGGGCCGGTCGTATTGCGGTGATATTCCGGATTCGCCTGGTTCTCGAACTGGCGTGCCAGGAACCAGCCGTGCTTCTTCGACAGCTCCGCCGCTTTGCGCACCATGCCGGAGCCGCGCTCCGCGGCCGGCGTGAGGATCACCTTGGCGCCGAGCATGCGCATGATCTTGCGGCGCTCGACCGAGAAGCTCTCGGCCATCACCGCGACGAACGGATAGCCCTTCGCCGCGCACACCATCGCGAGCGCGATGCCGGTGTTGCCCGAGGTCGCCTCGACCACGGTCTGACCGGGCTCGAGCGTGCCGCGCCGTTCGGCGTCTTCGATGATGGCAATCGCGAGGCGGTCCTTCACCGAGGAGAGCGGATTGAAGAACTCGCACTTCACGTACATCTGCACGTGGGCCGGCGCGAGGCGGTTGATCTTGACGACCGGCGTGCGGCCGATCGTGTTGAGAATGCTTTCGTAGATCATGGCGGAATGGTCCGATGAGGATGGCGAATTGCGAAAAAAGCTGCTGGCGGAAAGGCCCGCGAGAGTGCGCGCTGCGCTGCGAGGCCGTCAACTGCACTTTCGGTACTACGGACGGCCTGCATGGAGCTGCGGACGCGCAGTTCACCCCGGTGCCTTGTTGCACTGCCAAATTCGCGTCGCTAGAGTACCCCGCGCGACATGAGCGAAGAACGCCTCATCAAGAAGTACGCGAACCGTCGGCTGTACGACGCATCGCAAAGCCGTCACATCACGCTCGACGACATCCGCAACCTGGTGGTCGCGGGCGTGCGCGTGAAAGTGATCGAAGACAAGACGCACGCGGACATCACGCGGACGATCCTGCTGCAGGTGATCGCCGACCAGGAACAATTCGGCCGGCCGATCCTTTCTACGCCGCTGCTCGAGGCCCTGATCCGCTTCTACGGCAACTCGCTGCAGAGTTTCCTGAGCGCCTACCTGGAAAAAAGCGTCGAGACCTTCATGAGCCAGCAGAAAGAAGCGGACGGCGGATAGCGGCTGATGCGGATCTGCTTCGTCGCTTCCGAAGTGGCGCCGCTAGCGAAGTCCGGCGGGCTGGCCGACGTCGCCGGCGCATTGCCCCGCCACCTGCACGATCAGGGTCACGACATCCGCGTGTTCATGCCGTTCTATTCGAGCATCGGCACCGCGGCGCTGCAGATGGTGCCGGTCGAGGGCGCGCAGAACGTCGAGTTGCGGCTGGGTGCTCACGCGTATCGTTACTCGTTACTCGAGACGCAGTTGCCCGGCTCTGCCGTGCCGCTGTATCTCGTGCACTGTCCCGCGGTCTACGACCGGTCGACGATCTACACGATCGGGCACGACGAGCATCTGCGTTTCCTCGTCCTGCAGCGCGCCGCGCTCGATGGCTGTCAGCGTCTGCTGTTCTCACCGCACATCGTTCATTGCAACGACTGGCACACGGCATTGCTGCCGATGCTGCTCAAGACGCTCTATGCGTGGGACAACCTGTTTCGTTCGACGCGCACGGTGATGTCGATTCATAACATCGGCTACCAGGGCTGGTTCGATGCAGCGACGACGTACGACGTCGGCGGCAACGTCTGGGACTTACTGGCACCGGAGACACGCGCCGGCGGCGGCTTCAACTGGCTGCGCGAAGGTGTGCGCAACGCCGATGCAGTCACGACGGTGAGTCCGACCTACGCGGCCGAGATTGCCACGCCGGCAGGCGGACACGGGCTGGATGCTCTCTTGCGCGCACGACCGGACGGCGTCGTCGGCATTCTCAACGGCGTCGACTACAGCGAGTGGAATCCCGCGAACGATCGCTATCTCAAGCACAACTATTCGCCACAGGACTTATCGGGCAAGGCACAGACGAAGCGCGCGTTCCTCGACTGGCTGAACCTGCCCGTTGCCGCCGACGCGCCGCTGCTCGGCATGGTGACGCGCCTGACCGTGCAGAAGGGCATCGATCTGCTGTTCACGACGTTGCCGGAGATCATTGCGACATGCGATCTGTCCTGCGTCGTGCTCGGCACCGGCGACGCGCGCTACGAAGGATTCTTCGCGAGCCTGCAGCAGCGCTTCCCCGACCGCGTCGTGTTCCATCGCGGCTACAGCGAGGAGCTCGCGCACCTGATCGAGGCCGCGAGCGACATGTTCCTGATGCCATCGCTCTACGAGCCGTGCGGTCTCAATCAGATGTACAGCCTGAAATACGGCACGGTGCCGATCGTGCGCCGGACCGGCGGCCTCGCGGACTCAGTGCAGCACTGGGATGCCGCGACCCGCCGCGGTACGGGCATCGTGTTCAACGATTACGATGCGCCGGCAGTGCGCTGGGCGCTGCACACCGCGCTGGACCTGTTCAAGAACCGCGAGGGATGGCTGCAGATGATGCGCAACGCAATGGCGCAGGACTTTTCGTGGGATCGGCAGAGCCGCCAATACGTCGAGTTGTACGAGAAGCTGTACCAGCAGCCTATTGCCGCAAGACCTTGATGCTCACCGTGCCGGATTGCTGGAACGGAATCTTCTTCGCCATCGAGATGCCGGTCAGCAGTTTGCCCTCGACCACGTACTGCACCTGGTCGCGGCCGTTGAGCCGCGACAGCAGCCGCCCCGCGCCCGCGACGAAATTGGTCCGCACGATCATGTCGAAGTCCGCGTCGCCCTTCGCCGGCACCGTGAACGGCTTGTTGCTGACGCCTTCGGAGAAGCTGTCGCCTTCCAGGAAGAGCTTGTAGTCGATGCCGGTGATCGGCAGCTCGCGATCGTTCGGGTTCTCCACGTTCAGACGCACCAGGAACTGCTGGTTGAAGATGTCCGCGGAGGTCATGGCGACACTCACCAGCGTGAGCTGCGGCACTTCGAGCTTCGGCCCCAGCGCGCTGCAGCCGCCCAGCGATATCGCGAGAGCACACACGACGGCGCTCGACCACGAACGTTTCATCAGACTCTCTCCCTTGGCGTTGGCGAGAGTCTATCCCTTCTTCAGCAACCTGGCCGCCATGTCGCGGGTCACGAGTGCGACGCCACCCTCACTCATATAGAAGCGTCGCGCGTCCTCCTCGGGGTTGACGCCGATGACCGTGCCTGGCGGCACGGCGGCGCCCGTGTCGACGATCGCCCGCTTGATCACGCTGCCTGCACCGACGCGCACGTCCGGAAAGATCACAGCGCGTTCGATGTAGCTGCGCTCGTCGACACGCACGTTCGAGAACAGCAGGCTCTGGTTGACGTGCGCGCCCGAGATGATGCAGCCGCCGGACACCATCGAGTTCACCGCCATGCCGCGCCGGCCTTCTTCGTCGAGCACGAACTTCGCCGGCGGGTATTGGCGCTGATACGTCCAGATCGGCCAGTCCTCGTCGTAGATATTGAGCTCGGGGTCGACGTGCACCAGCTCCATGTTCGCTTCGTAGAAAGCGTCGACGGTGCCGACGTCGCGCCAGTAGTGCTGGACGCGCGTGTTGCTGTCGGTGAACGGATAGGCGAACACCTTCAGCGAGCCGAGCGCCGCCGGGATGATGTTGCGGCCGAAATCGTGATTCGTGTCCGGCCGCTTGGCGTCCTCTTCGAGCAACCGATACAGCAGGTTCGCCTTGAAGACGTAGATGCCCATCGAGCCGAGCGCGAACTGCTCGCGGCCCGGAATGCCCTCGGGATCCTGCGGCTTCTCCGAGAACTTCGTGATGCGATAGTCGGCGTCGACGCTCATGACCCCGAACGCTGTCGCCTGCTCGCGCGGCACTTCGACGACGCCGACGGTGATGTCGGCGCGCTTTTCCACGTGCGCAGCCAGCATCGGGCCGTAGTCCATCTTGTAGATGTGGTCGCCGGCCAGCACCAGCACGTGCCGCGGATGGTGCAGCTTGATGATCTGCAGGTTCTGGTAGAGCGAGTCGGCGGTGCCGCGGTACCAGAAATTGCCCAACTGCTGCTGCGCCGGGATCACCTCGACGAACTCGTCGAACTCGCCGCGCAGGTAGCCCCAACCGCGCTGGATGTGCTGGACCAGCGAGTGCGCCTTGTACTGCGTCATCACCGAGATGCGGCGGATGCCGGAGTTGACGCAGTTCGAGAGCACGAAATCGATGATGCGGAACTTGCCGCCAAACGGCGTCGCCGGCTTGCAACGATAGTCGGTCAGGTGTTTGAGACGCTCGCCGCGGCCGCCAGCCATGATGACCGCCAGCGTGTGACGCGTGATGCGGCTGACGTAGCGGCGGACCGGAACCTGCCGGAAGACCGACGGTCCT
The DNA here is from genome assembly GCA_902826315.1 of uncultured Steroidobacter sp. Taxonomy (GTDB): domain Bacteria; phylum Pseudomonadota; class Gammaproteobacteria; order Steroidobacterales; family Steroidobacteraceae; genus Steroidobacter. The sequence goes on from CADEEJ010000040.1 coordinate 10,680, forward strand.
CTGGGTTTCGGGGGCGCGAGCAGTGGTTTTTCTTGCATGTCAGGAGCTCTCGTATCCAGTGCAACCGGATCGACCCTGACCGCCATGGTAGCCGACCGGGCGGCGGCCGGCCGCCCGGTTCGCTTGCCTGTACGCTTGCCTGACGGGCGGGGCTTCGGCATTGTGGAAAACGTCTCACTCCCATGTTCCGGTTCCTGATCTGCCGCCGAATGTACGTACACGCCCGACCGCCGCGCCGTATCCACGCCGTGCTCCTTTGCATGCTCCCGCTCGTGATCGCTTGCAAAGTCCATGCACAGGCGCAGCCACCAACGGCTCCTGCCGCTGCGCCGGAGCTACCCGCGAAGTGTCTGCCTGCAGGCGATGGCTACCTGCGCGCGCGTCTCTCTGGCGCCGTGAAGACCGAGCTGAACTGGGGCAACGACGGCACCGAATGCACCGGTGCCGTGCGCCCTACCGATGGCGGGATTCGCATGCGCTTCAGCCGGCCCGACGGCGCGGGCAAGCTGGTGCTGGTGTTCGGCATCGCGCAGCTGCGTGAAGGCAAGGCGGCGCGCAACATCCCGGTGAACGTCACGCTGATCCGCGAGGGTGCGGGCGAGTTCTTCAGCACGCAGGGCGACGACAAGTGCACGCTCGATCACGTGACACAGGATGCGATCGTCGGCATCCCGCACCGCGCCCGCTCGTATCGTGTTACGGCTCGCGGCTTCTGTACCGAGCCGGCGCGGGCTGTGCGCGGCAAGGGCGCGGTACTGCTATCGCGCTTCGATTACTCCGGGCGCGTCGACTTCGAGAGCCAGGAGACGCAACCGGACGACATATTGACGGCAGGCAAACAATGAACTTCATGCAGAACGGACTTTGGCGCGATTCCGCGGCTGCGCTGCTGTGCGCGTTGCTCTTCTGGTCGGCGTCAGTCGTGGCGGAAAACAAGGATGCGCAGCAGCTCGACCGCTCGTTCCCCCGCTCGACGCTGCAGATCGCGACGCCGGACGGGCAGCTGCACAAGTTCAACATCTGGGTCGCGGACAACGACCCGCGCCGCATGCGCGGTCTCATGTTCGTCGAGCATCTCGCGGACGACGACGGCATGTTGTTCATCTACCCGCAGCAGCAGCCGGTCGGCATCTGGATGAAGAACACGCCGCTGTCGCTGGACATTCTGTTCGTGCGTGCCGACGGGCGCGTGCACCGGATAGCCGAGAACGCCAAGCCGCAGACGACCGATACGATCCCCTCCAACGGCAACGTGCTGGCGGTGATCGAGTTCAAGGCGGGCACTGCCGCGCGCCTGAAGATCAAGCCGGGCGCGCAGGTCATCCACCCGGCGTTCAGCCTGAAGTAG
>CADEEJ010000040.1:12127-20535 GCA_902826315.1 uncultured Steroidobacter sp.
TGGCCGTTGTCGAGCGTGACGACGAGCTCACCGCGCGAGCGTTTCTCGATCGCAGTGACGGTCGCGCTGATTCGCTTCGGCGCAGCGTCGGGCCGGTCGGCATTGGTTTCGCGGCTGCGTGCGAGCTCGCTGCCGTGGACGCCGAACGTCTGCGACGCTTCTACCTTCGGCGCAGCCGCTTTGGTTGCAGCAGCACTTGGGGCAGCCGCGCGATCGAAGCACGCGAGACGACGCGTGTCGTCCTGCTCGTGCGTGCACGCCGCGATGCGCTCCGCGAGACCTGCGTCGGACGCGAACGCTGGGCGGATCGACGCAGCCGCGAGCAGAGCCGTCGTCAGAATCGTGCTGAGCGTTTTCATAGTCGATTGGCCTTCATGAATTCCCACGCGCTGCGGTTCACGTCGAGGGCAACGTCCGCATACTGATGCTTGTGCCCGGCGATCACAGTGACACTCACGAGATGACCGGCCTGCTCGAGCGCGCTCTGCGTCTTGCGCACGGCGAACAGCGGAAAGTATTCGTCCTTGTCGCCGATGAAGATCGCGATCGGGATCCTGCGCTTCGCATACGGCACGGCGCGAAATTCGTTCGGCGCGCGCCAGGCACCGGCATGGACTGCCGTTGCCGCGAACAGCTGCGACTCCAACATCGACAGCGTGAGCGAGTAGACAGCGCCACCCGAGCTGCCGAACAGGTAGATGCGTCCACGATCGATCGAATGCTTCGCCGCCACTTGATCGATCACCGCACGGATGAATTGCGGCCCGTCGGCACGCAGCTGCCACGCTTCACGCTCGCGCGCCTCCGGACCGACGAGAACGATGCCTTCCTGCTCCGCGAGCGCTGTCCACCAGCTGACGATCGCTGCACCGCTGCCGTACGAGCCGTGCAGCAACACTAGCAAAGGTGCCGGCGCAGACGAGGTCGCAACCGGCGCGAACAGCGAGTAGCTGCGCTTCAGGCCGGCGAATTCGAAGGACTCTTTCGCTACCCGGTCGACGGAGTCTGCGCTCACGCCGCAGATCCACGACGACAACAGGATCGCGAGGAACACTCGCGTCATCACGACAACATGCACGATGGCCTGCGCACAAAAAGACAGTAGGGTCCTGCTGCATTGTCGATCATGACGTACACGCTTGCTAGACTCATTGCCGGTCCGGGACGGGAGAATCGATGAGCGTTTCGCAGGCAGCGGCCGAAGTCAGCGAGCTGATTTCGCAAGCCGAGCGTGCACTAGCAAGCGGCGACCGCGCGCGTGCGGACGCGTTGCTCATGCGCGTCAAAGCCGTCGATCCGGAGCATCCGGCCATCCTCAATGAGACTGCTCTGCACGAGCTGCGCAACGGCAATGCCACGACTGCCCGCGAATTGCTGGAGCGCGCTGTGGCACGCGACGGCTCGAACACGCGGCTGCTCATGAATCTGGCTGGAACACTGCGCCGGCTCGGCCTCGTCGAGGACGAAATGCGCATCATCGGGCGCGTGCTCGCCGTGGATCCGCGGCACCTGTTCGCCTTGCTGCAAAAGGCAACTTTGCTGGAATCGCAAGGAAAGCAGCGTGCCGCCGCGAAGGTGTATCACAACGCACTCCAGACCATCCCGCCGGGCACGCAAGTTCCGGGCGCGTTGCGCGGGCTGATCGACAAGGCCGTTGCGGCCACCCAGGCCAACGATGCCGCGCTCGATGCCTACTTGCGCGAACAGTTGCAGAAATTGCGTGTTGTCCACGCAACCGCGGAGCAGGACCGCTTCGATCACTGCTTCGATGCGTTCCTCGGCCGCCGCCGCATCTTCACGCCGCAGCCGACGTTCCTGCATTTTCCGCAGCTGCCTGCGCGCGAGTTCTATCCGCGCGGCGAGTTCCCGTGGCTGGAGCAACTCGAATCCGCGACGCCGGACATTCGCGAAGAGTTCGAGCGCGTGTTCGCCGAGGATGCTGCGAGCCTCGAACCGTATGTTGCGTATCCGCAAGGCGTGCCGCTCGATCAGTGGGCGGAGCTGAATCACTCGCGGCGCTGGAGCGTGTTCTACCTGTGGCGCGACGGTAAGCCGATGGAAGATCACCTGCGCCGATGCCCGCGCACGGCGCAGCTGCTCGAAAAGTTGCCGCTGTTGGACATCGCCGGTTATGCACCGACGGTCTTCTTCTCGATCCTCGATGCGAAGTCGCACATTCCCGCGCACACCGGCGTTACGAACACACGCGTCATCGTGCACCTGCCGCTGATCATTCCACCTGCGTGCCGCTTCCGTGTCGGCTCGACGACGCGCGAGTGGCAACCCGGCGAAGCCTGGGTGTTCGACGACTCGATCGAGCACGAGGCCTGGAACGACAGCGAGGTGCCGCGCGCGATTCTCATCCTCGATGTGTGGAATCCGTACCTGACTGCTGCCGAGCGCGACCTCGTGCGCACGACGGTGATGGGAATAGCGAAGTACTACGATGAATCGCCGCTCGTCGAGAACCACTGATCGTGCGCATGCCCCCTCCCTGCCCTCCCCCGCCACGCGGGGGAGGGGAAGAAGCTATGTCCCCTCCCCCGGTCGCCGGGGGAGGGTTAGAGTGGGGGCGCTTGTCGCAGCAGCTCTCGTCGTCTACGCGAGTGCGCATGCAGCCGACATAGTCCCGCCCGCTCTTCGTGCTTGCACGACCGTGGAGCAAGATTCCGAGCGCCTGGCCTGCTACGACCGGGCGATCGACCGCTTGTCGCCGGAGCTGGCATCGTTGAGCGCGCGGGTCACGGCATTGCGTCACGATGCAACCGGCGCGCTCGTCATCGATCTCGACAACGGCCAGCAGTGGCTGCAAACGAGCGGTTCGAGCTCACTCCTTGAAGTCGGTCACGAAGTGACGATCACGCGCGCCGCGCTCAATTCGTTTCGCATGTCGACGCCGAGCGGGCGCGCGCTGAAGGTCAAGCGCGTCCAGTAAGGCGCGCCTGTTAGATTTCCCACTCCGGCTTGCGGCCGCCGCCGTGCGCGTCGATGGACTCGAACAGCGACGTGACCAGCCCGCGCTCTTCCTGCGTCAGCTCCGGGCGCCACACGTCGAACAGCAGGATCACTCGCGTCTGCTCGCTGCGATTCCAGGCTTCGTGCTCGATCGTGTCGTCGAACAGCCAGGCCTGACCCTTGTGCCAGTCGCGCAGCTCATTGCCGACCCGGAACGTGCACTGGCCCGGCACCAGCAACGGCAGATGACAGATCAACCGAGTGTTCACCAGGCCGTTGTGCGGCGGAATGTGCGCACCGGCCTTCAACAGCGAGAACAGGATCGACGGCGAGCGATTCGGCACGCGTGCCAGCGGCACGTCCTTGAGCGCTTGCATGGTGCGCGGACAGCGCGCGGCGTTCTCCGCGACGACCTCGCCGTTCTTCCACAAGTAGAAGGCGCTCCACGCCGGATTGTTCAGCATCCCCGCCTGCTCGTTCGGCGGGCGGTCGCGCTTGGCCTGTACGTACGGCGCGAACGCCGCTGGCTCCTGCATCACTCCTTGGAGCTCGGCATAGATCGCGTCGGTCTCGCGCTCCAGCGCATCGAGCCACGGAAACGGCCCGCGCTCGTAGAACTGGATCTGCGGCAGCCCGGGGAAATAGTAGTAGCGAGGTTCCTGCAGATAGATGCGCTTCTTGCCCAGCACGATATCGAGCGACTGCCCGAAGCGCTTGCTGCTGGTCGCCGGGTCGAAGCCGCGCGCCCGCAGCTGGTCGACCATGTATTCCTGGTACTCGCGCGCGTAGCGCTCGTGCATCGAACGCGCCCGCTGCAGATCCGGCACCAGCTCGCGCGGCACCTGCTGCGGCGGACCGGCCGCCCGTAGCGCCGCGAGGTAATAGGACGACGCCGAGCGCGAGTCACCCGCGTTCGCGAGGTGATCCGCCTTGAGAATGAGGGCACGAACGTTGCGCGGCTCGGCCGCGAGCACCCTTTCGATCTCGTCGATGTTCATGAGCGTGATTGCAGGAGTTGCTGCCGTTATAGTAGGTCATGACTGAAAGTCCCGCAGGCCTGAATGCCGCAGCTATGCAGGCCATGGGCGCCGGCGACTTCGCCTCGGCGCAGGCGCTGCTGCTGCGGCTGGTCGCTGCCGACCCTTCGAGCATTCCCGGCTGGCTGAACCTGGCTGCGGTCCGGCGCCGGCTCAACGACGCCGACGGGGCCTTCACGGCCATCCGCGAAGTGCTGCGCATCGAGCCCAGGAACTTTCCCGCGCTGCTGATGAGCGGCTCCATGCTGGAGCGCGAAGGCAATATCAAGGCCGCGGCAGGCGCCTACGGCGCCGCGCTCTCCAACGCGCCGCCGGACGCTTATCTCGACAAGGCGACGCAGCAGGCAGTCGGACACGCTCGCGAAGTTCACAGCAGGCACACGCGCGAGATGAACGACTTCATCCGCGCACAGATCGCCGACATGCAGAGCCAGTGCGCGCCCGTGGAGCGGCGCCGCCTCGACACTTTCATCGACACGACCCTGCGAGTCCGCAAGCGCTACCAGCAGGAGCCGCTCGAATATTTCTATCCCGGCCTGCCGGCCATCGAGTTCTACGAGCGCGGCGAGTTTCCCTGGCTCGCGGACCTGGAAGCCGCGACCGTGCCGATGCAGCAGGAGCTCGCCCGTATCCTGCACGAGGATCAGGCAGGCTTCGCACCGTACATTCATTACGACGATCACCGGCCGCTCGACCAGTGGCGCGAGCTGAACCATTCGCCGCGCTGGAGCGCATTTCACTTCTACGACAAGGGCGAGCCCGTCGCCGAGCGCTGCCGCCGCGCGCCGGCAACGATGGAAGTGCTGTCGCGTCTGCCGCAGGCTCACGTGCCGTTGCGCTCGCCGTCGGCACTGTTCTCGGTGCTCCAGCCGCGCACGCGGATCCCGCCGCACACGGGCGTGGCCAATTTCCGGCTGGTCGTGCATCTGCCGCTGATCTTGCCGCCGGGCTGCGGCTTCCGTGTCGGCGGCGAAACGCGCGAATGGCGCATCGGCGCAGCGTGGGTGTTCGACGACACGATCGAGCACGAAGCGTGGAACGACAGCGACCAGACGCGCATCATTTTCATCTGCGACATCTGGAGCCCGCGGCTGTCGCAGGACGAGCGCGTGGCGATCGGTGCAATCATCCAGGCCACCGACGCCTTCAACGGCACCCAGCCGACGTCCAGCGTCTGAAGATTCCGGAGGTAGACCGTCGTGCTGCTGAAGATCCGTAACCTGCTCGCGCCCGCCGAGATCGCGCGGCTCACGACGTTGAGTCGCGAGCTGCGTTTCGTGGAAGGCCGCGCCAGCAATCCCGCTAACGAGACCAAGAACAACCTGCAGGCGGACACGTCCGACCCGAAGAACGCCGAGGTCGCGCAAATGGTCAGCGCGGCCTTCGTGCGGTCGCGCGAGTTCATGGACTTCGCGCTGCCGAAGCGCGTCGCGCCGCCGCTGCTCAGCCGCTATTCGTCGGGCATGAAATACGGCGCGCATGCCGACGCTGCACTCATTCCGCTGGACCGCTCGCGCCTGCGCTCGGACGTCTCGTGCACGGTTTTCGTGAGCGATCCCGCGAGCTACGAGGGCGGCGAGCTGTCGATCGTCATCGGCAACCAGGCGATCGCCTTCAAGGGCGCGGCGGGCGAAGCGATTCTGTATCCGTCGACGACGCTGCATGAAGTCATGCCAGTGCGCAGCGGCGAGCGCCTGGTGGCGATCACGTTCATCGAGAGTTACATCCCCGATCCGCATCAGCGCATGCAGGTGTACGAGCTGAACGACATCGCGGCGCTGGAAGCCGCCAACATGCAGTGGGAGAGCCGCGTGCGGCTCGACGTCGTGCGGCAGAACCTGATGCGCATGTGGTCGACCACGTAGCCGACGATGAACGACCCGCAGGCACTCCTGCGCAGCGCGCTCGCGCTGGAACAGGCTGGTCGCTTCGCCGAAGCTGAAGCGGCCTACGTGCGCTTGCTCGCAAGCTGGCCCGCTCTGCCGGACAGCTGGTACAACCTCGCGCGGCTGCAACGTCGGGCCGGCCGCTTCGACGCGGCGCTCGCGTCGTACCAGGAGGCGCTGAATCGCGGCGTCTCGGAACCCGAGGAAGTTCATCTCAATCGCGGCGTCATCTATTCCGACTGCCTGCGCCAGGACGACGCCGCCGAGCGCGAGCTGCAGGCGGCGCTCGCGCTCAATCCCAAGTACGTTCCCGCGCTGCTGAATCTCGCGAACCTGCGCGAGGATTTCGGCAAGCAGGCCGAAGCGCATGCGCTTTACGAAAAGATCCTGACGTTGCAGCCGCATTGCTACATCGCGCTGGCGCGCTACGCAGGTGTGCAGAAAGTCGCGGGGCCGGACGATCCGTTGATCGCGAGACTGCGCGCGGCGATCGCGGACTCGGTCACTTCAGCTGCCGATCGGGCCGAGCTCGGCTTCGCGCTCGGCAAAGCGCTCGACTCGTGCGGTGCCTGGAACGGCGCGTTTGCAGCGTATGCGGCGGCGAATCGCGACAGCCGGCAGAGCGCCGCACGCGGCACCGCCATTTACGATCCTCGCGAACACGAGCAGTCGATCGACGAGCTGATCGCGACATTCCGTCCGGGTCAGCCGGTAGCCGCGCGGTTGCCGCAGTCCACGCGTCCGCTGTTCATCTGCGGAATGTTCCGCTCCGGTTCCACGCTCGCGGAGCAGATCCTCGCTGCACACTCGCGGGTTACTGCGGGTGGCGAGCTCGCGTTCCTGCCGTCGCTCGTGCAAAGCGAGCTCGCGCCGTTTCCGGCGACGATGGCGACCGTGTCGCAGGCGCGGCTGGATCAGTTGGCTGCCCGCTATCTCGACATGCTCGCGCGGCTGTTCCCGCACGGCGATCGCGTCACCGACAAGCGGCCCGACAATTTTCTCTACATCGGTCTCATCAAGAGCTTGTTTCCGGACGCGCGGATCGTGCACACCGTGCGCGATCCGCTCGACAACTGCCTGTCGATCTACTTCCTGCATCTGGATCACAGCATGGGCTACGCGCTGGATCTGGCGGACATCGCACATCACTACGTCCAGTACCGCCGGCTGCTGGCGCACTGGAAGACGCTGTACGGCGCGGACATTTTCGATCTCGACTATGACGCGCTCGTGCGCGAGCCGCGTCCCGCCATCGAGCGGCTGACACAGTTCTGCGGGCTCGAATGGGAAGAAGGTTGCTTGTCGTTCGAGCAAACAGCGCGAGCCGTGAAGACCGCGAGCGTGTGGCAGGTGCGCGAAAGTCTGTATCAGCGCTCCTCCGGCCGCTGGCGCAACTACGCGCCGCACATCGCGCAGCTGCAGACGGATCTCCGCAAAGCCGGAATCGTGACTTAGGGTCCGACGGGCCGCGTGCGAACCCACTGCGACAGTACCCATTTCTCGCCGGAGGTCGGCGGCATGCCGGCGTGCACGGTGTCGTAGTCGGGAGCGCCGCCGGCGTCGAGGTTGCCGAACATCAGCGCGTCGCCGCGCCCGCCGCGATATTGCCAATCGAGCCGCGGGAACTGCGTCGCACCGCCCTCGTAGCCGTCGTTCAAATAGATCAGAAACGTAGCCGCCCGCTGGCCGCGAGCCGCGACGTCGCGCGCCAGCTCCGGCGTGTTCGGCTCGATGAAGTCCGCGTGCAACGCGAACTGCTCGCCCGGCGAGTAGTGCAACAGCTTCGCGATCTCGAAATGAGTGACCGGCGCGCCGCATGCCGCCGCGATCCGGTCACGAATCAGGCTCACCGCGACATCGGCGTTGAAGATCGTGAACGACATCTCGCGATTCGTGCGCGTCTCGGCGACCTGCGCGGTCGAGCTGCTGCGATAAACTTTCGCACGCTGCAACTTGCCGCCTTCACCGCGGCCGATGAGCCACTGGCACTCGTCCGCAGTCGCAAAGCGCTCGATGACGACGATGCGCGGCTTCTCGAACACGACGCGCACCGCCGGCGCGGACCGCAGCGAGGTCACATCGACCTTGCGTCGCAGAGCCGCAGAATCGCTGCCTGAATCACGCGCAAGCAGTTGCAGCTCGCGTAGCGCGGGATCCCACCCGAGAGCCGCGGCGCGGGCTAGATGATCGAGCGCAGCGTCGACGTTGCGGGCTTGTGCGACACCCCAAGCAGCACATATTGAAAGCAGCGCTGCAGCCTCAGCGCTGCCCTGCGCAGATGCGTCGCGCAGCGTGGCGATGGCCTTTTCCGGCGACGGCGCCATGCCCTCCCCGACGAGCAGGCGTCTGCCTAGCGCCGTGAGTGCTGCTGCGTCGGTCATCCGAGTTTCCTCGCGGCGACGCGTGAACTCAGCACGGCGGCTACCGCGGGCTGCGCTCCCGCCAGGCTCTCGAGCCAGCGCAGGCCGGCGCCGATCTGCGCCGCGTTGTCTCGTCGCGATTGACGCAGCAGCTCGCCGCGCATCTGCGG
>CADEEJ010000040.1:20635-25997 GCA_902826315.1 uncultured Steroidobacter sp.
TGGAGTTGACGAATGCGCACCGGCGCATGCCCGCGCAAATCGAGACCGGAGTTCCTGCCGGCAAGCAGAGTTGCGAGATAGGGCTCCGCGGCCAAGTTCAGATAAACGCCGTGCGCACTGCCCTGGCGTTCGAGCAATCGCGTGGCGATCCGGCAGGCGCTGCTGGTGGTTTTGAGCACGACCGTGCGCGTGCTCTGGTAGCCGCGACTCCAGACATTGAGCAGCGCCTGTTCCAAGGCGTCGAAATCACGTCCGCTCAGTAGAGATTCCGGCAGCTGCAGCACGTCGTGCGCATCAGCGAGCGTGCGCAGCGGGAGCGGCTCGCGCAGCGATAAGACGCAGCCGCTTTCATCGAGCAAGCGACTGAGAAGCGTGGAACCGACGTGACCGGTGTGGAAGATGAAATGCAGCGGCTTACGCTCGCCAAGCGCTCGCGAAGCCTCCAGCACGCTGCCGAGGCTCACCCAGCCGCCTTTGCTGTCGGGCGCGAGGATGCGGTCGTCGAGGAAACTGGCGGCCCGATACGCGCTCTCGCTCAACTGCACGAGCAGCGCGGCGTCGCGCGCCAGGTCGACCTTCTGCAGGTAGACGTCCGGCGACGCGCTCAGTCCGCCGAGCATCAGCGGACTCGCGAGACCTTGCTCGACCGACCGTTCGCGATCAGGGTGTAGGAGCCCAGCGCGCCAGCCTCGATCGTCACGGCATCGCCGACCTTCACTTTGACCTTCGATGTCGCGGTTTTGGCGACCCACACCTGGCCGTTGTCGAGCGTGACCACGAACTCGCCATGTGCCAGCGTGCCGACTTCCGTGACCTTGCCATTGATCTCGCTCAACGCTTCGCGGCGTGCAGGATCGAGATTGCCGCGTGCGCCGAACTTTTCTTCACGCGAAATGGCCGGCGCCGCAACAGGTGCCGAGGCTGCCGGCGGCGATGCGACTGGTGCACTCGGTCGCGCCGCTGCGCTAGCCGCAGCCGCACGGCGCAAGTCCGCGACTACAGCATCGAAGCAACGCAGGCGGCGTGCCTCGTCCGTCTCCTTTGCACACGTGAGCAGCGCATCGTTCGTATCCTCGGCAGCTTGTGCGAGCGAAAAACACGCGCACGCCAACGCAACGGCAACCGTCGCTTCGCTGATCCATCGATTCATGCCAGCCCCTCCGAGCGCATCTCTGTCTCCACGATCACACCTGCTGCCGCCAATTTCGCGAGCACGCCGCGCAGCTCCGTCGGATCCACGCTCACATTGCGCGCGAGCGCATCGCCCAGCGAGAAGAAGCGCTGTTTCAGTATCCACTCGACCGTCGGCGACGTCGCGCCAAGCGGGACCTCGCCCTGCTCAGTGATTGCGACGTGGCCGCTGTCGCGCCGCACGACCTGCGCTCGACGTGCAAGGGAGTACCACGTCGCCGGCGGCTGCGCGGGCAGTTCGTATTCCGCGGTGGGAGCAGCCAGACCCCGCTGATGGTTCAGCACGTCGGCGGCAAAGGCCGGCGAAGTCAACACCGCTTTGATCCGCTCCGCGAGCGCCGCGAGCCGTTCGCGCAACTGCACCTGATTCCGTGCATCCGGCAAGTACTGGCGGAATGCGCTTTCCTGCGTGAGCGCACTCTCCAGGAGCTCGAACAATGCCAGGCCGGTGGCAGGCGTCACGCCGAACGAAACATGGAGCGAGGCCTGCGCGCCGGTCAACGCATCGTGGTACTGGCCGCGCGGCAGATACAGGATATCGCCGGGCTTCATCTCGGCCTCGAACAGCAGCTTGCCGCGACTCGCAGTGAGCCACTTCTCGATCTCGTCGCCGGGCGGCAGCGGCACGACGGGCGCATCGGCACGCGACTCGTAGATGCGCCAGGTCTTCTCGCCCTCCACCTGCAGCGCGAAGACGTCGTGCAGATCGAAGTGCGTCTGGAATGCCTGCACTCCTTTGAAGGAGCAATAGACGTTCGCGGCTACCCGCGCGGCGAACTCGCGCTCCAGTACGTGAGCGACCGTCGCGACTTCCGGGCAGACGCGGTGGATGTGATTGGCGATCAGGCTGGCACCCAAGCCGAGCAGCGCCTGCAGCTTCGCCGGGTCCGCCAACGCCTTCGCACCCGGCCGCAAGTCAGTCGTATCGCAGTAGTTCTCGCGCGGGGCCGCGCGATTCTTGAAATAGACCTTCAGCGTGTCCTCGTTCCAGTACGGCGCGAGCGCGAGCACCTCGTTGAAGCGCTGCCAGTTGAGCACGGCCGGACCCGCGGCCGCGCGGCGAATGTGCAGCGGGCGCTTGCCGAAGTACTGCGCGCGAAACGTGTCCGCGTCGAAAGGGGCTATGAAGGCCGCGAAATCCGTCATGGCCGTCACGCTAGCACACGTTGGGCGCGGCGTTGACACCCCCGGCGCGCCCGTGTTTTCTTCGGCCCATGCAGCAGGATGAGGAGGTCGGACTTCCCGTGCGCGCGGGGCTGGCGCCGACCGGTTTGTATCTGGCCCTCCGCCGGATCCGCAGCGACGAGCTGCAAGACGCGTTCATGCAGGAGACGATCGTGCGTGTGCCGGCGCAGGAGCGCGTCGTGCACATCGCCCGCGACAGCGTCGGCTGGGCGCCTCGCGATGCGGCGCCGGTCGGCATCGTCTTCCACGTCGCACGCTGCGGCTCGACCCTGATCTCGCAGTCGCTCAAGCGCCTCGACGGCCTGGTCGTGTATGCCGAGCCGCAGCCGATCAACGAACTACTCGCGCCGCCTCACAAGTGGCCGCGCGCCGATCTGGTCGCTGCTCTGCGCACGCTCGGCGGCGTCTTCGCGCGCCACGCACGCCGGCCTTATGTCCTCAAGCTGAGCAGCTGGAACACGCTCTATTGCGACATCGTGGCCGAGGCTTTTCCGGACACGCCGTGGGTCCTGAGTCTGCGCGACCCGGTCGAAGTGGGCGTGTCGATGCTCGCGAGCCCGCCGGGTTGGTTCCAGGGGACGACCGAAGCGGCCCGCGGGGTCATGGCGCAGGTCGATTCGGGGCATGCCTCCAAGTCCCGGGAAGAGCTCGTCGCGCGCGCCTACGGTGCTTTCTGCGCGGCCGCCGTAAGACTCGACGCCCGACGCGGGCAGCTGGTGCGGTACGAATCCCTGCCGGCGGCCGTGTGGGAGATCGTCGCGCCGCACTTTTCTCTGGCGGTCGATACGGCGCAGCGCGAACGCATCGCGGAATCGGCGCGGCGACACGCCAAGGCGCCGGTCGGAACTGCCACGGAATTCAAGTCCGACGTGGCCGCGAAACAGGACGCCGCGTCGGTCGAGCTGCGTCAGGCGATCGATGCGCTGGCGAGCCCGCAACTCGAGCGCCTCGCCCGATTGCACGCGGATACAATGCAGCGGTGAGCACTTCAACCGTTCAGGACATTCGCGCCGTGCTCGCCGCATCCGACGGCGAGGAGTCACGTGGGGATTTCGTCAAGGCGCTCGAGATCGTCACGGCCGCGCTGGCTCGCGGCGGCGAGCACCCGATACTGCATTTCAAGCGCGCGGAGCACCTGATGGCGTTGCGGCGCCGCTCCGAGGGGTTTGCTGCCGCCGAACGGGCGGTCGAGCTCGGCGGCTCCGACACCGGACTGCTCAATGCCGTGGCATCCATATACATCCAGTCGAACGATCCCGGACGCGCCAAGCCGCTCGTATACCGGGCGCTGGAGCGATCGCCGAACGACCCGACGCTGCTTTACCGCGCGGCGCTGTGCCATTTCTACCTGAACGAGACCGCGAAGGCCGACGAGCTGCTGGCCCGTTTGCTGGAGATCGCTCCGGGGATGGGTCACGCGTGGCACGTGCGCTCGCAGCTGGCCACGCAGCAGCGCGATGCTAACCACATTGCCGAGTTGCGCGCGTCGCTGGCGCGGCCTGGGCTGCGTGAGATCGACGAGATGCTGATGTCGTTCTCGCTCGCGAAAGAGCTGGAAGACATCGGCGAGTTCGCCGAATCGTTCCGGGTGCTGCTGCGGGCCAACGACATCAAGCGCGGGACGCTGACCTACGACGTGAAGAGCGACGTCGAGGCGATGCAGAACGTGATGAGAACGTATTCGGCGCAAGCGATGCACGAGCTGCGCGGCGGCGACGAGACGCCCGGCGCGATCTTCATCATCGGCATGCCGCGCACCGGGACGACGCTGGCCGAGCGGATCCTCGGCAATCACTCCGCGGTCGCATCGGTCGGCGAGGCGGTGGATTTTCCGGAAGAAATGACGGCCGCGGCGCGCGCAGCGCACGCGCGTCTGGGACTGACGGACCCGAACCTGCTGCGCGCCTCGTTGCAGATGGATTTCGGCGACCTGGGCCGCCGCTACCTGGCGGCCGTGCGCCAGCTGGCCGGTGGCGCGAGCTACACGATCGACAAGCTGCCGTTCAACTTCCGCTACGCCGGGTTGATCCGCAAGGCGTTGCCCAAGGCCGCGATCGTGCACCTGACGCGCGATCCGATGGATACCTGTTACGCGGTCTTCAAGACGACGTTCATCAACGCGTACCACTTCTCCTACCGGCTCGAAGAGATCGCGGAGTACTACATCGCCTATCGCCGCATGATGGATCACTGGCACGCCGTCATGCCCGGCGTGATCCTCGACGTCCGTTATGAAGACCTGGTCAACGATCTGCCGACGCAAGCCCAGCGGCTGTTGCAGCATTGCGGACTGCCGTGGGAGGACCAGGTGCTCGACTTCCACAGCTCGACGAAGGCTTCGACCACCGCGAGCGCGATGCAGGTGCGCAAGCCGATCTACAAGTCGTCCTTGCAGAAGTGGCGCAGCTACGCGCCCGCGCTGCAGCCGGTGCTGAAGCGGCTGGCCGAGGCCGGCCTCGTCGACTCGGACGGCAATCCACTCCACTGAAATCAGCATGAAGCTCCAGTACCCGTTCATGCAGTTGCCTCTGTCCTTCGACGCGGCAGCGCTCGCAGCCGAGGTCGGTGCGATCCCCGAATCGCAGTGGCGGCCGCATCCGCAGGGCTATCCTGGCAACGATGCGCTGACCTTGGTGACGACCGGCGGCGATCCGGACAGCGATGCGGTCGCCGGTTCGATGCGCGGCACTCGTCACCTCGAGCGCTGCCCTTATCTGCAGCAGGTTCTGGAGAGTGTCGGCGCGACGTGGGGCCGCACACGGCTGATGCGCCTGTCGGGTCAGGCTGAGGTCACGCCGCACGTCGACGTCAACTACTACTGGCGCGAGCGTGTGCGCGTGCATGTACCGATCGTCACGCAACCGACAGTGCGATTCACGTGCGGCGATGCGCAGATCAACATGCGCGCCGGCGAGTGCTGGATCTTCGACACCTGGCGCACGCACAACGTCATCAACGACCACTCGCTGCCGCGCATCCATCTCGT
>CADEEJ010000041.1 GCA_902826315.1 uncultured Steroidobacter sp.
GCATCCGGGCCGATCATGTGCGCGCCGACGATGCGGTCGTCGGTGTCGTCGACCACCAGCTTGAACAACGCGCGCTCGTTGCGGTTCGCGAGCACGTTCTTCATCGGGCGGAAATCCGCGGTATAGATCTTCACCGAGCCGAGCCGCGAGCGTGCCTGCGCTTCCGTGAGGCCGACTCCCGCGAGCGGCGGGTGGCTGAACACTGCGGACGGAATGCAGTTGTAGTCGACCTTGGCCGGCTGGCTGCCGAAGACGGTTTCCGCGAACGCCTGACCTTCGCGAATCGCAACGGGCGTCAGCTGCACTCGATTCGTGACGTCGCCGACCGCGTAGATCGACGGGCAGGTCGAGCGACTGTATTCGTCGACCCGCACCGCGCCATTCGAATCCAGCTCGACACCTACGCTGTCGAGGCCGAGCCCATCGGTGTTCGGCACGCGGCCGAGCGCGCACATCATCGCCTCGCATTCCAGGCTGACGTCGCCGACGCGAACGTCGAGCACGCCGTCCGCGCGCCGGTCGATGCGATGGAGCGGCGCATTGAACATGAACTGGATGCCTTTCGACGTCGAGATCTGCAGCAGGCGGTCGCGGATCTGCGCGTCGTAGCTGCGCAGGATCTGATCCGAGCGGTTGACGAGCGTGACCTTCGAGCCGAGCTCGTTGAAGATGCCGGCGAACTCGTTCGCGATGTAACCGCCGCCGGCGATCACGATGCGCGCGGGCAGCCGCTCGAGATGGAACGCTTCGTTCGACGTGATCGCGTGCTCGTTGCCGGGCACTTGCGTCATCTGCGGCCGCGCACCGGTGGCGATCAGGATGTATTTCGCCCACAGCGTGCGCTCGTCGATGCGCACGCTGTTCGGGCCGGTGACGACCGCGTGCCCTTCGAGGATCTCGACGTTGTGAGTCTCCAGCGTCTGGCGGTAGAGCCCGCTGAGTCGCGTAACTTCCGCGAGCACGTTGTCGCGTAACGTCGGCCAGTCGAATGCAGCGCCGGCGACTTGCCAGCCGAAACGGCGCGCGTCCTCCAGGTCCTCCGCGAAGTGGGCGCCGTAGACGAGCAGCTTCTTCGGCACGCAGCCGCGCACGACGCACGTGCCGCCGATACGGTGCTCCTCGACGATCGCGACCTTCGCTCCGAGACCCGAGGCAATGCGCGCGGCCCGCACGCCACCGGATCCGGCACCGATGACCAGCAGGTCATACCTGGTTCCAGTACTCATGGAGCGACCTTTAGCTCAGGCCGCGAGCGCGATCAAGTGCTGCGCAGGGACTGGGCTACAGCGAGTTGGAGGCCCGGCCGTCGATCCAGGTCTCGACGACATGCAGCTGCGCATCGAGCAGCGCGAGATTCGCGCGCTGACCGGGCACGATGCGGCCGAGCTCATTGCCGAGTCGCAGGAACTCCGCCGGGTAGCGGCTCGCCATGCGCAGGCTCTGCTCCAGCTCGACGCCGAGCATCGACACCGCGTTGCGCACGGCGGTCGCCATGTCGATGTCCGAGCCCGCGAGCCGGCCATGCTCGTCCAGCAACATGTTGTCCGAGACCGAGATCGGGCGGCCCTGCAGCTTGAACGACTTGTTCGGCATCCCGACGCTCGGCATCGCGTCCGTCACCAGCATGAAGCGATCGTGGCGCTTGCTGCGCATCGCGATGCGCAGCACGACCGGATCGACGTGATGACCGTCGACGATGATGCCGCACCAGCTGTCCGGATCGTCGAGCGCAGCGCCGACGGCGCCCGGCTCGCGCCCGGTCAGTTGCGACATCGCGTTGAACAGGTGCGTGAAGCCGGTCAGGCCTTGCGACAGCCCATCCTTGATTTCTTCGTACGTACCGTTGGTGTGGCCTGCGGAGATGATCACGCCCGCATCGGCGAGCTTGCGAATGATCTGCGGGCTGGTGCGTTCCGGCGCGAGCGTGACCAGCGTGCGTCCGCCGTTCAGCGAGGTCAGCAGGCCGAGTGCGTCCTCGTCGAGCCAGCGCAGCTTCGTGACGTCGTGCACGCCCTTGCGCTCCTCGTTGAGGTACGGCCCTTCGATGTGAATGCCGAGCACGCCCGGCACGCCGATCTCGATCGCCTTCTGCACCGCGTGCACCGCTTTGACGACGACTTCGAGATCGTCGCTGATGAGCGTCGGCAGAAAGCCGGTCGTGCCATAGCGCCGATGCGCGCGGCCGATCTCGACGATCGAATCCACGCTCGGATCGTCGTTGAACAGCACGCCGCCGCCGCCGTTGACCTGCGTGTCGACGAACCCCGGCACGAGGCGCTGACCTTTCAAGTCGTAGACGGTTTGCCTGGCATCGCCCGCGCTGCGCCGTGCGCGCGCAGCTTGCCATTGCTCGTGACTCAGCACCCCTTCTATGCGCCCACCAGCGAGCACGATGACGTGGCCTTCTTCAAAGCCCAGGTCGGTCAGCACTCTGCCGTTGATCAGCGCCAGGCCCATCACAGCGTCTCGGTTACCTTGTTGAGGTGCGGCGGCTTGTCGGGATCGAAGCCGCGCGCAAAAGCCAGTGTCGTCGCCATACGATAGAAGCTCTGGATCATCAGCATCGGCTCGATCGCCGGATCGGCTGCGATCGTCGGCAGCGGCCGCGCGCTGTCGACCTCGATGCCGGCGGTCAGTACTTCTGCGCCGCAAGCGACGAAGTCTTTCGCCAGCTCGGCAATGCCAGGGCGGCTCTCGTCGTTCTGCGACAGCATCAGCACCGGGAAGCCGAGCCGCACCAGCGCCATCGGGCCGTGCTTGACCTCCGCCGCGCTGAACGCTTCCGCATGCAGCCCGCATGTTTCCTTGAGCTTGAGCGCGACTTCCTGCGCGATTCCGAGGCCGAAGCCGCGGCCGACGACGTACAGGTTCGTCGCGTCCTGCAAGGCCGGCACCGCGTTGCTCCAGTCCAGTTCCCACGCTTGCGCCAGCTGATCCGGAGCGCGCAGCAACGCGTCGAGCAACGGCTGATCTGCCGTCCACGTCGCAACGAGGTGCAACACTGCACTGAGCGACACGATGTATGACTTGGTCGCCGCGACGCTCATCTCCACACCCGCGCACAACGGGATCAGATGATCCGCGATCGCCGCCAGCGGCGAATCCGTCCAGTTGCAGAGTGCGATCACGAGCGCGCCGCCACGCTTCGCTGCTTCCACCGACGCGAGCAGGTCGGGACTTCTGCCCGACTGCGAAATCGCCAGGCACACGACACCGCGCAGGTCGGGCTGCGCTTCATAAAGCGAGCTCAATGACGGCGCGGCAGAGGAGGTGAGGACCCCGGCGCGCGATTCGATCAGGTACTTCGCGAATGTCGCCGCGTTGTCCGAGCTGCCGCGCGCGCAGGTCACGACAGCACGCGGCTTCATCTCGCGCAGCAACGCGCCGATGCGCGCCACGCGCTTCGCGTTCAGTTCGAGCTGCTCGCGCACGACATGCGGCGCCTGCGCCGCCTCGCGATACATTCGGCTGGACAGGCTCATGAGTTCGCGCTGAGCTCCGCGACGAAGTCGTAGATATCGCCGCGATAATAGGACTGCGAGAACTCCACCGCTCGGCCGTCCTTGAGGAAGCCGAGCCGCTCGACGAGCAGACCGGCATCGTTCGCCTGCGCCTTCAGAAGTTTCGCTTGCTCCGCCGTGAACAACACCGCGCGCAATCTCTGCAAGGCGCGCACCGGCCGATTGCCAGTGCGTTCCAGCGCTTCGTACAACGACGCTTCCACTGCATCGATCGAAGGCAGGCAGGATGCGAGCACTGTCGCGTACTCCAGCGCCATCGGCACTTCGTCTGCGTACCGAATACGGTTGAAGCGATACACCGGAGTGCCTGGACTGGAGCGCAGCGGCAGCGATTCTTCCGGCGTCACGGTGCCAGGCGCGCGATTCAGCCATACGCTGCGTGGCTTGCGGCCGCGCGCACGCATGTCTTCCGAGAACGAAGTGAGCTTCGAGAAATTTTTCTCGACGCGGTTGCTGACGAACGTGCCGGAGCCTTGCCGGCGCACCAGCAAGCCTTCTTCGACGAGCCCGTCGATCGCTTTGCGCACGGTGATGCGCGACACGGCGAGCTCTTCAGCGAGGTCGCGCTCCGGCGGCAGCGCGTCGTCGGGCCCGAGGATGCGATTCTCGATGGCCTCGCGCAGGCGGCGCTGCAATTGCTGGTAGAGCGGCAGGGCGTGTGCTTCGTCGAGCGGCCGCAAATACTGGGTCAACGTTGCCAAACCTGCTCTCCTCGAATGCCAGCGCACGTCGTACCGCGCGTGCGTCTTTGGCGCTCACGATGCCACCGTAGTATTACCAATGCAATACCAATACAGGCCAAGACAACCAGCA
This sequence comes from uncultured Steroidobacter sp., assembly GCA_902826315.1. Classification (GTDB taxonomy): domain Bacteria; phylum Pseudomonadota; class Gammaproteobacteria; order Steroidobacterales; family Steroidobacteraceae; genus Steroidobacter. The sequence continues at coordinate 4,335 of CADEEJ010000041.1, forward strand.
AGATCTCTTTAATCGATTATTTCCGCAGGAAAAAAGCCAAACGCAAATGAATGGTATGCAAGAGGCTTGGCTTTTCGCAGCGACTGGTACTATATTGGCCCGCAATTGGTCTGATCACACAAAGCACAAAGGGGTATGGGGCTTATGAGCACACAGAGATCGACCTTACTCGCGGCTGCCGTCACGCTGGCATTGTCCGGGCAGGCGGCCCCCGCGCTGGCGGCGCAATCGACCAACTCGGGGCAGATCGAAGAGGTCGTCGTCACGGGCATCCGCGGCAGCTTGCGCGAGTCGCTCGAAACCAAGCGCGAAGCGGTCGGCGTGGTCGACGCGCTCAATGCCGAGGACGTCGGCAAATTCCCCGACAAGAATCTCGCCGAAGCCTTGCAGCGCGTGCCCGGCATCGTCATCAGCCGCGACTTCGGCGAAGGCGAGCGCGTCAACCTGCGCGGCCTGTCGTCGACGCTGACGCGCACGCTGTTGAACGGCCATGCGCTCGCGACGGCGGACTGGTTCATCCTCGACCAGCTGAACACGACGCGCAGCTTCAACTACCTGATGCTGCCGGCGGACGTCATCGGCCAGGTGAAAGTCGCCAAGTCGCCGCAGGCGGACTTCGAAGAAGGCGGCATCGGCGGCACGATCGACGTCACGACGCGCAAGCCGCTCGAGATGGATTCGATGCAGACCTTCCTGTCGGGCCAGATGGCCTACACGGATCTCGCGGACGAATACGATCCGCAGTTCTCGGGCTTGTTCAACTGGAAGAACTCCGAAGGCACGTTCGGCGCGATGATCGCCGGCATCTACCAGCAACGTAACATCCGTCGCGACGGCGTCGAGACGCTGACCTACGACACCCGCACCGTCAACGGCCAACCCGGAATCCTGGTGCCGGGCCTGATCGGCTCCGCGCTGTTCACGCAAGAGCGCGTGCGCAAGGGCGTCAACTTCTCCGCGCAGTGGCAGGCGGCCGATAACTTCGACGTCACGATCGAAGGCCTGTATTCCAAGTTCGACGCCGACAACACCAACGAGAACTTCCTCGCCTGGGGCTCGCGCGCGATCAACAATGGCGGCACGATCACCAACGCGACGATTCAGAACGGCACGGCGGTGGCCGGCACGATCTCGTCGGTGAACAACGGCACCGGGGACTTCGGCGTCGTGTACGACGCGATCAACCGCTTCGCCACGGCGGAGACGCGCTCGATCGACTTCGACTTCGGCTGGCGCCCGGCGGACGGCTGGGACCTGCATTTCAAGGTCGGCTACACCGACGCCGAGGGCAACACCGACGCCCAGCCGTTCGTCGAGTTCGGCTCGCCCGCGACGTTCACCTATGACCTGCGCGGCAAGGCGCCGCAGGTGAGCTTCGCTAACGTCGATCCGCGCGATCCGAATGACATGCAGTTCATCTTCTCGTCGCTCCACCAGATCCTGAACGACGATGAGGAGAAGTACGGGTACGTGGACGCGACGCGCGAGGTGGAGTGGGGCCCGCTCACTTCGATCAAGTTCGGCGCCAAGCACACCGATCACGATCGCGACCTGCGGTTCAACGCGACCACGTACGGCGGCTTCCATGTGCCGATCAATGGCACGCTGACCTCGCGGTTCGCGGGCGGTCCGACTCCCGGCGACTTCCTCGACGAGATTTCGGCGCCCGGCACGCTGGATGCCTACTGGCAGATCAACAAGGACGCGGTCAACAGCATCCTGTTCGCCAACCTGACGGCGCCGCGCGTCTACTATCCGCAGCAGAGCTTCTCGGTATCGGAGAAGGCGAGCGCCGGTTACGTCATGGGCAACATGAGCGGCGACAAGTGGCGCGGCAACGTCGGCCTGCGCTTCGTGACCACCGACCAGACCTCGAAGGGCAACCAGATCGGCGCCGCCGGCTGCACGCCGAATCCGTTCGGCTGTTTTACGCCGCTCACCGTCGATCGCAGTTACGACGACTGGCTGCCGTCGGCGAATTTCGCGTTCGATCTCAGCGACCAGTTCGTATTGCGTGCTGCCGTCGCGCGGGTCATGGCGCGACCCGACTACACGGACGTCGCACCCCGCGTGAGCCTGAATCCCGGCTCGCTGACCGGCATAGGCGGCAATCCGAACGTCGATCCATACCGCGCCAATCAGGCGGACCTGTCGATCGAGTGGTACAGCAGCCAGGACTCCATGGTCGCGCTCGCGATCTACTACAAGGACATCAAGTCGTTCATCTCCGACCGGCCGGGTATCGAGTTCTTCACCGTGCAGTCGGCGACTTCGCCGTCCCTGCAGTGCACGGCCGCGGGCGCGAACCTGTTCAACTGCCCGTTCGCGATCAATCGCCGGTCGAACGGCGGTGGCGGTACGGTCCAGGGCGTGGAGTTCACGGTCACGCAGCCGATCGCCTTGGGCTTTGGCTTCACCGGCAACTACACGTACTCCGACGCCGACACCGACAGCGGCGATCCGCTGCCCGGCAACTCGAAGGACACGTACAACCTGTCGGGCTACTTCGAGAACGAGCGCGTCAGCGCGCGGCTCTCGTACACCTATCGCTCGGACTGGTTCGTGACGTTCGATCGTTCCACGCCGCTGAACCAGGAAGCGCTGTCGTCGGTGGATGCGTCGGTCGTGGTCAACGTGCTCGACAACGTCGCGGTGACGTTCGACGCGATCAACCTGACCAATGAGAAGACCAAGCAGTTCGCGGGCACGGAGCTGCGGCCGCGCGCGATCTACGACAACGGTCGCGTGTATTACGCAGGCGTGCGGCTGAAGTTTTAGGGAGGATGCCCCCACCCCAACCCTCCCCCGCTTGCGGGGGAGGGCGGGGAGGGGGCTCAGTACCCGCGCTGTTCGATCAGCGGCCGCAGCTGCGGCGCGAACGGCGCAAGCTGCGCGGCGTAGTGCCGGTGACGGCCGATGGAACGGTCGTTCAGCTGCTGCGTCACCTGCGCATAACTCGGCGTCGGCGCGTAACGCGGATTCTCGTGGAAGCTCAGGCACGCCGGCTCAAGCTCGAGCCCAAGGTGAGCGAGCAGTCGTGTGGTCTCGCTGTCTTGTTCCGCAACGAAGCGCTCGTAGTGCAGCTGCAGTTGCTCGGTACCTAGCTCGCGCGCGTAGTGCTCGTCCAGATCGGATACCGCCAACAGATGATGCACGATGTCCTCGATCCGATAGCCGCAGTTGAAGCCGTGCGTCATGTTGTTGGCGAGCATGGACACGCATACGTCCAGCGGATGGCGCAGCACGCGCACGATCTTCGCTTGCGGAAACGCCATGCGCACGAGCGGCAGCCAGATCTCGTTGAACGGCATCTTGTCGGTGAAGTAGCGCTTGCCGGGCGCCAGCAACCCGTACTGCTCGGCGCGCGCGAAGTAGTAATCGCGAAACAGCGTCGCGGCCCAGCGATTGTCCGCTGTCCAGGTGCGCGCCAGGTTTTCCGGAAATGGCTCGGGGCCGGCGAACTGCTGCAGGGAAAAGTGCCGCAGCTCCGTGACGAACGACAGCTCGCCACCAGCACGCACCGCGGAGTGACTCGCCAGCACCTGCTCGATCAGCGTCGTGCCCGAGCGCGGAAATCCCATGATGAAGATCGGCTGCGGCACTTCGGCGCGCAGCGGCGCTTGCGGCAACAGGGCGATGTTGGCGCGCACGAAGAAGCGCTTCAGGCGCGCGAAGAAGGTCTCGACTGCCTGCGTGTTGTAGGTGAGTCCGCCAGCCTCGGTGGCGAGCAAGCGCTTGCCTTCGACCAGGTCGCGCCAGGCGTCGTCGTAGCGACCGAGGCGATCGAGCAAGCGACCTCGTTCGAGTCGCGCATCGCCGTTGAGCGCCGGTGTAGCGTCGAGAATCGCCAGCGCTTCGCTGACCTTGCCCGTTCTCGCAAGGTGATTGGCGCGCAACAGCTGTACGTCGTTCCCGCCCGCCACGCGCTTGGCGCGCTCCAGCAGGTCCCATGCTCCCGCGTGGTCGCCGCGAACTTCGCGCAGCTTCGACCAGTGCGCGAGCGTGCGGAACTCGCCCGGTGCCAGCGCGTGCGCACGCGCGAAGCAGGTTTCGGACTCATCGGTGCGCCCCTGTTGCATGAGATTGAGCGCGAGGTTCGCGAGGAACGGTGCTTGCTCGCCGCCAAGCTCGAGCGCACGGCGGAAATGCCATTCTCCCGCCGGCAGATCGTTCAGCTGCGAGAGAATCGTTCCGTACAGGTTGTGGCCTTGCGCATTGAGCGGATTGACGCGCAGCGCCGTGCGGGCGAGCGTTTGCGCATCGGCATGGCGTCCCATCGCATAAAGCAGCTCGGTGAGCTCGTTGTAAGCCCAGTCCGCGCGCGGGTCGCCCTTGAGCACGGTCTTGAGTGCTTCGGCGCGGGCGAGCAGCGGGTGAGCGGGAGGGGACATTGAAGAAGTATATGACGTTGGCTGTGTGTTGCCTGCTGGCGGCTTGCTCGACGAAGGAAACGCCGCCGGCCGCAGCGACGCAATCCATTTCCGTCATTCCCGCGCCCGCGCAGGTCGTGATGAATCCCGGCGCGTTCGAGCTCAAGGCGGCAACACCCGTGCGCTACGCCGCGGGGTCGCCCGGCGAACAGGTCGCGAGCTATTTCGTCGACCTGATGCAGCGTACGCGCGGTGTTGCGCTCACCGCTGCCGCCGGCGACACCGATGCCCCACAGACGATTGCTTTCGTTCTTCAGGCCCGCGAGGGCTCCCAGGTCGAGGAAGGGTATTCGCTGCATGTGTCCCCCGAGCGAATCCTCGTTTCCTCGCACAGCCCTCGCGGCCTTTTCTATGGCGCAGTGACGTTGTGGCAGCTGGCGGCGAGCGAGCGGATTCCAGCGCTGGAGATCGAGGACGCACCGCGCTTTCGCTGGCGCGGACTGTTGCTGGATTCGGCGCGTCACTACCAGTCGCCGCAGTTCATCGAGCGGCTGCTCGACACGATGGCGCTGCACAAGCTCAACGTCCTGCACTGGCATCTGACTGACGACCAGGCGTGGCGCCTCGAGATCAAGAAGTACCCGAAGCTCACCGAGGTCGGCGCGTGGCGCGTACCTGCGGGGCCGGCAGCGGCTGCCGATATCGATCCGGCCACGAAGCGTCCGCGGCTGTACGGTGGCTTCTACACGCAGGACCAGGTGCGAGCGATCGTCGCGTACGCCGCTGCGCGAAACATCACGGTCATGCCCGAGATCGAGATGCCCGGACACGCAAGCGCGCCGATCGCCGCCTATCCGCAGCTCGGCGTCACCGGCAAGGCTTCCGCCGTTCCTGCCGATTGGGGCGTCTATCGGAATCTCTACAACGTCGACGACTCGACGTTCTCGTTCCTGGAAGACGTGCTCGACGAAGTGCTCGCGCTGTTTCCGAGCGAATACATCCACGTCGGCGGTGACGAGGCGGTGAAGGATCAATGGCACGCCTCGCCGCGCGTGCAGGCCAGGATGCGCGAGCTCGGTGTAAAGGACGAGCACGCGCTGCAGAGCTACTTCGTGCAGCGGATCGAGAAGTATCTCAACGCGCACGGCCGCCGCATGATCGGTTGGGACGAGATTCTGGAAGGCGGGCTCGCGCCGAACGCGACAGTCATGTCATGGCGGGGCATTGGCGGCGCCGTCGCGGCCGCCGGTGCCGGTCATGACGCAGTGTTGTCGCCGGCGCCGACGCTGTACTTGGACAATCGTCCGCTGAACACGGCGCGTCCGCCCGGTCGCGGGCCGGTGGTGAGCATCGAAGACGTCTACCGCTTCGACCCCGCGCCGGCCGAGCTGACCGAAGCGCAGCGCGCCCATATCGTGGGCGTGCAGGCCAACCTGTGGACTGAGCACGTGCGCACCGAGGATCGCGCGGAATACATGATCTTCCCGCGCGCCGCCGCGATCGCGGAAGTCGGCTGGTCGCCGCCCGAGCGCATCGACTGGCAGTCGTTCGCGGCACGGCTGCCCGATCAGCTCGCGCGCTACCGCGCCCTCGGCGTCGGCTTCGCTCAGGCGCCCGAGGCCGTGGCCGTGGTGCCCGGACGTCGCACGAGCCACGAGCTTGCGTCGTGCAGCGAGAAGATCCTGCTGTCCCTGGAAGACGATGCGCCGTTGCAGGGCGAGCGTGCCGTGTTCCTCGTGGACATCATGAATCCCTGCTGGATCTATCGCGCGGCCGACCTGTCCGAAGTTGGAGCGATCGCGGCGTCGGTCGGGCAAGTGCCGTTCAACTTCCAGATCGGCGACGACATCAAGAAGATTCCCCTGCGCAAGCCGCAGACAGCCGCAGGCGAGCTGGAGGTGCGCATCGATGGTTGCGAAGGCGAGAAGATCGCCACGCTGCCGCTCGCGCCGGCAACCAAGAGCTACGCCGTGACTGAGCTTGCGCCGGTGGCCATCGCGAAACGCACCGGCCAGCACGATCTGTGTTTCATGTTCACGCAGGCCGCCGTCGATCCGCTCTGGGTGCTCGATACCGTGCAGCTGGTCGGCCTTGCGGACGCCGAGGGCGGCGCTCATCCTGCGACCGTCGGAAATAACCGCTAGTCCTGGCAGGAGCGTGCATGGCGAATCTGACGCTGGTTTCTCCGCTGCGCGGCTGGTGCGCGCCGCTCGACGAAACACCCGACGCTGTCTTTGCACAGCGGCTGCTCGGTGACGGCGTCGCGATCGATCCGACCGAAGGCGTGCTGCACGCGCCGTGCGATGGCGAGGTGATTTCCGTCGCGACCGCGGGGCATGCCGTCGCGCTGCGCGCGACGAATGGAGCGGAGATCCTCCTGCACGTCGGTATCGATACGGTCGCACTCGCCGGCGAGGGGTTCAAGGTGCTGGTCTCTGCCGGCGCCCGCGTTCGCAGCGGCGAGCCGTTGTTGAACTTCGATCTCGACACGCTGGCGCAGCGTGCGAAGAGCCTGATTACGCCGATCGTCATCACGAACGGCGAGCGCTTCTCGATTGCGAACGCGCGATGCGGACAGGCTGTCGATGTCGGCGACGCGCTGTTTGAGCTGCGGCCCGCGAGCGGTGAAGCGAAGGTGGCGCGCAACGAGCCTGCATCGCAGGAAGTCACTGAACGAGTGACGATCGGGCACGATCACGGCATTCACGCGCGGCCGGCAGCATTGATCGCGAACTTTGCGAAGACAGCGACAGCGGAAATCACGATCGCCGCGCGCGGTCGCAGCGCGAACGCGAAGAGTGCAGTAGCGCTCATGTCGCTCGGTGCGCAGCGCGGTGATGAGTTGACGTTGGTGGCGTCGGGTGAAGGCGCGGCGAAAGCGGTCGCTGAGCTGAAGCGATTGATCTTGTCGTTGGATGAGAAGAAGAGCGACGCGAAGACTGCCCCCACCCCGGCTTCGCCGGCCTCCCCCGCGAGCGGGGGAGGGATGGGGAGGGGGCAAGCGCAGCAGGGCAAGCTGCGCGGCGTCATCGCAAGCCGCGGCCTCGCTGTCGGTCGTGCCGTCCCGTTCAAAGGCGCGGAAGTCCAGGTTGCCGAAGCAGGCAAAGGCGTCGCGCACGAAACCGAGGAGTTCGAACGCGCGCGCGGCGTGGTTCGCGCGCGCTTGGAGCAAATCGCCGCGTCCGCGCAGGGCGCCGCTCGCGAAGTCATCTCCGCTCACCTGGAGTTTCTCGACGATTGGGAGCTGGTCGCCGCCGCGCGCCGTGCAATTGCGCGCGGCAAGAGCGCTGGCTTCGCGTGGCGCCGAGCGGTTCGCGACAGTGCCGACACTCTGCGCGCGCTCGGCGATCCGCGCATGAGCGAGCGCGTCGACGATCTGCTCGACCTCGAATCGCAGGTGCTGCTCACCTTGAACGGTGAAGCGCCGATCGTCGTACGCAATCTGCCGGAGCGCGCGCTCCTGATCGCCGAGGATCTGAAACCTTCGCAGCTCGTTTCGCTCGACGCGACGCGTCTCGCCGGCATCTGTCTCGCGGCCGGCGGGCCGACATCGCATGTCGCGATTCTCGCCGCGGCGATGGGCATCCCGGCACTCGTGGCGCTCGGTCCGTCGGTGCTCGACGTCGCGGAAGGCACCTGGCTCGTGCTCGACGCAGAACAGGGCAATCTCGCGACCGCACCAGATCAGACCGCACTCGCTGCCGCCGAGCAGACGCTCGCCGCCCGTCAGCAACGCAAGCAAGCGGAGCGCGCGGCCGCACACGCCGATTGCAGAACGGCCGATGGTGTTCGCATCGAGGTGTTCGCGAATCTCGGCTCGCTCGCCGAGGCGCAAGTAGCGGTGGCGCACGGCGCGGAAGGCTGCGGTCTATTGCGCACCGAGTTCCTGTTCCTCGAACGCGAGGCGCCACCGGACGAGGAGGAGCAACTGCATCAGTACCAGGGAATAGCGACGGCACTTGCCGGGCGACCGCTGGTGATCCGCACGCTCGACATCGGCGGCGACAAACCCATTCCTTATCTACCGATGCCCGCCGAGCCGAATCCCGCGCTCGGTCTGCGCGGCGTACGCACGAGCCTGTGGCGTCCCGATCTGCTCCACGTGCAACTGCGGGCGATCCTGAGAGTTCAGCCTCCGGGCCAGTGCCGCATCCTGTTGCCGATGATCACGGACACTGCCGAGATCAAAGCCGTGCGCCGCATGATCGACGAGGTGCGGCGCGAGCTGCGATACAACGGCTCGATCGCTGTCGGCGCGATGATCGAGACACCCGCCGCCGCGCTGCTCGCCGAGCGCGTCGCGAACGAAGTCGAATTCCTGTCGATCGGCACGAACGACCTCACGCAGTACACCTTGGCCATGGACCGCGGCCACTCCGAGCTGGCGCACCGGATCGACGGCCTGCATCCCGCCGTACTTCGCCTCATCGCAACGACGGTCGCCGCGGCGGAGAAACATTCGCGGTTCGTCGCCGTGTGCGGCGGGCTGGCATCCGAGCCTGCGGCAGTGCCCGTTCTACTCGGTCTCGGCGTGCATGAGTTGTCAGTCGTGCCGACGATGGTGCCGCAGCTCAAGAGCCTGATCCGAACGCTGACTCTCGATGTCTGCCGCTCGCTCGCGCAGCGCGCAGTCGCGCTCGACACTGCAGAGGCTGTGCGGGCGCTGGTCAACGACTTCTCCGCCTCGGAATCCCAGGTGGCGTCATGAAGAACATCATCGCTCAGCTGCAACCGATCGGCCGCGCACTGATGCTGCCGATCGCAGTGTTGCCCGCAGCCGCACTGCTGTTGCGCGTGGGTCAACCCGATCTGCTGAACATTGCCGCCGTGGCTGCCGCAGGCAATGCGATCTTCGCGAACCTCGGTTTGCTGTTCGCGATCGGCGTCGCGGTCGGGCTCGCGCGCGAGAACCACGGCGCCGCCGGACTCGCGAGCGTCGTCGGCTTTCTCGTGACCACGAAGGGCGCCGAAGTGCTGATCGGCGTGCCACCCGAAGTGACTGCGGACCTGTCGGGTCGAGCCGTCGATCTCGCGTCGGCCGCGTATCGCGCGAAAGAGCTCGCGAAGCTGAGCGTGCCTGCGGGCCTGATCAACGGCCTGTTGGCCGGCTGGCTCTACAACCGCTACAGCAACATTCGACTGCCGAGCTATCTCGCATTCTTCGCCGGCCGGCGCTTCGTGCCGATCGCTTCCGGTGTCGCCGGCATCGTCCTCGCGCTGTGCTTCGGCTACGGTTTCCCGGTCCTCGAGCGCGGCATGGACGCAACCAGCCAGGCCGTGCTGGTCTCCGATGCGTTCGCACCGTTTGCATACGGTGTGCTCAACCGTGTGCTGATCGTGACCGGACTGCATCACATCCTCAACAACATCGCGTGGTTCCTGATCGGCGACTACAACGGCGTCACCGGCGACTTGAACCGGTTTTTCGCCGGCGATCCGAGTGCCGGTGCGTTCATGTCGGGCTTCTTCCCGGTCATGATGTTCGGCCTGCCGGCCGCGTGTCTCGCGATGTATCGCTCCGCGCCGCTCGAGAAGCGCAGTGCCGTGGCTGGACTGTTGCTCTCCATGGCGCTGACCTCGTTCCTGACCGGCGTGACCGAGCCGATCGAGTTCTCGTTCATGTTCCTCGCGCCGGCGCTCTACGCCATCCATGCTGTGCTCACGGGCATCGCGATGGCGTTCATGCATGCGTTCGGCGTGCACCTCGGCTTCGGCTTCTCGGCGGGCCTGTTCGACTACGTGCTGAACTTCAAGCAGGCGACGCGGCCGTTGTGGCTGCTGCCGATCGGACTGGTCTACTTCGCGCTCTACTACGGGCTGTTCCGTTTCTTCATCGTGCGCCTCGATCTCAAGACGCCGGGCCGGGAAGCGGAGGAGGCGACAGCGGGTGAAGTCTCGACTCAAGGCACAGGCGGCACCGCGTGGATCCACGCGCTCGGCGGCGCTCGCAATCTTGTCACCGTCGATGCGTGCACCACGCGGCTGCGATTGGTCATTGCAGATCAGGCGTGGGTCGACGAAGCCGCATTGAAAAAGCTCGGTGCCCGTGGCGTCGTGCATCCATCGCCGCAGACGCTGCAGGTCGTCGTCGGCCCGATCGCCGACCAGCTCGCTGCCGACATCCGCAGTGCGCTCAAGGCGCCGTCGCTCGACGTCGGCAAGCCGCTCTCGGCCAGCGACTTGCTGGAAGCGCTGGGCGGGCGAGCCAACGTGCGTGACGTGAAGCTGGCAGCCAGCCGTCTTTGCATCGCAGTGAAGGACGCGAATGCCGTGGTCGATGCCCGCATTGCCGAACTGACAGTTCGAGGCGTCGCCAGACCGGCGCGCACCAGTCTGCACTTTGTACTCGGTCCGTCCGCCGACACCGTGTTCAAGGAATTGAACGCGATTCTGTGACGGACCTCTAGCTCGGCCCCGTACCCATCGCGCGAGACTCACGGGCGCGCGAACCGGGACTTTCGCACGGGCCGACGATGCAGGATGGAGACAAGCATCCGGATACGACTTTGCCATCGTTCGTCAAGCGGGCGGTGGTCGCGCAGGCTATTGTCATCATCGTCCTGGTCTGGGGTTACGCGACCTGGCGGATCCGCAGCGACGAGGCCGAGGTGCTCGACAATGCCCGCCATGAGCTCGGTGCCGTCGCCGCCGGCATGTACGTGCACATGCAGGCCGTTCTCAACGACAGTCTCGGCGCTGCGCGTGCCGCTGCCTATTCCATCAACAATCGCGGCGGTCTCGACACGATCACGCCGGCCCAGGCGACCGAGCTGCTGGCGCGCGAGCTGACCAGCGGCGATTACGTGCGTGCGCTGTTCATCGCCAGCGAAGGCCATTACGTCAGCGTGGCGCGCGACGATCAGATCCAGTCGTTCGATGCCTGGCCGCAGTGGCTCGATCTCACTGCCCAGCGCCAGCGCAATGTCTTCATCGGGCCGCGCATCGTCGACCCGGTCGAAAGCTCGCAGCATGCGATCCCCATCGCGATGCGCATCGTGCAGCCCGGCGGGGAGACGATGTGGGCCGGCGCCTTGCTCGGCGTCGAAGCGCTCGACCAGCTGTACGAGAGCATGGCGATCCGCGACGGCTCGCTGAGCCTGATCTCGACGCGCGGCGATCTGCTGCTGCGTGTGCCTCGTATTCCGGACGGCGAGCGCACGATCAACGTCGGCAAGACCCAGCTGTTCCGCAAGGCCGGCGAGCTGTCGCGCGAGAGCGGCTTCGTCGAAGGGCCCAGTCCGATCGTCGACGGCACGTGGCTGTACGCCTACCGCAGTCTCACCGGCTATCGGCTGGTGGTCACGGCAGCGCGCGATAAGCACGCGATCATGCAGCCGTGGCGCGATCGCACGCGCAGCCTCATCTATGTGCTGGCCGGCGTTTCGGTGTTGTTCCTCGCACTCACTGCGTTGCTCAAGAATTTCATGCTGCGCGTCGAGCGCGCGAACACGAACCTGGCGCAATTGAACAGCGAGCTGGAGAGTCGCGTGGCCGCTCGCACGGCCGAGCTGCAGAACACGAACGAGCGGCTCGCGCTCACCAACCAGGAGCTGGAAGCGTTCACGGCTTCCGCTTCGCACGACTTGCGCTCGCCGCTCGGTGCGATCGCCGGTCAGGCCGGCTTGCTGCGCGACGAGCTGCAATCGTCGATGAACGATTCCATTCGCGGCCGCATCGACCGCATCCAGTCATGCGTGCGGCGCTCGTCCGACATCATCGACGGCCTGCTGTCGCTGGCGCGCATCTCGCGCCAGGAGCTGCTCAACGAGCGCGTCGATCTGTCCGCGCTCGCGCAAACGATCGTCGAGGACCTGAACCAGCAGTATCCGCGCCATCGCGTCGAGTGCCGCATCGAGCCGAAGCTCGCGGTCAACGCCGATCCGCGGCTGATGAAGAGCCTGCTGTACAACCTGCTGGGCAACGCGTGGAAATACACGTCGCGGACCGACAATCCACGCGTCGAGCTGGCGCGTGCGGAGGCCCGCGACACGGCCGTCTTCTCCGTGCGAGACAATGGCGCGGGGTTCGACATGGCGGGCGCCGAGCACATCTTCGAGCCGTTCCATCGCCTGCACGCCGCGACCGACTTCCCCGGCATCGGCATCGGACTCGCGACCGTCGCGCGCATCGTGCAGCGCTACGCGGGCAGGATCACGGTGGAAAGCACGGCCGGCAAGGGGACGACATTCCGCTTCACGCTGCCCGCCGCCGCGCTCGCGAGCGCGATGCCGAGCTAGCTCGCATCTAGTAAACCGCTCCGCTATTGGCATACGCTCGCGGCAACAACGAGAACGTTGGGGCGGGCGCATCGTGCATGACTCCATCCGCGTCACCGACTCTTACAAGTACTACGTCGTGTGGCTGCTCTGCGGCGTCTACACCATCAGCATCATGGATCGGCAGCTCGTGGCGATCCTGGTCGAGCCGATCCGCACGGAATTTGCGCTCCAGGACCGGCACATGGGGCTGCTCAGCGGTTTCGCGTTCGCGATCTTCTACACGACGCTCGGCGTGCCGCTGGCGCGGCTCGCAGATCGGAACAACCGCGTCAACATCATGGCAGTCTCGCTGCTCGTCTGGAGCGCGTTCACCGGCCTGACCGGCCTCGCCAGAACCTTCGTGCACCTGCTGATCGCGCGCATCGGCGTCGCGGTCGGCGAGGCAGGCTGCAATCCCGCCGCCTATTCGCTCATCGGCGATTATTTCGAGGCGCGCCGCCGCGCGACGGCGCTGTCCATCTTTCAGATGGGCGGCTACATCGGCTCGTTCCTCGGCCTGCTGCTCGGCGGTTGGATCGGACATACCTACGGTTGGCGTGCGGCGTTTCTGCTCGTCGGATTGCCGGGCGTCGCTGTCGCGTTACTGCTCAAGCTCACGTTGCGCGAATTGCCGCGCGGCTACTCCGATCCGGTCCGCGCCGTGGTCGAGCCGCCGCCGGTCGGAAAAGTGGTGCGTGATCTGCTGGCGAAGAGCTCGTTCGTGCACCTGGCGTTCGCCGCAGCGCTGCACAACTTTGCGGTCTACGGCGTCGGCAACTGGTACGCGCCGTTTCTCATGCGCTCGCACGATATGAACGTGGCCCGGGCGGGCACGATACTCGCGATCTGTACGGTGATCGGCGGAGCCGCCGGAACCTACCTTGGCGGCACGCTCAGCGACCGGTTCGCAGCGCAACGGCATGACGCCCGCTACTACCTCTGGGTCCCGGCTGTGTCGCTGCTCATCGGCTTTCCGCTCAGCCAGGGCGTGCTGCTATTCGATGACACGAAGATCGTCATCGCGTTGCTGCCGTTCGTCGTCATGTGCAGCGCCGCCTACCTCGCGCCGAGTATCACGGCGACATACGGCTTGGTGGGAATTCGCGAGCGTGCGCTGGCAAGCGCGGTGCTCTTGTTCGTAATCAATCTGATCGGGCTCGGCTTCGGTCCGCTGTTCGCCGGCTTCGCGAGCGATCACCTGCGTCAGGTGTTCATGGAGCGCGGCCTGAGCGAGGCGGAGGCGCTGGGCGAAGGGCTGCGCTGGTCGCTGCGGATCATCGTCGCGGTCAACCTCTGGTCGGCCGCGCACTATTTCATCGCTGCACGCACGCTGCGCGCGGACGAGGTGAAGGGATGAACCTGTTGATCGCCAACCGCGGCGAGATCGCCGTCCGCATCGCGCGTGCCGCCGCCGAGCTGGGCTCGCGGGTAGTCGCTGTCTATTCGCAGGACGACGCCGAGTCGCTGCACATTCGCAGGGCGGAACATGCTGTCCAGCTGCCGGGTAGCGGGCCGCGCGCATACCTGGACGGCGCCGCGATCATCGCCGCGGCGCTGGAGGCCGACTGCGACGCGATTCATCCTGGCTACGGCTTCCTGAGCGAGAGCGCCGCGTTTGCGCGCGACTGCGCAGATGCCGGTCTGCGGTTCGTCGGTCCGAGCGTCGAGCATCTCGATCTGTTCGGCGACAAGGGCAGGGCGCGCTCGCTCGCACAAAGTCTTGGCGTGCCGGTGCTCCGCGGTACGTTCAGTGCCACGACACTCGAGGACGCGCGCTTCTTTCTGACCTCGCTCGGCGCGCGCGGCCAGATGCTCATCAAGGCGAGCGCCGGCGGCGGGGGGCGCGGCATGCGGTTCGTCGCGGACGACGCCGACCTGGACGACGTCTATGCGCGCTGCCAGTCCGAGGCAGCTGCCGCTTTCGGCCGCGGCGATGTCTACGTCGAAGAGTTCTTCGCACGCGCGCGGCACATCGAGATCCAGGTCATCGGCGACGGCCGGGCGGTGAGCCACTTGTGGGAACGCGAGTGCAGCCTGCAGCGGCGTCATCAGAAAGTCGTCGAGATCGCGCCCAGCCCGACGCTGCCGGACTCGACTCGCCAGGAGATCATCGCGGCGGCGCTGAAGATGGCGCAGGAAGTCGGCTACCAGAGCGCGGGTACGTTCGAGTTCCTCGTCGATGCGCGCGCCGGCGAGCGGTTTACGTTCATCGAAGCGAATGCGCGTTTGCAGGTCGAGCACACGGTCACGGAAGAAATTCTGGGCATCGACCTCGTGCAGGCGCAGCTGCGGATCGCGAGCGGCGCTACTCTCGAAGAGATCGGGCTGCATCAGAAGGCAGTGCCGCGGCCGCGGGGCTACGCGATGCAACTGCGCGTGAACATGGAGTCCATGCAGCGTGACGGCACCGTCAAACCGACGAGCGGCACGCTCAACGCGTTCGAGCCGCCTGCCGGGCCCGGTGTTCGCGTCGACAGCTTCGGTTACGTCGGCTACCGCACTTCGCCCAGCTTCGATTCGCTGCTCGCGAAGGTCATCGCTCATTCGTCGTCGGACAACTTCACCGACGTCGTACAGCGAGCGTACCGCGCGCTGTGCGAATTCCGCATCGAAGGCGTCGCGACCAACATCGGGTTCCTGCAGAACCTGCTGTGCAATCCCGCAGTGGAATCGAACGACGTCGATACCACCTTCATCGAGCGGCACGCCGGCGAGCTTGCCGCCAGCGACAGCGGACATCCGCGATTGTTCGCGCAACCTGCGATGAGTCCGGCCGCAAAGACTGCGCTGGCCGGTGCGAGCATCGACACGAGCGATCCGCTCGCAGTCCTGCATCACGGCAAGCAGGCGCGGACCGCGGCCAACAGAGCCGACGTGACGACGGGCACTCGAACGGACGGCGCCGTGCTCAGGGCGCCGATGCAAGGCACGATCGTTAGTGTCGAAGTGCATGCAGGCGACGTCGTGCGCCGCGGCCAGCAGGTCATGGTGATGGAATCCATGAAGATGGAGCACGTCATAGAAGCCGCTGCAGGCGGGCACGTCGTCGAAATCCTGGTGGCGGAAGGTAATGCGGTGCTGGAGGGTGCGCCGCTCTTGGTAGTGAGTGCAGCGGATGTTGCGCACGACGATCAGGTGGTCGCCGAAGCCGTCGATCTCGATCACATCCGTCGCGACCTGGCAGAAGTGAAAGCCCGTAAGCGCCGCACGCTCGATGTCGAGCGGCCGGAGGCAGTCGCGCGTCGGCGCGCCACGCAACAGCGTACGGCACGCGAGAACGTCGATGACCTGTGCGATCCCGGAACGTTCGTCGAGTACGGCGCGCTCGCGCTCGCTGCTCAGCGCGCGCGGCGAAGCCTGGAGGAGTTGATCGAGAAGAGTCCGGGCGACGGTATGGTTACGGGCGTCGGCCGCATCAACGGGGATCTGTTCCCGGAGCCGCAGTCATCAGCAGTCGTGATGGCTTACGACTACACCGTTTTCGCCGGCACGCAGGGCGCGCGTAACCATGCGAAGACGGATCGGATGATCGGAGTCGCGCAGGCAGGCCGCTTGCCGGTCGTGCTGTTTGCTGAAGGCGGTGGCGGCAGGCCAGGCGATACCGAATCGAGCGGTGATTCCGGAGGCGTGCCCACGTTCGGTCGATTTGCGGAGTTGAGCGGGCTCGTGCCGATGGTGGGCATCACCTCCGGTCGCTGCTTCGCGGGCAATGCCTCGTTACTCGGATGTTGCGACGTCGTCATCGCGACGGCGAACGCGAACATCGGCATGGGCGGCCCGGCGATGGTCGAGGGCGGCGGACTAGGCGTGTTCGCACCGGAGGAAATCGGCCCGCTGCCCGTGCAACTGGCGAATGGCGTTGTCGACATCGGCGTCGCCGACGAAGCGGAGGCGGTTCGCGTGGCGAAGAAGTACCTGTCGTACTTCCAAGGTCCGCTCGCGCGCTACGAGTCTGCCGATCAACGCCGCATGCGGCAGATCATCCCCGAGAATCGCCTGCGCGTGTACGACGTGCGTGCGATCGTCGAGACGCTGTCCGACACTGGCTGGGTGATCGAGCTGCGACGCGAGTTCGCGCGCGGCATGGTCACGTCACTGATTCGCGTCGAAGGTCGCACGGTCGGCGTGATCGCGAACGATCCGCGCTTCCTCGGCGGCGCGATCGATTCGGATGGCGCCGACAAAGCCGCGCGCTTCATGCAGCTCTGCGACGCGCACGACATTCCGCTGCTGTTCCTGTGCGATACGCCGGGCATCATGGTCGGGCCGGAGATCGAGAAGACCGCGCTGGTGCGGCACTCCAGCCGCATGTTCGTCATCGGCGCGAACCTGACCGTGCCGTTCTTCACGGTGGTACTGCGCAAGGCGTATGGGTTGGGCGCGATCGCGATGAGCGGCGGCTCGTTCAAACGTGCCGTCGCGACGGTCGCGTGGCCGACCGGCGAGTTCGGCGGCATGGGGCTGGAAGGCGCAGTGAAGCTCGCCTATCGCAACGAGCTCGCGAAGATCGAGGATCCCGCCGAGCGGCGCCGCAAGTACCAAGAGATGGTTGCGCAAATGTACGAGCGTGGTAAGGCGCTCAGCATCGCAACGATCTTCGGCGTGGACGACACGATCGACCCTGCGGACACGCGGCCGTGGTTGGCGAATCTGCTGCGGTCGTTGCAGCCGACGCCGCGCGGGCCCGGGAAGCGGCGGTCGGCGATCGATGCATGGTGACACTGCCCCCACCCCACCCCTCCCCGCGCGCGGGGAGGGCAGGGAGGGGGCGCTAGCCACTCAACAAACCCTGAAACAGCGGCCGCGCGTACGCCCGCGCCACATTCTGCGGCGAAATTCCCGGCGCCCAGTTGTGAACTTCCGCTGCAGCATTGATCAGCGCCGTGATCATCTGCGCGGCGATTGCGGCATCGACGGGCCGCAACGACGAGTCGGCGATGCCGTCGCTGAACACCAGCGAGAAGCGGCCGGATGCGCGGTCGAATTCCTTCATCAGCCCGGCGCGGATTTCCGTCGGCACTGAAGTCAGCGCCGAGGTGCGCAGCAACGGCGCCTTGCCCGACAGCTGATATTCCACCAGCGCCGCTGCGACGGCGATCAGATTCTCCGCGCTGTTCGCGGCCACGCGCGTGCCTTCGTGCTGTGCGCGGCGCACGATTGCGAGCGTGCGCTCGAAGCATGCGAGGATCAGGTCGTCCTTCGTGTCGAGGTGATGATAGAACGCACCTTTCGTCACGTTGAGACGCTCGGAAATCTTCTGCACCGACGCGCCGTGGTAACCCTGGTCGTTCATCAGGCTCGTCGCCGCCTGCAGGAACGTTTCGCGAGCTTCGCTCGAACCGTCCGCGAGCGGCGGCTCGACTGCATGCAGCGCTCGCGGTTGCCAGTCGTCGCTGGCGCGCACGAGTCCATTCTCCAGGATATCGAGCATGTGATCGGCGAGCCGCGGGTAGTCCTCGACGTAATAGCGCGGCACCCACACCACCGACCAGAACAGTTGCGCCAGGAGCAGGTGCGTGCGGGCATTGCAGTCCATGCGCGGCAGGCTGGCGATCTCCGGGGACTTGAGCAGCAGGCTGCGCGCGTTGCGAAACATCTGCGTATAGGCCTGGCCGACGCCCGGGTCGTGCACGGCGCGCACGTCGTTGTACACAGCGATCTGGTCGGCTTCGCTGTTGGCGACTCGCCGGCGAAATTCGAAGTAGCCGCGGATGAAGAGCTCCAGCGCCTCGCGTGCCGACGCGCCGCGCTGGGCCTGCGCGATCATGCTCTCGTACTGCTCGATCGCCTTGTGGAAGCAGGCGGCGGCGAGGTCTTCCTTCTTGTGGAAGTAGTACATCACCGCCGTCGGCACGAGGTCGATCTTCGCCGCGACGTCGGCGAGCGTCATGCCGCGCACGCCCTTGTGGTTCAGTACCTCCACCGCGGCGCGGACGATCGTGTCGCGACGCTGGTGGAACTTGTGAGTTGCGGTCTTGTGTGCGCGTGGAGCCATCAGGCTCCCGATATTAATCGAGCCATTGCCCCCGCACGTTACTTCTCCGCGGGCAGCATCGTCGAAGCGCCCGGATCGTGCAGCAGCAGCACCAGGAATTTCGCGGGCTGCGAATCGCTGGCGTTGCGCGAGATCTCGTGCACGTCGTTGGGCGACTCGTAGAACGTCTGGCCCGCCGTCAAGGTCACCGGCTCCTTGCCTTTGACGCCCATGATCAGCGATCCCTCCAGAACGTATACAAAGACGTGCGCGTTGTGCCGGTGGGCGGGCGTCGATTGGCCCGGGGCGTATTCCACGGTGATCATGTCGGCGACCTTGTTCAGGTCGGGCAGCGGCTGGCTGCGCAGGGGCACGGTGGGCCCCCGATCTGCCGCGAAGGCGCCGGCCGCCAGGCCGAGCAGTGCTGGAAATGCCAGGGATGCCAGGAATGCCGTAAATGTGCGTCGCATTACGATGTCTCCATTGGAAACTAGCGTGCCGCCGCCAAAGCAAGGAAGATGCGGCCCTCGGGATCGTTACGGTAGACCAGACGAGTCTACCGCCCCTCTAGTGACAGTGGATCAGTGACATGGCTGAGCAGGCTTCTTCCTTGCGACAACAACCCGCTGCCGCGGGCGGCGGCGTGCTGCGTTTCGTGTCGGCAGCATCGCTGTTCGATGGCCACGATGCGGCCATCAACATGATCCGCCGGCTGCTGCAGGCGAGCGGCGCCGAAGTGGTCCATCTCGGCCACAACCGCAGCGTCTCCGACATCGTGCGCGCGGCCATCCAGGAGGATGCCGACGGCATCGCGGTCAGCTCGTACCAGGGCGGCCACAACGAATACTTCAAGTACATGGTCGACATGCTCAAGGAGCAGGGCTGCGAGCACATCCGCGTGGTCGTCGGCGGCGGCGGCACGATCTCTCCGGACGAGATCGAGATGCTGGAGAGCTACGGCGTCGAGAAGATCTACACGCCCGAGGACGGCCGGCGCATGGGCCTCGTGCCGATGATCGAGGACGTGATGAAGCGCGTGCGTGCCGCGCGCAAGCCGCGATACGAATTCGGGCCGCTGCATGTACGCGATCATCGGCGCATCGCGACGACGATCTCCGTGCTCGAAGGCGCGAGCGGCGAGGGCGAGGCCGCGCAGGAGTCGAATCAGATCCGCCGCGCGCTCGGCCGCGTGAAGCACCAGGCGCCGGTGATCGGCATCACGGGCACCGGTGGTGCGGGCAAGTCGAGCCTCAGTGACGAGCTGCTTTCGCGCTTCGTGCGTCACTTCCCGGACCGCCAGATCGCCGTCGTTGCAATCGACCCGACCCGTCGCCGCTCCGGCGGCGCGCTGCTCGGCGACCGCATTCGCATGAACTCGCTCGCCAACGAGCAGATCTTCATGCGCTCGCTCGCGACGCGTCGCCAGCATCTTGCGACCTCGGCGGTGCTGAAGGACGTGGTCGAGCTGTATCAGCTCGCCGGCTTCGACCTGATCTTCGTCGAGACCGCCGGCATCGGTCAGTCGGACACCGAAGTCGTCGACGTCGTGGACCTGTCGCTGTACGTCATGACCAGCGACTACGGCGCGGCCAGCCAGCTCGAGAAGATCGACATGCTCGACTTCGCGGACCTCGTGGTGCTCAACAAGTTCGAGAAGCGCGGCGCCGAGGACAGCCTGCGACACGTGCGCAAGCAGTGGCGGCGCAATCATCCGGACCGCATGCAGATCCCGGACAACGACGTGCCCGTGT
Source organism: uncultured Steroidobacter sp. (assembly GCA_902826315.1). Lineage (GTDB taxonomy): Bacteria > Pseudomonadota > Gammaproteobacteria > Steroidobacterales > Steroidobacteraceae > Steroidobacter. The sequence continues at coordinate 24,688 of CADEEJ010000041.1, forward strand.
ACCCCACGATCGCCAGCCGCTTCAACGATCCGGGCGTGAACCACCTGTTCGCGGGTATTTGCGCAGAGCTCGACAAGAAGGCAATCGGTACCGCGAAATGGGTTGTCAGCGATCCGGGCGTCACCGTGATGACTTCGCGCGATCCGCTGATCCCGGGCTCGCGTTCGCGCTACCTCGCCGAGATCGCCGAGAGCGGTCGCGACGCACGTACGCGCATCGAAGAGCAGATCGCAGCCGCGCGCCGAGCATATGCGCACTACGAATCGCTCAAGGCTTTGAAGGACGGCGCGCTGCCGTCACCGCTGGATCGGTATCCTGAAACAGCGCTCAGCGATTCGGCTGCAGATCCGACTCGTCGCGAGCTGCGCGCCGCGTATCACGCCGCGCTCGATGAAATGGGTGCGGACGCCATCGGCGAGCTGAAGGCCTGGCCGAAGCGCGTCAAGTCGGTCACGCAGGAGAAGTTCTCGTATCAGGTGCGCGGTCGCGACGTGACCGGCGATAACTACACGACTTCGCTGTCGGGCAGCCAGATCCCGAAGATCTCAGTGCCGCGCGCCGTCGATTGGGGCGAGATCCTGGCGTTCGTGCTCAACGAGAACCTGCCGGGCGGGTATCCGTATACCGCAGCCGTCTATCCGTATCGGCGCGAAGAGGAAGATCCGACGCGCATGTTCGCGGGCGAGGGTCCGCCGGAGCGCACGAACCGCCGCTTCCACTACGTCGCCGGCGATCACCATGCCGCACGCCTGTCGACGGCGTTCGATTCCACGACGTTGTACGGCGAGGATCCCGATCCGCGGCCGGACATCTACGGCCGGACCGGCAACTCGGGTGTGTCGATCGCGACGCTCGACGACATGAAGAAGCTGTACTCCGGCTTCGACCTGTGTGCGCCGTCCACCTCCGTGTCGATGACGATCAACGGCCCGGCGCCGATGATCCTCGCGATGTTCATGAACAGCGCGATCGACCAGCGCGTCGAGAAGCACCTGAAGAGCGAAGGTCGTTGGGAAGCAGCGGAGCGCAAGATTGCAGAGCTGCAGGCGCGTACGACCGAGCGCGGTGTCGCCCTGGCGCGCTACAAGGGCGCATTGCCGGCCGGTCACGACGGCTCGGGCCTGGCGCTGCTCGGCGTGACGGGCGACCAGCTGGTCGAGCCTGAGGTTTACCAACGCATCAAGGCGGAAACGCTGTCGCTGGTGCGTGGCACAGTGCAGGCGGACATCCTCAAAGAGGATCAAGCGCAGAACACCTGCATCTTCTCGACCGAGTTCGCGATGCGGATGATGGGCGACG
>CADEEJ010000042.1:0-1820 GCA_902826315.1 uncultured Steroidobacter sp.
GCGCGATCGCTGGCAGGACAAGGTCGAAGGCCTGCAGGCCGGCGCCGACGACTACCTCGCCAAGCCGTTTCATTTCGAGGAGCTGCTGGCGCGCATGCAGGCGCTGCTGCGCCGGTCCGGCGGCTGGGCGCAGCCGGTGCTGCGTTGTGGCGCCGTGGCGCTCGACCCGCGCACCCAAGAGGTGACGGTCAACGGCCGGCGCGTCGACCTCACCAGCTTCGAGTACCGCATCCTGGAGTACCTGATCCATCGCGCCGGCGAAGTCATCTCCAAGGGCGAGTTGACCGAGCGCCTGTATGCGCAGGATTTCGACCGCGACAGCAACACGATCGAAGTGTTCATCGGCCGGCTGCGCCGCAAACTCGACCCCGACGATTCGATCAAGCCGATAGAGACTCTGCGCGGCCGCGGGTACCGCTTCGCCCTGCAACGCGAAAGCGCCGCATGACGCGCTGAATGGGGCCGCGCTCCCTTAGTACACGACTGCTCGTCTCGGTCAGCATCCTGCTGATCCTGTTCTTCGGCATCACCATCGCGGCGCTCGACTTCGCGTTCCGGCGCGTCACCGAGCAGGCGATGCACGATCGCCTCGAAGCGCAGATGCTGGCGCTGATCTCCGCGTCGGAAGAAGACACCAGCGGCGGCTTGCAGCCGGCGCAGGAAAAGACCGAAGAGCGGCTGAAGAATCCCGGCTCCGGCCTGTATGGCGAGATCCTGCGCAGCGACGGCTATCCGAGCTGGCGCTCGAACTCGTTGACCGGCACCGGACTCGACTTCGCCGTGCAGCTGCCCTCCGGTCAGCGTCAGTATCGGCAACTCCATCGCGGCGACGGTTCGCCGGTGCGCGCGCTGAGTCGTAGCATCGCGTGGGAATTCGACAACGGCGTCACGCGGACCTTCGTGTACAGCGTGGCGGAAGATCTCGAGCCGTACTACGCGCAGCTCAATCGGTTCCGCGGCCAGCTGTTCGGCTGGTTCGGCTTGTTGATGCTGTTGCTGCTCGGCGCGCTCGCGTTCCTGTTACGCCGGCTGCTGGCACCGCTGCGGCAGATCGAGCATGAGATCGAAGAAATCGAAGCGGGTCGGATGACCGAGCTCGGCACGGGTTATCCACGCGAGCTGCTGGGCGTCACCACGAATCTCAACGCGTTGTTGCGCGGCGAGCGCGAGCGTTTGGCTCGCTATCGCAACACGCTCGGCAATCTCGCGCACAGCTTCAAGACGCCGCTCGCCGTGATGCGCAACCTGCTCAGCGGCACGCACGGGCGCGACCTGGCGATCGGCAAGCAGCTCGACGAGCAGGTCGGCCGGATGGACGACATCGTCAAATACCAGCTGAAGCGTGCGGCGGCGTCGGGCGGCGTCGGACTCGGCACCGCGCCGATCGACGTGCGCAGTACGCTCGAACCCCTGCGGGGCGCACTGCTCAAGGTGTACGCGGACCGCGATGTCGATTGCGAGCTGGCCGTCGCTCCGGGCTGTATGTTCACCGGCGACCGCGACGACCTGACCGAAGTTGCCGGCAACCTCATGGACAACGCATTCAAGTGGAGCCGCGGCAAGGTGCGGCTGACGGCGGAGCGCATCTCGGATCCCACCGCGCGACGTGACGGCTTGCGCCTCGTCGTGGAGGACGACGGTCCGGGCATTCCCGTCGAGGAGCGCTCGCGGGTGCTCGACCGCGGTGCGCGTCTCGACGAGCGGATCAGCGGCCAGGGAATCGGCCTGTCAGTCGTACGCGAGCTGGTCCAGCTCAATGGCGGTACGATTCGCATCGAAGACTCGCCGCTCGGCGGCGCCTGGATCGAGATCCGCTTCCC
>CADEEJ010000042.1:1920-15627 GCA_902826315.1 uncultured Steroidobacter sp.
GCTGAAGATCGAATACGACGACGCGCTGCCGATCGTCGCGCATCGCGAAGAGATCGCGAGGGCGCTGCAGGCGCATCAGCTGATCGTCGTGTGCGGAGCGACCGGTTCGGGCAAGACGACGCAGCTGCCGAAGATCTGCCTCGAAGCGGGGCGCGGCACGCTTGGGCTGATTGGCCATACGCAGCCGCGACGCATCGCCGCTCGCGCCATCGCCAGCCGCGTGGCGGCCGAGCTCGGTACGAATGTCGGCGGGGCAGTCGGCTTCCAGGTCCGTTTCACCGATCGCACCGGACCGTACGCCCGGCTCAAGGTGATGACGGACGGCATCCTGCTGCGTGAGCTGGAACATGACCGGCAGCTACGCAACTACGACACCCTGATCATCGACGAGGCGCACGAGCGCAGTCTCAACATCGATTTCCTGCTCGGCGTGCTCAAGCGCGTGCTGCCGCAGCGTCCGGAGCTGCGCGTCGTGATTACTTCCGCGACGATCGATCCGCAGCGGTTCTCCGAGTTCTTCGACGGCGCGCCGATCATCGAGGTTTCCGGGCGCAGCTATCCCGTCGAAGTGCGCTACCGGCCGCTGGTCGGCGACGACGAGGATTCGGAGTTATCCCTGACGGAAGGGATCGTCGCCGCCGTACAGGAGCTGGATCGCACGGAGCGCGGCGACGTGCTCGTGTTCCTGCCGGGCGAGAAGCAAATCCGCGAAGCCTCGGAAGCGCTCGGCAAGGCGCGATTGCATGCGACCGAGGTGCTGCCTTTGTACTCACGCCTGTCGACGCGCGACCAGGAAGTGATCTTCGAGAAACACGGTACGCGACGCATCGTGCTCGCGACGAACGTCGCGGAGACATCACTCACGGTGCCGGGCATGCGACACGTCGTCGACTCCGGCCTCGCGCGCATCAGCCGCTACAGCGTGCGCGGCAAGGTGCAACGTCTGCCGATCGAGCCGATCTCGCAAGCGAGTGCCGATCAGCGCAAGGGCCGGGCAGGGCGTGAGATGCCGGGCATCTGCATCCGGCTCTACGCCGAGGATGAATTCGCGCTACGCCCGCCGTTCACGCCGCCGGAAGTGCTGCGTACGAATCTCGCGAGCGTGATCCTGCAGATGGCCGCCCTGGAATTGGGCGAGCCGCAGGACTTTCCGTTCGTCGATCCGCCGGACACGCGCCAGATCAACGACGGTTACAAGTTGCTGCAGGAACTGAAGGCCGTCGACGAAGCGCGAGTCGTGACGAGCCTCGGCCGTCAGATCTCCGCGCTGCCGCTCGACCCGCGGCTGGCACGCATGCTGCTGGCAGCCAGTCATCACCGATGTGTGGCGGAGATGCTGATCATTGCTGCTTTTCTCGCGGCCCAGGATCCGCGCGAGCGCCCTGCGGATGCGCAGACGCAAGCAGACCAGAAGCACGCGGCCTTCGCCGATCCGCGTTCCGATTTCCTCGCCGTGCTGAACATATGGAAGGCATTCGCCGAGCAGAGCGCGGCGCTGTCGGGCAGCCAGCTACGCAAGTGGTGCCGCGAGAATTTCCTGTCCTTCATTCGCATGCGCGAGTGGCAGGAACTGCAGCGACAACTCGCCGACATCGTCGCGGAGCTGCAGCTGAAGCCGAATCAGCTGCCCGCGGACTACAACGACCTGCATCAAGCGATCCTGACCGGCTTTCTCGGCAACATTGGCGTGCTCGACGAGCGACGCGAGTACGAAGGTGCGCGTGGCACACGCTTCGTGATTGCACCGGGCACGCCGCTCGCGGCGAAACCGCCGAGGTGGGTCGTTGCGGCGAGTCTCACGGAGACGACGCGTCTGTATGCGCGCATGGTCGCGGCGGTCGAGCCGCAGTGGATCGAAGCGGCGGCTGAGCACCTCATCAAGCGCAGCTACAGCGAGCCGCACTGGGTCGAGGAACGCGGCTTCGTCGCAGCGTTCGAATCGACTTCGCTCTACGGACTTGCGCTGTCGTCACGCCGGCGCGTGAACTACGGCAGCGTCGCGCCGGCCGAGGCTCGGCAGATATTCGTACGCGAGGCGCTCGTCGAGGGACACACGCGGCTGCGTGCGCCATTCCTCGAACACAATCGCCGCCTGCGGCACGAAGTAGAACAGCTGGAGGCGAAGCTGCGTCGCAGGGACGTGCTGGTCGACGAGCAGACGATGACGGATTTCTACCTGCACCGTCTGCCGCCTGACGTGCACTCCATCGCAGCGCTGGAAAAATGGCTGCGCGGGCCGCATCCCGCCAAGCCGCTGCACATGTCGCGGAGCGACCTCATGCGCCGCGACGTGCCGGAAGTCACTGCGGCGAGTCACCCGGACAAGGTACGGCTTGCCGGCAACGAACTGCCGCTGGAGTACGCCTTCGAACCGGGCAGTGCGCGCGACGGCATCACGGTCACCTTGCCGTTGCCGTTGCTCGCGACAGCAACGCCGGCCGACTTCGCGACACCGATCCCGGGATGGCGCGTCGAGAAGATCACCGAGCTGCTGCGGGCGCTGCCCAAGCAGATCCGCAAGGCGTTCGTTCCCGTCCCCGAGCATGCGGCGCGTGCGGCGGTCGAAATCGATGCCGACCACAAGGATTTCTACGCGGCGCTCGCCAGCTGGATCACGAGCACCAGCGGCTTCCCGCTCACAGCCGAAGAATTGGTAGCACTGCCGGCGGCGGACACCTCGCGCTTCAACATTCGTATCGTCGACCTGAACGGCGGTTTGCTGGGCGAAGGGCGCGACCTGCTCGCACTGAAGCGCAACATTCGACGCGTCGAGAGCGAACGCTCGGGCGGACGGCCGGACTCGGTGCATCGGCGCTGGGATTTCGGCGAAGTCCCCGCACAGCAGGTCGTGCAACGCCGCGGCCTGCGCTTCACGATCTACCCGACGCTGCGCGACCACGGCGACGGCGTAGAGCTGACGGAGGCCGGCAGTGCGGGAGACGCTGAGGAATTACTACGACCGGCAGTGCTGCGCCTTGCGATGCTCGGCTTGCCCGAGCAGCTCAAGTACGCACGCAAGCTATTCGCAGACGACCGCGACATCGTGCTGCTCGGACAAGGCTTGAACACGGTCCGGCCGATGCCGGACTCGCTCGCCGAGCGCGCGTTCAGCGACTGCTTCCTCTCCGAACAGACGACGCTGCCGCGCACGGAAGAGCAGTTCCAGGCGCTGCTGGACCGCCATCGCAGCGAATTCGGTGAGGTAGTCGATCGCGTGCTGACTCACGCGCGCGAGACGTTGCGTGAGTTCCGCAACGTGCGTCAGAAGCTGGCGGCGCTCAACAATCCCACATTCAAGGCATTGCTGGACGACGCGCAAGCGCAGATGAAGCTGCTGGTGCCAACCGATTTTCCATCGGGCGTGCCGGCCGTCCTATGGCCGCACTTGCCGCGCTTCCTGAAAGCGCTCGCTCGGCGGCTCGATAAGGCACCGGGTAATGCCAAGCGCGATATGGAGCTCATGGCGCGCGTGCGCCCGGCGATGCGCGCGCTCGAACAGCTGAGCGCGCAACCGCATCGCGAGGAGCAACACGCGGAGATCCAGCGCCTGCAGTGGCTGATCGAGGAGCTACGCGTGTCGCTGTTCGCGCAGGATTTGCGGACAGCGGTACCGGTGTCGGAGAAACGAATCGCGGAGCAGATTGAAAGGGCGCGTGCCCCCTCCCAGCCCTCCCCCGCGAGCGGGGGAGGGTAAGGGCGGGGGCAATCAGGGTGGGGGCAATCAGGGCGCGACTTTGAAATCGATGCCCTGAGCGAGCGGCAGCGACCGACCCCAGTTGATCGTGTTCGTCTGGCGGCGCATGTACGCCTTCCAGCTGTCCGATCCCGACTCGCGCCCGCCGCCCGTGTCCTTCTCGCCGCCGAACGCACCGCCGATCTCGGCACCCGAAGTGCCGATGTTGACGTTGGCGATTCCGCAGTCGCTGCCCATCGCTGACAGGAACAGCTCGGCGTTCTGCACGCGGTCGGTGAAGATCGACGACGACAGGCCGTGATGCGAGGCGTTGTGCATCGCTATCGCTTCTTCGAGCGTCTTGAACTCGATCAGGTAGAGGATCGGCGCAAACGTCTCCGTCTGCACGATCTCCCATTCGCTGCGTGCCCGCACGATCGTCGGCTCGACGAAATTGCCGGCGCCGGGACGCACCTTGTCACCGCACAACACCGTGCCACCGGCCTTGCGTGCCTTCTCGATCGCCTGGCTGTAGCTGCTCACCGCACGCGGATCGATCAGCGGTCCCATCAACGTGCCCGATTCCAGCGGATTGCCGATCTTCACCTGCGCGTACGCCTTCGTCAGCCGCTGCTCCAGCTCCTTCGATCGCGACTCGTGGACGAACACGCGACGCGTGCTGGTGCAGCGCTGGCCGGCGGTGCCCACTGCACCGAACACGATCGACGGCACGGCTAGCTCGAGGTTCGCGAACTCATCGACGATGATCGCGTTGTTGCCGCCGAGCTCGAGCAGGCTCTTGCCCAGACGTGCCGCGACACGCTCGCCGACCTTGCGACCGACCGCGGTCGAGCCGGTGAACGACACGAGATCGACGCGGCGGTCCTCGACGAACTTCTCCGCCAGCTCGGTGCCAGCACTGATGAAGAGCTGGAAGATGCCCGGCAGCCCGGCGCGCTGGCATGCCTTGTTCACGATGTTCTGAACCGCAATCGCGGAGAGTGCAGCCTTCGGCGACGGCTTCCACACGCAAGCGTCGCCGCAGATCGCGGCCAGGAACGCATTCCACGACCACACTGCCACCGGGAAGTTGAACGCGCTGATGATTCCGACGATGCCGAGCGGATGCCACTGCTCGTACATGCGATGCATCGGCCGCTCCGAGTGCATCGTCGAGCCGTACAGCATGCGCGACTGGCCGACGGCGAAGTCGGCGATGTCGATCATCTCCTGCACTTCACCATCGCCTTCCGCCTTGATCTTGCCGGTTTCGAGTGTGACAAGGCTGCCGAGCGCACTCTTGTTTGCGCGCAGCTCCTCACCGATCAAGCGCACGGCCTCGCCGCGTTTCGGCGCGGGCACCATGCGCCACTGCTCGAACGCCTTACGCGAGGAAACGATCACACGCTCGTAATCGGCGGCCGTTGCGCTACGAACGCGGCCGAGCAACTCGCCGGTCGTGGGATTGATCGACTCGATGAGCGGGCCGGTCGTGTCCTTCGACCAGCCGCCGTCCTGCGACCACGCGCCGGAATTCGTTTCGGAGAGTCCCAACGAAGAGAGAATGTCATGCATATTGAAAACCTCAACGGCGGTGCAGGGCGCGCTGGTGGCCGGCCTGACCGCTGACGACGACGTGTGCCGAAATCTCCTTGCCGCTGACGGCAGCGTAGTGCTTGCCGAAGCGGTTTTGCAGCACGTCCTGTAAACGGAAATCTTCCTGCCGCACGAACCCGGCGTGGCGTCCGCCGCTGTTCATCACGAGGTCGACGACGGCGGTCATGCCGGCGGCGGTCGTGACCTGGATCGCCGACCACAGCCGGCCGGCAATCATCTGCGGATACACCTTGTTGACGTAGTTCTCTTCGCGCAGATCGCCGTCCTGCTTGCCGGTGACGGCGACGTAGATCACTACGACGTCCTGCAGCGTCTGCGGCACGGCGTTTTCGAGAATGCGCTTGAGCGTGCCGCGGTCGTGATTGAGCTTGAGGTCGTTCATCAGCAACCGCATCTGCTCGCAGTGACCGGGGTAGCGCATGGTCTTGTAATCCATCACCTGCGTGCGTGCGCCGTAGGTTTCGGCGAGCGAGCCGAGGCCGCCGGACGTGTTGAACGCTTCGTACAACGTGCCGTCGATCTCGATTTCTTCAAGCCCTTCGAGCGGCGCGGCCTCGATGCGGCGGCCGTCGACGATCGCTTCGCACGGATTGCCGTATTCGTTGATCAGGCCTTCGGTCGACCAGGTCAGCGAGTACTTCAGGACGTTGTTCGGATGCTGGGGCAGGGCGCCGACGCGCAGCTTCACCGTGCGCAACTCGTCGAAGTGACCGATCAGCTCGTTGGCGGCGATCGAGATGAAGCCGGGCGCGAGACCGCACTGGGGCACGAACGCCTGCTTCGCTCCCGAGGCGATCTTGCGCACCGCGCGCGTGACCTCGACGTCTTCGGTCAGGTCGAAATAATGTATACCGGCGCGCCGCGCCGCTTCCGCGACTGCGATGTTGCAGTAGTACGGCAGGCCCGAGATCACGGCATCGACCGGATGGCTCTTGAGATGCGCGTCGAGTTTCGCGGTGTCGGTCGCGTCGAGCGTATGGGCGTGCAGATTGGGGAAGCGATGGGCGTTGACGACGGCATTTGCAGCCTCGCCGCTCACGTCGGCGAGATGCACCTCGTAGGCGCCGGACTCGGCGAGCAGGCCGGAGATGAGCGCTCCGATCTTGCCGGCGCCGAGGATGAGAACTTTGGGCATGCGGACCTCCAAAAAGGGGCGCCATTGTAGCCACCCCACGGAATCGCGTCGAAGTCAGTGGGCCGTGTGGTGTCGTGGAGCGATTCCGTGGGGACCCCGGCCGGAGGGATGCTAGAGTTCGGCCACTCGTATGACGCGCAATCCCGACCTCATTCAGTGGCATCCCGCGAGCTGGCAGAGCAAGCCGGCGCAGCAGCAGGCGACCTATCGCGATCCGGCTGCCCTCGAACGCACGATTGCGTCGCTCGCACGCATGCCGCCGCTGGTCGTTTCCTGGGAAATCGAGGCGCTGCGCGAGCACATCGCGGCCGCTCAGCGCGGCGAGCGTTTCATCCTCCAGGGCGGCGATTGCGCGGAGACCTTCGAGGACTGCGAGTCCGACAAGATCGCCAAGAAGCTGAAGATCCTGCTGCAGATGAGCCTCGTGCTCGTCTACGGCCTGCGCAAGCCGGTCGTGCGTATCGGCCGCATGGCCGGCCAGTATGCCAAGCCGCGTTCCGCGGACACTGAGACCCGCGACGGGCAGACGCTGCCGAGCTATCGCGGCGACATCATCAATCGGCCGGGCTTCACGCCGCATGAGCGCGATCCGGATCCGGAGCTGCTGTTACGCGGCTACGAGCGAGCGGCGCTGACGCTGAACTTCGTGCGCGCGCTGATCGACGGCGGCTTCGCCGACCTGCATCATCCGGAGTACTGGGATCTCGATTTCGTGCGGCACTCGCCGCTCAAGGACGCGTACGAGCACATCGTGCAGTCGATTTCCGACTCGCTCGATTTCTTCGAGGCGACCAGCCGCGCGCCGATCCACGAAGCGAACCGCGTCGCGTTCTACACGAGTCACGAAGGCCTGCACCTGCCTTACGAGCAGGCGCAGACGCGCTTCATCGAGCGTCAACAGCGCTGGTACAACCTGTCGACGCACATGCCGTGGATCGGCATGCGCACCGCGGCGCTGGACGGCGCGCACGTGGAATTCTTCCGCGGCATCTCCAATCCGATCGGCATCAAGGTCGGTCCGTCGATGAGTGCCGAGTGGGTCCAAGGGCTGATCGCGACGCTGAACCCGCGTAACGAGCCGGGGCGGGTCGTGCTGATCCATCGCATGGGTATCAAGGACATCGAGCAGCGGCTCGCACCGCTGGTTCAGGCGGTGCGTGCTACCGGCAGCCCGGTGCTGTGGATCTGCGATCCGATGCACGGCAATACCGAGACATCGAGCTCGGGGCTGAAGACGCGCCGCTTCGAGAACATCGTCGCCGAGGTCGAAGCTGCCTTCCGCATTCACCGCGAGCTCGGGTCGTGGCTCGGCGGCGTGCATTTCGAGCTGACCGGCGAGGACGTGACCGAGTGCACCGGCGGTGCGCGCGGCCTCACCGACGCCGATCTCGCGCGCGCCTACAAGTCGCAGGTCGATCCGCGCTTGAACTACGAGCAGGCGCTGGAGCTCGCGATGCGCATTGCCGGGCTGCACGAAGGCAAGAACAAGAAGAAGCGCTCACCGCCGTCGACGTAGCTCGCGACGTTCAACTTCTGTTTGAGAGGCGCGGATCGGCGGTGACTACGTCGTACAACGCCACGCGATCGCTCACGTAGCGCGGCGCAAGCCAGTGCGGGACATGGCCATTGTGCAGCTCCCGCCAGAAGAGCTGATTCGAGCTCTCCTCGTGCGTCGGCTCGAAGGCCGGCGCGAAGAATAGAACCTGCTGAATGCCGTACGTTGCGATGAGGTGCTTCACTTCGGCGTCCGTCCACACGCGCTTCGTATAGCGCGCGTCGATCAAGCCGATGGACGCTCGCCCGGTCTGTGCAGCAAAGCGATGCTCAAGCGATGTGAGCAGCGGCTTGTTTGCGACGGCCGGAGCCATGAGTGTCTCGCGTAACGTGCTTCCGTCGGGCAGCCGCTCGGCGAGTGCTTGCTCGACGACGCTCACCGACGGATGAGCAGTCCGGATCGGCCAGCGCTCAGGAAGCGCGGCGAGAACGCTGACGGTCAGGATGGCGGCACTCGCGACGATGGTTGCAGGCCATATCGCATTGATCTGTGACCTGCGCGCACGCACCGCGAGCAACGCGTCGTGCACCACCGAGCTCAGCAGGATCGCCAGGAACGGCAACGCCGGCAGCCAATAACGATAGTCGACGAACACGAGCGACGATTCGATCGCGTTGCCGACGAGAAATACGACCAGCACGACGATGCTGCTGATCGCGAGTCCGATCGTTGCAGCGCGCGGCTCGAGCGCACGCAAGCGGCGCACCGCGAAGAGAATTGCGAAGACCAGCGTGCCGATCACGAGCCAGAACACGATCGGCGAAAGGCGCAGGCCGCGGCCCAGGATCATGTTCGAGTCCCACAACAGGTGGCGTGCCACGACGACAACGCCGGCGGGTCCGCCATATTCGAACTGCCCGCCCGAGAGGCGATCCGTCAGCAGGAAATTGCGCAGGAACAATGCAGCAGTCGTGAGCGCGGGCAGTGCACCGAAGATGAATGCGGCGCGAATCGGCTGCCAGCTGCGACCTCGAACCGCTGCCCACAACAACCATAGCCCGGCAGCTGCAGGCCAGAGCACACCGCTGTAGCGCATGAGTATCGAGCAAGCCGCCGCCGCTCCGGCGACGAGCAGCCAGCGCACCGACCAGCCTGGGTCCTTGCCAGCTTCGATCAGCGCGAAATACGAGGCGACCGTAAACGCGATGAAGATCGGCTCGGCATAGAGCGCGAGCACCATCATTAGAGCGATCGAATGCAGCAGCCATGCGAGCGACGCGACAGCGGCAATCCACGGCCCGGCGAGACGCCGCGCCAGTACGAATACGAGCCACGTCGTCGCAAGATGCGCGAGCGTGCACAGCACGAACGCTGCTGCCTCGCCCGACATGCCTAGCTTCATCGGCACCAGCAGCAGCCAGGAGAGTCCGGGCGGCCACACCGTCAACGGCGCCGGCACGCGGGCGAACTGCAACTGCGATTCGTAGAAGATGATGCTGCTGGAGAACCCGTCTCCGGCCAGCAGGTGACGGGCCGCGTCAATCAGCTGGATCGTGTCGGGGTTGATCAGATTCTTGTCATACAGACCGAGCAGCGTTACCGCGGTCAGCAGCATGGCGCTGAGCACTACAGCGGCAGGGAGGCGGTCAAGGCGCTGAGCCATATGGGATTGTTCTGGGGCGATTCCTTGCTGTCATTGGAATACGCACGTGGGGTCAGACTGGTTCCGACGTCCGGCGCCATGCTGTATCGTCGGTGCGAATCCGCCAGCCCTCGAACCGAGTCCCATGCCCTCCAAAGTCAATCCTCGCCGTTATTCCAGTGAAGTCGTCGACGGCCTGAAGCAGGCGCCGAGCCGCGCGATGCTGCGTGCCGTCGGCTACAAGGACGCGGACTTCAAGAAGCCCGCCATCGGCGTCGCCTCCACCTGGAGCAATCTCACTCCGTGCAACATGCACATCGATAAGCTCGCCCGCGCCGCCGCGGCTGCAATCGACAAGTCAGGCGGCAAAAGCACGACGTTCGGCACGATCACGGTTTCCGACGGCATCTCCAACGGCGCTCCCGGCATGCGGTACTCGCTGGTGTCGCGGGAGGTCATCGCAGACTCGATCGAGACTGTCTCCGGCGCGCAGGGTTTCGACGGCGTCGTAGCGATCGGCGGCTGCGACAAGAACATGCCGGGCTGCATGATGGCGCTGGCGCGGCTCAACCGGCCGTCAGTGTTCGTGTACGGCGGCACGATTCGCCCGGGCGCCAAGCGGCGCGACATCATTTCCGTCTTCGAAGCGCGCGGTGCATTTGCAAGCGGCGCGATCTCCGCACGCGAGATGAACGAGATCGAGCGGACTGCAATCCCCGGTCCGGGCAGTTGCGCGGGCATGTACACCGCGAACACGATGGCTTCGGCGATCGAGGCGCTCGGCATGAGCCTGCCGAACAGCTCCGCGCAGGAAGCCGTCTCGCGCCACAAAATCAAAGACTGCCAAGATGCCGGCAAAGCGGTCGTGCGTCTGGTGAAGGCGGGGATCACGCCGTCGCAGATCCTGACGCGCGAGGCGTTCGAGAATGCGATCGCAGTCGTGATCGCGTTGAGCGGCTCGACCAATGCAGTCCTGCATTTGCTGGCGATGGCGCACGCTGCGAACGTTCCGCTCGAGCTCGATGACTTCACCCGCATCGGCGCGCGCGTGCCGGTGCTCGCGGATCTCCGGCCCAGCGGCAAATACATGATGTCGGAGCTGATCCGCATCGGCGGCATCCAGCCGCTGATGAAGATGCTGCTCGACGAGAAGCTGCTGCACGGCGACTGCCTGACCGTGACGGGCAAGACGCTCGCGCAGAACCTCAAGAGCGTGAAGCGCTATCCGAAGAGCCAGGACATCGTCCGGGCGTTCTCGAATCCCATCAAACCCGACAGTCACCTGGTCGTGCTGTACGGCAATCTCGCGCCGGAAGGCGCAGTCGCGAAGATCACCGGCAAGGAAGGGCTGTCGTTCTCGGGTCGGGCGCGCGTGTTCGATGGCGAAGAAGCTTCCGTGCAGGCGATCCTCGACGGCAAGGTCGTGGCCGGCGACGTCGTCGTGATCCGCTACGAAGGGCCGAAGGGCGGGCCGGGCATGCGCGAGATGCTGAGCCCGACGAGCGCGATTGCCGGCCGCGGTCTCGCCGATCAGGTCGCGCTGATCACCGATGGACGTTTCTCGGGCGGCAGCCGCGGCTTCGTCGTCGGGCACATCGCGCCGGAAGCCGCCGTCGGTGGTCCGATCGGACTCGTGCGCGACGGCGATGCGATCACGATTGACGCGCAGACGCGTGAGATCCGCCTCGATGTTGCTGCGGAAACGCTGGCCAAGCGTCGCAACGAGTGGCGTGCTCCGGAGCCGTATGCCCGCAAGGGCGTGCTTGCAAAGTATGCACGCGTCGTCAGCAGCGCTTCGCGCGGCGCCGTGACTGATTGCGAGGTGTAAGATTCGCGCATGCTCCGCCGTATCGAAATCGTCGAAGTCGGTCCGCGCGACGGCTTGCAAAGCGAGCCGGACGTGCTCGCGACGCCGCTCAAGCTGGAGCTGATCAGCCGCCTCGTCGACGCCGGCGTGCGTCGCGTCGAGGTCGCAAGCTTCGTGAATCCGAAACGCGTGCCACAGATGGCCGATGCCGAAGCGGTGATGGCGGGCCTGCCGAAGCGGCCGGACGTGCAATACGTCGGGCTGGTGCTGAATCGCCGCGGCTTCGATAGGGCAGTCGCGGCAGGTTGCACCGAGATCGGCATGGTGACCGCAGCGACGGACAGCTTCGCTCAACGCAATCAGGGCGCGTCGATCGAAGAAACCATCGCCGCATGGGAAGAAATCGCACCGCTCGCACACGCTGCCGGGATTCGTGCCCAGGTCACGATCTCAGTGTCGTTCGGCTGCCCGTTCGAAGGTGAGGTCGCGCCGTCGCGGGTCATCGAGATCGCGCGTCGGCTCGCCGCCGCGAAGCCGGTCGAGATTGCGATCGCCGATACGATCGGCGTGGCCGTTCCGACGCAGGTCACCGCGCTCGTCGAGCAACTGCTCCCGGCGTTGAACGGCGTACCGCTGCGCTGCCACTTCCACAACACTCGCAACACCGCCGTCGCCAACGCATATGCAGCGGTGATGGCCGGCGTGCATACATTGGATTCGAGCGTCGGCGGCATCGGCGGTTGTCCGTTCGCGCCGAACGCGACCGGCAACGTAGCGACCGAGGATCTGTTGTACATGTTGTCGCGTAGCGGATTCGAGACAGGCATCGACCTGGGCAAGCTGATCGAGACTGCCAGGTGGTTGCAGGAGCAACGGGGCAAGCCGGTCCCGAGCATGGTTTCCAAGGCGGGTGGATTTCCAAAAAGATCAGCTGCTTAGGAAGCAGATCTGACTCATCTATTAAGTTTCCGGTGAGCGACGGCGACCGTTCATGGCGGCCCATTACAGGTGCTGCCGGTGGGTCCCCCGGCTGTCATCCATGAAGCCACCCCGTATACACTGCCGGGCATTGGGCTCCACGGCCCTCATAAATACATACGAAGGGAAAACCATGGCCAAAGCAGTGGACAAGGCTTACCAGACCGTCCGCGAGCGAATCGTGCGCGGAGTGTATCCAGCCGCCTGCCGTATCACCGAACAAGAAGTCGCCGCCGTTGCAGGGGTCAGCCGTACGCCGGTCAGGGAAGCGCTCCGCAAGCTCCACGCAGAAGGACTGCTGGAATTCATTCCGCACCAGGGTGCCATCGTCGCCGAGTGGACCGCCGAGGACCGCGACGATGTCTTCGAGCTGCGTGCGTTGCTGGAATCCTACGGTGCGGCGCGTGCCGCCCGGCGCATGACGGCTGAAGGCATCTCCGAGTTGCGTCAGCTCGCCGAGGATCAGTATCACGAGACGCTGAGCAAGACCGAGGGTTACCTGGAGCGGGTCGGCGATCTCAACAGCCATTTCCACCGCCGCATCCACGATTTCGCCGGCAGTGCACGCCTGGTCGGCGCGCTGTCGTCGCTGATCGAGGCGCCCTTGATGATGAAGACCTTCATCAGCTACCAGGACGAGGACTTGATCCGCAGCGCCTCGCATCACCTCGAGATCGTGCGTGCGCTGGAAGCGCGCGACGGCGATTGGAGTGCCGCGCTCATGCGCTCGCATATATTGGGAGCGCGCGGCGCCTTACGCCTCCTGTAGCCGGCTTCCGACCTACGTTAGAATTTGCGGCGCCCCGGGACCCCGGGGCGCTCTGCACCGTTTCTGTTACCCCAGCTCGGTTTTAACAAGCTCAGTTTTACAGAGGACTTCACGATGCCCATCAAAGTCGGAGACAAGATGCCGTCCGGAACGCTCACGCTCGCTACGGCGGACGGGCCGCAGAAGGTGAGCGCCGACGACTACTTCAAGGGAAAGAAGGTGGTGCTGTTCTCGGTGCCGGGCGCGTTCACGCCGACCTGCGATGCCAAGCATCTGCCGGGCTTCGTCGAGAAGGCCGCCGAGCTCAAGAACAAGGGCGTGGCCACGATCGCCTGCCTGTCGGTGAACGACGCGTTCGTGATGAAGGCCTGGGGCAAGTCGCAGAACACGGATGGCAAAGTCGACATGCTGGCCGACGGTAACGGCGAGTACACCAAGGCGCTCGGCCTCGAGCTCGACGCCACCGGCTTCGGCATGGGCATCCGCGGCCAGCGCTTCTCGCTGGTGATCGACAACGGCGTCGTGAAGCAGGTCAACGTGGAGCAGAAGGGCGAGTTCAAGGTGTCGAGCGCGGAGCACGCGCTGACACAG
>CADEEJ010000042.1:15727-19567 GCA_902826315.1 uncultured Steroidobacter sp.
AGCTGACCGACGCCGAGCAACGCGGCGACGCGCGGCATCAGGTCCTTGCCGAAAGTCGTGGACGGACCGAACACGTGCGTGTAGCCGGCTGCGGCTGCAGCGACTTGCGGCGCGAGCACAGCGGCAAGCGGCTCGGCGTTCGCTGCGTTCTCGATTTTCAGAACGCGTTTGACGCCCTGAATCGCGGCCGCCTGCGTCGCGACGGCGCCGGCATCGGCGGCGAGTACTGCGACATCGATTTCCGCGCCCTGGATGCTGCTCGCGCAGCTCACGCACTTCGCGGTCGCGGGATTGAGTTTGCCGTTCGCATGCTCGGCAACGACGAGAATCTTGGTGGCCATCAGATCAGACCCTTCTGCTTGAGCGCTTCGACCAGCCCGGCGACGTCTTTCACCATGACGCCTTTCTGCCGCGTTGCCGGCGGCTCGTACTTCGCTGTCTTGAACTGCGCGGCCGCATCGACGCCGAGATCGCCGATGGCGATGGTGTCGAGCTGCTTCTTCTTTGCCTTCATGATGTCGGGCAGCTTCACGTAGCGCGGCTCGTTGAGACGCAGGTCGCTGGTGATCACCGCCGGCAGATCGACTTCGATCGTTTCGAGTCCGGCGTCGACTTCGCGCGTCACCTTGGCCTTCTGGCCGTCCAGCTCGACCTTCGAGGCGAACGTCGCCTGCGGCCGGTTCCACAACGCCGCCAGCATCTGGCCGGTCTGGTTGTTGTCGTCGTCGATGCCTTGCTTGCCGAGGATCACGAGCTGCGGCGATTCCTTCTCGACCAGCTTGAGGAAGACGCGTGCCGCGGCGAGCGGCTCGACCTGGGTGTCGGTCTGGACCAGGATCGCGCGGTCCGCGCCCATGGCGAGGCCGGTGCGCAGCTGCTGCTGCGTGTCCGCGGGGCCGATGCTGACGACGATGACCTCGCTGGCGCCGCCTTTCTCCTTGATGCGCAGCGCTTCTTCGAGCGCGATCTCGTCGAAGGGATTGATGCTCATCTTGACGCCGTCGGTCACGACACCCGTGCCGTCCGGCTTGACGCGGACGCGGACGTTGTAGTCGACGACCCGTTTCAGGCCCACCAGAATCTTGCTCACACCCGGCTCCGTAAGGGACAGGAAGGTCTAAAGAATTGCCGCCGGACGGCGGCGCGCCACGGTAAGGGAAACGGCGCGCTGGAGTCAAACCGCCAAGACCGATGTGGCTGGGCGTGACGCAGGTTCCAGTGTACGGAATCCGCCGGTCCCAACTGTGAGCCGACGGTACACTACGGGCCTATGCCCGACGCACTCGCACCTCGCTTCAAGTTCGGCGTCCTGGCGCCGGCGACCAACACCATCGTGCAGCCGGAGTTCGATGCCATGCGGCCCGCCGGCATCACCAACCAGATGGCGCGCGTCGTCATCCCCGATACGCCAGTCGGCACCGACACCGAGTTCGCGTCGATGATGACGCAGGTGCGTGCCTCCATCGAAGGCGCACTGGCGACGGTCCTGGCGTGCTCGCCCGGTGCCGTGATCCTCGGCATGTCGGCCGAGACCTTCTGGGAAGGCGTGATGGATGCCGGGGCGCTGCAGACGCACCTGGAATCGCGCGCGGGGGTGAAGGTGATCCTCGGGGCGCAAGCGTGCCTGGCCGCGATCCAGCGCTACGGCGGCATCCGCCGCATCAGCCTGATCACTCCCTATATGCCGTCCGGCGATGCGCAGGTGCGCCGCGCCTTCAGCGACAGCGGCTTCGAGGTCGTCAATCTGCTCGGCTTGAAGTGCAACAGCCCTCTGTTGATGGCGCACGAGTCGCCGGAGCGCCTGCGGCGAGCGGTGCGCGAAGTCGACGATTCCAGCGTCGAGCTGATTCTCCAGGTCGGCACGAACCTCGCGTTCAGCGGCGTCGCCGCCGAGGCCGAACGCTGGCTCGGCAAGCCGGTGCTGGCGGTGAACACGTGCACGTACTGGCATGCGCTGCGCAGCAGCGGCGTCGAGGACAAGGTCGAGGGATTTGGGTCGTTGTTGATGGAACACTGAGATAGACTCTCGCCCTCATGCGCACCATTCGTCCCAGCCCGAGCCTCACCAACGTCCGCTACGAAATCCGTGGCGACCTGGCGCGGCGCGCGCACGAGATGGAGCGGCGCGGTTACGAAATCATCCCGCTCAACATCGGCAACCCGGGCCTGTTCGGTTTCCGTACGCCGGAGACCATGCGGCTGGCGATGATCGAGAACCTGAAGTCGAGCGAGGCATACTGCCACCAGAAAGGCGTGTTCCCGGCTCGGGAAGCGGTCGTGATGCAGCAGCAGAGCCGCGGCGTGCGTGGCGTCAGCGTCGACGAAGTGTTCATGGGCAACGGCGTCAGCGAGCTCATCGACCTGGTGTTGCGCGCGCTGCTGTCGACCGACGACGAAGTGCTGGTGCCGAGTCCCGACTACCCGTTGTGGACCGCGGCAGTGACTTTGAATCACGGACGCGCAGTTCACTACCCGTGCCGTCCCGAGAACGGCTTCGAGCCGGACCCACGCGAGATCGAGGCGCTGATCACCAGCCGCACGCGCGCCATCGTCGTCATCAATCCGAACAATCCGACCGGCGCCGTGTATTCGCGCGCGACGCTGGAAGCGATCGCGCACATCGCCGAAAAACATCACCTCGTCGTGTTCTGCGACGAGATCTACGACCAGGTGCTGTACGGCGACGCTGAGTTCGTGCCGATGGCGACGCTCGTGAACGGTACGCTGTGCGCAACGCTCGCCGGCTTGTCGAAGGTGTATCGCGCGTGCGGCTATCGCGTCGGCTGGGCGGTGTTCTCGGGCGAGATCGAGCAGGCACGCGACTATCTGAGTGCGCTGGACAAGCTGTCGTCGCTGCGTCTGTGCAGCAACGTGCCCGGGCAGTGGGCGGTGCAGACGGCGCTCGGCGGTTACCAGAGTATTTATGAGCTGACGCGTCCCGGCGGCCGGCTGTTCCAATCGCGTCAGGCGATCCTCGATGGCGTCGCCGCGAGCAAGTATCTGCAAGTGCACGCGCCGCGCGGTGCGATCTACGCCTTCGTCGGCGTGAAGGACGGCGCGCTGCCGGGCTTCGACGATCAGCAATTCGCGATGGACCTGCTCGAGCACAAGCACGTGCTGCTCGCGCCGGGCACCAGCTTCAACTCCGCCTACAACACGCATTTCCGGATCACGAACCTGCCGCGGCCGGAAGTGCTGGCCGATGTGTTCCGCCGCATGGAGGAGCTGCTGGACAGCTACGCGTCCGGCGCCGAGCCGGTCTCGCGTCCGGCCCCCGAGCTGCGGATCATCACCAAGTAGAGTGCATCTCTACGCTCTCCTCGAACGAGACGTCGCCGTTCTGACGGCCAGCCGACGGCTCGCGCACGCAATCAGGCTCGGGTATGCGCGCCACTCGCAGCAACAGGGGTTGAGCGCGTGGCGCACGCCGCACGTTCTGCCTTGGAGCGCGTGGTTGCGTCAGTTGCACTTGGACGCGCGGGCCTCGGGTTCGCCGCCGACTACGCGCTCGCGGGTCCTGTCGCCGACGCAGGCGCGAATCCTGTGGGACGACATCGTCGCGAGCAGCGCAACGGCGCGCGATCTCCTGAATCCATCGAATGCCGCGCGGCTCGCTGCGCGCAGCTGGCGGCGACTGCATGACTATTTGATTCCGCTCGAAAGGCTGGAGGCGTTCGACGCACCGGAAGCGCAGGCACTGTATGCGTGGTGCCGCGAGTTCGAGCGTCGCTGTGACGCGCTCGATGCGCTCGATGAAGCGCGTCTGGCGCAGTGGGCGTATGAGGCGGAAGCGATGCCAGCCGAACGCATCGCGTTTGCTGGATTCGATGCGATGCCGCC
>CADEEJ010000042.1:19667-25739 GCA_902826315.1 uncultured Steroidobacter sp.
CGCGATCAGGTGCTGGCAGGGGCGGGCAACGTCGGCGTGATCATGGCGGATCTGCCGGCGCGTCGCGAGCAAGTGCGCCGCGTCTTCGAAGATGTCTTCGTGCCCACGGCGCGTCAGACGTTGAGCGGTACGTTGCCGGTTCCGGTCGTCGTCGCCGCTCCGGCGCCGATGTCCGAGTATCCGATGGTCGACGCGGCGCTGCTCATCCTGCAGCTCGCGGCGCGCGAGTGCACGAGCACCGACGCCGGCAAACTCCTGCGAACGCCATTCATCGTCGGTGGCCACGCCGAGCGATCGCCGCGTGCGCTGGCAGATCGACGATTGCGCGAAGATCAGCGCGATCGCTGGAACTGGTTCGAGATCGAGCGCTGGGCGTCAATGAATGATTGTCCGAAGCTGCAAGTGGCGGCGCGCGACGTGAACGCCGTCGTGCGTGCACTGGGCAGCGTGCCCGCGAGCGGCTGGGCCGAGAACTTTCACGCGCTCTGGCAAGCGGCCGGCTGGCCGGGCGACCGCACGCTGAGCAGCGTCGAGCACCAGACGCTCGAAAAATTCCACGGCGTGCTCGCCGAGTTCGGGGCGCTCGACGCGGTGACGGGGCGCATGAATCTGCAGGAAGCGCTGGCGTGCCTGCGCGACCTGTTGAGCGACACGCAGTTCGAGCCGGAAACGGCGAGCGCAGCAGTCACGGTGATCGACAGCGCCACCAGCGCGGGCATGCTCTTCGATGCTCTTTGGGTCACGGGGCTCGATGCCGATCACATCCCGGCGCCGATCAATCCAGATGCGCTGATTCCCATCGAGCTGCAACGAACCGCTGGCATCCCGGAAGCGACCGCGAGCGGCGTGCTGCGGCAGGCGACGACTCAGCTGCAGCGCTGGGCGGGGAGCGCTGCGAAAGTGATATTCAGCTGGCCCCAGCGCGATGGCGACGTGCGCCTGGCACGCAGTCCGCTACTGGATCAGGTCGTCGCAGCGAATGATCGCGCGCTTCAGCCCGGGCCTGCTACGTCACTGCGTCGCGTGCTGTTCGAGCAACGACCGACTTTGCAGACGATGCGGGACGATCGTGCTCCACCGCTGTCGATCAGCGATGCGCGCGGCGGAGCACGAACAGTCGAGCTGCAATCGCGCTGTCCGTTCAGGGCACAAGCCGAGATTCGCTTGCGAGCCCAGCCGATGCCGCGAGTCAGCCTCGGTGTCGAGCCTGTCGACCGCGGCGCGCTGCTGCATCGAGTGCTCGCCGAGATCTGGGCGTCGTTTCGGACGCAGGAACAATTGCTCGCGATCGAAGAGGGCGAGCTCGAACGCCAGGTGCGTGGCAGCGCGCAGCGTCATGCCGCACAAGCATTGCCTGGTGACATCCGCTATCGACACCGGCTCGCGGCACTGGAGATCGAGAGCGCCGTGCGGCAGGTGTTGCGGCTGCTCGCCCTGGAGAAGCTGCGGCCGCCGTTCGCAGTGCGCCTCGCCGAAGCCTCGGAGCAATACAAGATAGGCGGGCTCTCGATCACGTTGCGGCCGGATCGCATCGACGAGATGGCGTCCGGCGGTGAATTGTTGATCGACTACAAAGTCGGCGGCGTCCATCGGCCGCGTGGCTGGCTCGACGTGTTGCCCGGCCGGCCGCGCAATCCGCAGCTGCCGCTGTACGGACTCGCTCATGCCGAGCGCTTGCGCGCGCTCTCCTTCGTCGTGCTCACACCGGGTGCTGTCGAATATCGCGGCTGGAGCGATGGCAGTGACGTCGGCGCGGGCGTGTGGGCCTACCCGAATGGCGTGCGCATCGACCTCGGCGATCCCAACGACTGGCAGTCGTTGATGCACTACTGGCGCTTTTCGCTGACGCGCCTGGCCGAGCGCTATGTCGCGGGCGAAGCGGCTGTCGATCCACTGCCGTTCGAATGTACGACCTGCCACTTGAGCACTCTCTGCCGCATCAACGATCTGGCCCTGAGCGAGCCCGAGCCGGAGTTCACGCCCGATGATTAGCGACGCGGCAGCACGCACCGTGGCGCTCGATCCGCGGCGCTCATTCATCGTCCAGGCGCCCGCGGGCTCCGGCAAGACGGAGCTGCTGACGCAGCGGTATCTGCGGCTGCTCGCGACCGTCGCATCGCCCGAGCAGATTCTTGCGATCACTTTTACGCGCAAGGCCGCGGCTGAAATGCGCGCGCGCATTTTGCAGGCACTGCAGAGTGCGGATACGGCGCCGCCAGAATCGGCGCACAAGCGTTCGACGTGGGAGCTTGCACGCGCAGTGCGTGCGGTCGACAGCGAGCGTGGATGGCAGTTGATGCAGCATCCGGCGCGGGTGCGCATTCAAACGATCGACGCTCTCAACGCTTCGCTCGCGCGGCGCTTGCCAGTCGTTGCAGGTACTGGCTCAGCACTCGAACCGACGACCGATACGGCGCCGCTGTACGAGTTGGCCGGCCGCCGGTTGCTCGAACGTCTCGGCGACGGCTCGGAGGTGGCAGCGCATCTCGAAATGCTCGTGATGCATCTGGGTAATCGTGTCGAGCGGCTGATCCAGTTGCTCAGCGATCTGCTCGCCAAACGCGATCAATGGTTGCACATCGTGATGCATGCGCGGGCGAGCACGGACTTGCGCGCCACGCTGGAAGGGACGCTGACCCGGCTGGTCGAGAGTCATCTGCAGACGCTCGGCGAGGCGCTCGGCAAGGATCGCTGCGAGATCCTGCTCCAGCTGCGCCGCTTCTCCGCTCGAAACCTGCTGAGCGACGACCGCATATCGCCCACGATGCGCGCGGTGTTCGAGGCTTGTGCGGAACATCAGTCGCCGTTGTTGCCAGTCAGCAGCGCGTTGCCGGTCTGGCGCGAAATCGCCTCGATGCTGTTCAAGAAGGATCGCAACAAGGACGAGCTGTACGAGAGCGTCAGCGTGCGTCAGGGCTTCCCGCCGACGAACCGCGACATCAAGGCACGCATGCTCGAAATGCTGCGTGTACTCGGCAACGATCCGCGGTTGCTCGAAGATCTCGCGACGCTGCGAACGCTGCCCGATCCGGTGTACAGCGACGATCAGTGGCGCATGCTGCAAGCGCTACTCGAACTGCTGCCTGCCGCCGCGGCAGAGCTGCAAGTCGTGTTTCAAACGAAGGGCGAAGCGGATTACGTCGAGATCGCTCTGCGCGCGCTACGTGCGCTCGGTACAGCCGACGAGCCGACGGATCTCGCGCTCGCGTTCGACTATCGGCTGCAGCACATCCTCGTCGACGAGTTCCAGGATACGTCGTTCAGTCAGCTCGATCTGCTCGAACGCCTCACGGGCGGCTGGGCCGACGGCGATGGCCGCACACTGTTCTGCGTCGGCGATCCGATGCAATCGATCTACAGATTCCGCCAGGCCGAGGTCGGTCTGTTCATCGACCTGCAGCAGCATGGCTTGCGTAACCTGCGCCTGGAGCCGCTGCGGCTGGAAGCAAACTTCCGTTCGACTCCGGCGATCGTCCAGTGGGTCAACGAGTCGTTCCCGGCCGTGCTGGCGGCGCGCAGCGATGCGGAGCAGGGCGCAGTTCAGTACAGCCCGAGCACGGCGACAGTTGCAGATATCGGCGGCGGCGTGCAGGTCCACACGTTCGTCAATGCCGACGAAGACATCGAGGCCGCGCGCGTAGTTTCCATCGTGCGTGACAGTCTCGAACAGTCCGCCGATGGACGCATCGCGATTCTCGTCGCCGCACGCACTCACGTCGACGCGATCGCGCGCGAGCTGACGACCGGCGGCGTCGAGTTCCAGGCGATCGAGATCGAACAACTGCGCGATCGGCCGGTCGTGCAGGACCTCATGGCATTGACGCGTGCGCTGGTGCACGTCGCGGATCGCACGGCGTGGCTCGCGGTGCTGCGTGCACCTTGGTGCGGTCTGACTCTCGCGGATCTGCATTCGTTGGCGGGCCAGTCGGCAACGACGATCGACGAAGCAATCCCGCGCGCGCTCGGCTCGACGCATGACGATCTCTTCGCCGAAGGACGGCTGTCCGACGACGGGCGCTCGCGACTGGCGCGAACGTGGACGATCCTCAGCGCCGCGCTGGCCGAGCGTGGCCGTTGGCCGTTGCGCATCTGGGTCGAGCGCACCTGGAATGCGCTCGGCGGACCAGCGACGCTGACGCGTGTCGACGATCTCGACGATGCCGAGTCCTACCTCGCGCGGCTGGAGCAGATCGAATCGGTCGCGGATCTCGACGACGTGGCCCGGCTCGAAGAGCAACTGTTCCGGCTGTTCGCGAACGCGAGGTTCGCCGGCGCGGCACGCGTCGAGGTGATGACGATCCACGCTGCGAAAGGTCTCGAATTCGATACGGTCATCGTGCCCGGCCTGCAGCGTTACCTGCCCAATTACAACCGCGAACTGCTGCGCTGGACGCGCGTCGCCGGAGCGCACGGCGGCATGGTGCTGGCGCCGGTGAAGCCGGACGGCGGCGATCCCGACCCGATCTATCGCTGGATCGAATTATTGGAGCGACGCCGCGTTGCGCGGGAGCGCGCTCGCCTGTTGTACGTGGCCGTCACGCGGGCGAAACGCGATCTGCACATACTCGGCAACGCGACGGCGAAAGAACGCGACGGTCGGCTGGTCCTCGACGAGCCGCGACGCGGTTCGATGCTGCGGATGTTGTGGGGCGCAGTCGAGACGATGTTCTGGGAAACCGAGCCTTCCGCACAGATCCCTGCCGGCTACAAGCCGGCGCCGCCGCAGAAGCTGCGACGTCTGCCGCTCGAATGGCGACCGCCGCGGACTCAGCTCGTGACGCCCGCAGCGACGGCCGACCTGGTCGACATCGAAGGCGAGCGGCCGGTGTTCGATTGGGTGTCGCAGGTGAGCCGGCACGTCGGCACGCTCGTGCATCGGGAGCTCGATCGCTTGTGTCGTCCCGGTGTGCAGGCATCGCCCCCGCTACTGAGTTCGGCACGTGCGCGCTTGATGGCCGAGCTGGCCGAGCTTGGCGTACCTCCCGATCGCTGCGCGGCTGCGTGCGAGCGCGTGATGGCCGCGATGGAGCACACGCTGGCCGACGAGCGCGGCCGTTGGCTGCTCGGCATCGACGGCCGCATTCGCGAGGCCGCGTCCGAACTGGCGATCAGCGGTGTGGTCGACGGCCAGATCCTCGAAGGCATCATCGACCGGACCTTCCTCGACGAATCCGGCGAGCGCTGGATCGTCGATTTCAAGACCAGCACGCACGAGGGCGGCGGCCTGGACGCGTTTCTGGACGAAGAGGTCATACGCTACCGCCCGCAGCTGGAGCGTTACGCGCGGCTGATGCGGGCCTATCGGCCGGACGAGCCCGTCCGCGCCGCGCTGTACTTCCCGGCGCTGCGCCAGTGGCGGGAAGTCCCGGTCGCAAATTGCGACCCATGACCGCTGCGCTGCTCCGGACAGTGCTACGCTTTGGCCCGCAAGGCGGGAGAACAACATGCACATCGTGATCGCCGCGATCACGGCAATTGCCGGTCTATTCTGGGCGCTGAACGCGTTACAACGTTCCGGCTTTCAATTCAGCTCGCTGAATCCGTTCCTGGCCTATCGCCGCTGGCAATGGAGTCGCACTTACGGCGCGCGCCCGATCTACAAATTGGACCGACCGATGGACGTGGCAGCCGTGCTGCTGCTCGGCGTCGCCAAGGCCGACGGTGCGATCACCTCCGACCAGAAGCGCGAGCTGCTGGCGATGTTCCAGAGCGAGTTCTCGATTTCGCGCGACGAAGCGAGCGACCTGCTGCTCGCCAGCTCGCATTTGATCCGCGACGAGATCTACCTGGTCGATCACCTCGACAAGATCCTGGCGCGCAGCGCGGAGCGCTTCGAGCCCGATGCGGTCGCGTCGCTCCTGGCAATGATGCGCAAGGTGGCCGCGCTGGATGGCTCCATCAACAGCGAGCAGGACAAGCTGATCGGCGCGACCGAACGATTTTTTGAAGGCCGCAAGCAGCCCCAGGGCAAGTGGGCCTGACGCTCGTCTAGCCCCAGAGCTTGCGCGACGGCAGGCTCATCACACCGTCGCGATACTCGATCGCGTCCGGCCAATCCTCAGCCTGCAGCAG
>CADEEJ010000043.1 GCA_902826315.1 uncultured Steroidobacter sp.
CGAGGCGAATGTCGCGCTCTGCGGGAAGCAATTCCACCACACGACGTTCCTTGACCTGAAAAATTCAAACTCCGATCATACGCGGCCTCATCCCGCAGCACACCCGACATGGCCGACGCCTCCCCGTTTGACGATCTCGACCCGGAAGAAACCAAGGAATGGCTCGAGTCGATGGACTCGGTGCTGAAAGCGCATGGAGCGCAACGGGCGCACTTTCTGCTGGAACGGCTCATCGACTTCACGCGGCGCTCCGGCACCTACCTGCCGTTCAAGCCGAACACGGCGTACCTCAATACGATCTCGCCGGGCCAGGAGAAGGAGTATCCGGGCGACCGCACGATCGAGCGGCGGATCGAGTCGTACATCCGCTGGAACGCGGCGGCGATGGTGGTGCAGGCGAATCGCCAGAGCTCCGAGTACGGCGGCCACATTGCGAGCTACGCATCGGCCGCGACGCTGTACGAAGTGGGCTTCAATCACTTCTGGCGCGCGCCGTCGGACAAGCATCCCGGCGACATGATCTACATCCAGGGCCACGCGTCGCCGGGCATCTACGCGCGCGCTTATCTGGAAGGTCGCCTCACCGAGAACAACTTGCGTCATTTTCGCAAGGAAGTGGCGAGTCCCGACGGCCTGAGCTCGTATCCGCATCCGTGGCTGATGCCGGACTTCTGGCAGTACCCGACGGTTTCGATGGGCCTCGGCCCGATGATGGCCATCTACCAGGCGCGCTTTCAGCGCTACCTCGAGCATCGCGGCATCGTCGAGCCTTCGGATCGTCGCGTGTGGGCCTTCCTCGGCGACGGCGAGATGGACGAGCCGGAATCGCTGGGCGCGATCACGATGCCTGTGCGCGAGCGCCTCGACAACCTGGTGTTCGTGGTCAACTGCAACCTGCAGCGCCTCGACGGTCCGGTGCGCGGCAACGGCAAGATCATCCAGGAGCTGGAAGCCGCATTCCTCGGCGCCGGCTGGAACGTCGTCAAGGTGATCTGGGGCTCGCGTTGGGATCCGCTGCTGGCGCGCGACACCAAGGGACTGCTGCGCCGGGTGATGGAAGAATGCGTCGACGGCGAGTACCAGAACTTCAAGGCCAAGGGCGGCGCGTACACGCGCGAGAACTTCTTCGGCAAGTATCCCGAGCTGAAGGAGATGGTCGCCACCATGTCGGACGACGACATCTGGCGGCTGAACCGCGGCGGCCACGACTATAAGAAGGTGTGGAACGCGTACAGCGCGGCCGTGAATCACAAGGGCCAACCCACAGTGATTCTGGCGAAGACCGTCAAGGGCTTCATGATGGGCCGCTGGGGCGAGAGCCAGAACATCACGCACCAGCAGAAGAAGCTCGACGACGAGGCGCTGAAGGAATTCCGTAACCGCATCTTCATGCAGATCTCCGACGAGGAGATCGCGAACGCGCCGTTCAAGAAGCCGCCCGAGGACAGCGAGGAGATGAAGTACCTGCGCGACCGGCGCAAGACGCTCGGCGGCTATCTGCCGCAGCGAACCGCGAAGGCGCCGGCGCTCGAAGTGCCGCCGCTGGAAGCGTTCGACTCGATGCTGCAGTCCTCCGGCGACCGCGAGTTCTCCACCACGATGGCGCTGGTGCGCATCCTGCAGATGCTGGTGAAGGACAAGAACATCGGCAAGCACATCGTGCCGATCGTTCCGGACGAGGCGCGCACCTTCGGCATGGAAGGCATGTTCCGCCAGGTCGGTATCTATTCGTCGATGGGCCAGCTGTACACGCCGCAGGACGCGGACCAGCTGATGTTCTACAAGGAAGACAAGAAGGGACAGATCCTCGAAGAAGGCATCAACGAGGGCGGCGCGCTGTGCTCGTTCATCGCGGCGGGAACCGCGTACGCGAATCACGCCGTCAACATGATTCCGTTCTACATCTATTACTCGATGTTCGGCTTCCAGCGCGTCGGCGACTTCATCTGGGCCGGCGGCGACAGCCAGGCCCGCGGCTTCCTCGTGGGCGGCACTGCCGGACGCACGACGCTCGCCGGCGAAGGCCTGCAGCACCAGGATGGGCACAGTCACCTGCTCGCGTCGACAGTGCCGAACTGCGTCGCGTACGACCCGACATTCGCGTATGAGCTTGCGGTCGTGATTCAGGACGGTCTGCGCCGCATGTTCGCCGCGCAGGAAGACGTCTTCTTCTATATCACTGCGATGAACGAGAACTACGAGCATCCGGCGATGCCGAAGGGCGCGGAGCAGGGGATTCTCAAGGGCATGTATCTGCTGCGCGCCGGCGGACGCGGCAAGGTGCGCGTGAACTTGTTCGGCTCGGGCACGATCCTGCGCGAGGTGATGACTGCAGCCGAGATTCTCGAGCGCGATTACGGCGTGCCCGCGGACATCTTCAGCGCGACGAGCTATTCGGAGCTGCGACGTGAAGCACTCGACGTCGAGCGCCGCAACATGCTGCATCCGGATCAGCCGGCGCAACAACCGTACGTGCGCCAGGTCCTTGGCGATCGCACGGGGCCGTTCATCGCAGCGAGCGACTACATGAAGATCGTGCCGGACCAGGTGCGGCAGTGGGTGCCCGGGCGCTTCGTCGTGCTCGGGACTGACGGCTACGGCCGCAGCGACTCCCGCGCCCAGCTGCGGCGCCATTTCGAAGTCGATGCACACCACATCGTGCTCGCTTCGCTGCGCGCGCTCGCCGACGAAGGCAAGCTCGACATGGCGACCGTGAAGTCGGCCATGAAGAAATTCGACATCGATCCCGAGCGGCCGAACCCGGTCACGCAGTAGAAGTCATGGCGCAAGACATCACGGTTCCCGACCTCGGGGATTTCAAAGACGTCGAAGTGATCGACGTGCTGGTCAAAGCGGGCGACAAGATCGAGGTCGACACGCCCCTGGTCACGTTGGAAACCGAAAAGGCGGCGATGGACGTGCCATCGACCGCGGCCGGCGTGGTGAAGGCAATCACGATCAAGAAGGGCGATCGCGTCTCGAAAGGCAGTGTGATCCTGCAGGTGGAGGGAGGCGAGGAGAAGAAAGCTCCGGCCGCCGCAGCTGCGCCCGCCGCCGCGCCGCCGCCGAAGTCAGCCGCGCCTGCCGAACCGCCGAAGCCCAAGCAGCCCGAACCGCAGGCAGCCGCCGCGTCTCCGCCTCCGGCTCCTGCCGCACCAACCGCCAACCGCCAACCGCCAACCGCTTCCCTCGACTTCTCGACGGCCCACGCCAGTCCGTCCGTCCGCAAGTTTGCTCGCGAGCTCGGCGTCGATCTCCGTGCAGTCAAAGGCACAGGCCTCAAGGCTCGCATCACGCCTGACGACGTGAAGGCGTGGGTCAAGCAAGCACTCAAGACCGGCGCGCCGGCAGCTGGCGGCGGCCTGCCGAAAGTGCCCGAAGTCGATTTCTCGAAGTTCGGACCGGTGGAGGTCAAGCCGCTCGGTCGCATCCAGAAGATCTCCGGCCCGCGCTTGCAGGCGAGCTGGGTCAACGTGCCGCACGTGTGGCAGATGGATGAAGCGGACATCACCGAGCTCGAAGAGGCGCGCAACAAGCTCAAGGCCGAGACGAGCAAGGCCGGCGTCAAGCTCACGCCGCTCGCGTTCATCCTGCGCGCGTGCGTGCAGGCGCTGCGTGAGTTCCCGATGGTGAACAGCTCGCTCGACGCGTCGGGTCAGAATCTCGTCTTCAAGAAATACGTGCACCTGGGATTTGCGGCCGACACGCCGAACGGTCTGGTGGTGCCCGTGATCCGCGATGCCGATAAGAAAGATGTCTACGAGTTGGCGCGCGAGCTCGCGGCGCTGTCGGAGAAGGCGCGCGCGGGCAAGTTGACTGCGCTGGAAATGCAGGGCGCCAGCTTCACCGTATCGAGTCTCGGCGGCATCGGCGGCACGTCGTTCACACCGATCGTCAACGCGCCGGAAGTTGCGATCCTCGGCGTCGCGCGCTCGAGCATGCGGCCGGTCTACCAGAACGGACAGTTCGTGCCGCGGCTGATCCTGCCGTTCACACTCGCCTACGATCATCGCGTGATCGACGGCGCGGCCGGCGTGCGCTTCACCACATTCCTCGCCGCACGGCTCGCCGACGCCAAGGGCCTGCTGGAAGCCGTGCCGTGACGCGCGTAGTCGTTCCCGATCTCGGCGATTTCAAGGACGTCGAAGTCATCGATGTGCTGGTCAAGCCCGGCGACACCGTGGAGCTGGAAACGCCGCTCATCACGCTGGAAACCGAGAAGGCAGCGATGGATGTTCCATCGTCGGCGGCGGGCGTCGTGAAGTCGGTCGTGGTGAAGAAGGGCGATCGCGTTTCCAAGGGCAGCGCGATCGTTGAGGTAGAAGAAGCGGTTAGCGGTTCGCCGTCGGCGGTTAGCGCAGAAAAGCCAGAGGCAGCTACTCCAGCGCCACCCGCTGCTCCTGCCACACCTGCTGCTCCCGCGTCAGCTCCGGCTCCGGCTTCCGCTTCCGCACCAACCGCCAACCGCCAACCGCCAACCGCTTCCTCTTACGACTTCGAAGTCGTCGTCCTCGGCGCCGGCCCTGGCGGCTATACGGCCGCCTTCCGCGCCGCCGATCTCGGCATGAAAACCGCGCTGATCGAGCGCTGGCCGCAGCTCGGTGGCGTGTGCCTCAACGTCGGCTGCATTCCGTCCAAGGCTCTGCTGCACGCTGCGAAGGTCATCGAAGAAGCAGAGGCGATGAGCAGCGCCGGCGTGCACTTCGGCAAGCCGCAGATCGACGCGACCAAGCTGCGCGAATGGAAGAACAAAGTCGTCGGCAAGCTCACCGGCGGTCTCGCGACGCTGGCGAAGCAGCGCAAAGTCGAAGTGATCCGCGGCACCGGCAAGTTCGTCTCGCCGCACGAGCTCGAAATCACGGGCGACGGCGCGGCGCGCCGCATCTCCTTCGCACATTGCATCATCGCCGCAGGATCGGAATCGATCCGCTTGCCGAATCTGCCGAACGATCCGCGTATCATCGACTCGACCGGCGCGCTCGAGCTGGATCTGCCGCAGCGCCTGCTGGTCGTCGGCGGCGGAATCATCGGCCTGGAAATGGCGACGGTGTACGACGCGCTCGGCGTGCAGGTGAGCGTCGTCGAGCTGACCGACGGCCTGATGCCCGGCTGCGACCGCGATCTCGTGCGGCCGCTCGAGCGGCGGATCGCCAAGCGCTACGAGCGCATCATGGTCAAGACGAAGGTCACCAAGGTCGAAGCCGCGAAGGAAGGCTTGCGCGTGACGTTCGAGGCCGAGCCGGCGCTCGAACAGCAGGTCTACGACCGCGTGCTGATTGCCGTCGGCCGCAGTCCCAACGGCCGGAACATCGGTGCGGACGCCGCCGGTGTGCTCGTCAACGAGCGCGGCTTCGTGCCGGTCGACCGGCAGATGCGCACCAACGTGCCGCACATCTTCGCGATCGGCGACATCGCCGGCGCGCCGATGCTCGCCCACAAGGCGTCGCACGAAGGCAAGCTCGCCGCTGAAGTCGCCCATGGCGAGAAGCGCGCGTTCGATGCGCGCGTCATTCCCTCGGTGGCCTACACCGACCCGGAGATCGCGTGGGTCGGGCTCACCGAAACGGATGCGAAAGTGAAGGGGACGGCCTACGAGAAGGCGTCGTTCCCGTGGGTTGCCAGCGGCCGCTCGCTCACCCTCGGCCGCGACGACGGCCTGACCAAGCTGCTGTTCGATCCCGCGACGCATCGAGTCATCGGCGGCGGCATCGTCGGGCCGAACGCCGGCGATCTCATCTCCGAGGTAGCGCTTGCCATAGAAATGGGCAGCGACGCCGCCGACATCGGCCTGACGATTCACCCCCACCCGACCCTATCCGAAACCGTCATGTTCGCCGCCGAGGCGTTCGAGGGCACCCTGACCGATCTTTACGTGCCGAAAAAGAAGTGACGTAGAATCCGCGGGTCCCGAAACAACGATAAACGGGGAGACCTGCCGTGGACCTGAACAAGCTGATCGCACGCGTCAAAGGCATCCTGCTGACGCCGAAAACCGAATGGCCGGTGATCGCGGGTGAGCCGACCACCGTCGGGGATCTCTACAAGGGCTACATCGTCTGGCTCGCCGCGATTCCGCCGCTGGCCGCGTTCCTCGTCACCATGCGCTTCTCGGCCAGTCTCGCGCTGTCCCAGCTCATCGTGACGTACGCGTTGTCGCTCGCGATGGTGTACGTCGTCGCGCTGATCGTCGATGCGCTCGCGCCGACTTTCGGCGGCACGAAGGACCGCGTGCAGGCGCTCAAGACCGTTGCCTACTGTTACACGGCATCGTGGGTCGCCGGCATCGCCGCGGTGCTGCCGTTCATCAGTCTGCTCATCATGCTCGTGGCCGGCATCTACGGCATCTATCTGCTGTACCTCGGCCTGCCGCACACGATGAAGTGTCCGCAGGAGAAGGCGGCGGGCTACACGGCGGTGATCATCATCGTCGTGATCGTGCTGAGCTTCCTCATCGGCGCAGTCGTCGCCGCGGTCGCGGGCGGGGGCATGTTCATGCGCGGCGGTTCGCCGTTCAGCATGTCGCGCGATTCGACCGACACCACGTTCGACAAGGACAGCACCGTCGGCAAGCTCGAGCAGTACGCGAAGCAGGTCGAGCAAGCGGGCAAGCAAATGGAAGCCGCGCAGAAGTCCGGCGACCAGCAGGCCCAGGCCGACGCGATGAAGACGATGATGGGTGCCGCGCTCGGCGGCGGCGGCGCCGTCGAAGCACTGGCGCCGGATCGGCTCAAGCCGTTCCTGCCCGAATCGCTCGGCGGTATGACGCGCTCGACGTTCTCCACTCAGCGCAACAGCGCGATGGGCATGCAGATGACCGAGGCGCGCGCGACTTACACCGCCGATGACGGCCGGTCGTGGGATTTGCAGATCACCGATACCGGCAGTGCGAAAGGCTTGCTCGCGCTCGCCGGCTGGGCCGGCATCGAGGGCGAGAACGAAACGTCGACCGGCTACGACAAGACCTATCACCAGGACGGCCGGCTGGTGCACGAGCAATGGGATCGCAGCAGCTCGCGCGGCGAGTACGGAGTCGTGCTCGGCGATCGCTTCACGGTCAAGCTGGAAGGCCAGGCCGAGAGCATCACCGATCTGAAAGCAGCGCTCGCCGATCTCGATCTGGCCGCGCTCGAAGCGATGAAAGGCGAAGGCGTGGCGAAGAACTGATGTCGGATCCCGCTGCCAGGCTGATGAAGGTCGTCGACGTGCCGCAGCCGGGCGGGCCGGAGGCGCTCGTGCTCGCCGAGCGTCCCGTGCCGGAGCCGGCTCGTGGCGAAGTTCTGATCAAGGTCGCGGCAGCGGGCCTGAATCGCGCCGACTGCCTGCAGCGTCGCGGTTACTATCCATCGCCCTCGGGTGCGCCGTCCTATCCCGGGCTCGAAGTGTCCGGCACGGTTGCGTCGCTCGGCGACGGCGTTACGGAATTCAAAGTCGGCGACGCAGTCTGCGCGTTGCTCCAGGGCGGCGGATATGCCGAGTACTGTCGCGTCGATGCCGGGCAAGTGCTGCCGATCCCTGGATCGCTCGACATGATCCAGGCCGCGGCGCTTCCGGAAGCGATGTTCACGGTGTGGAGTAATGTCTTCCAGTTCGGTCGTCTGCAAAAGGGCGAGACGTTGCTGGTGCACGGCGGCTCCAGCGGCATCGGCGTCGCCGCCATTCAGCTCGCTGTCGCGCGGGGACACACTGTCTTCGCGACCGCGGGCTCGGACGACAAATGCCGCTTCTGCGAAAGCCTCGGCGCGCGACGCGCGATCGACTACAAGACCGAGGACTTCGTTGCCGAGATCGCCAAGCAAACCGAAGGGCGCGGTGTGAACGTCGTGCTCGACATGGTGGGCGGCAGCTACGTCGCACGGAATCTGCAAGTACTCGCGACCGAAGGCCGGCTCGTCATGATCGCGACACAGGGCGGCGCCAAGGGCGAGATCGACGTGATGCGCATCATGCAGCAGCGGCTCGTGATCACGGGCTCGACGCTGCGGCCGCGCTCGGCAGAGTTCAAACGCTCGATCCGCGATCAACTGCTGCAAAACGTCTGGCCGTTGCTGGCTTCGGGCCGGATCCAGCCGGTCGTCGATTCGGTGTTCGCTCTGGCCGAAGCCAGCCGCGCGCACGCGCTCATGGAGAGCAGCGAGCACAAGGGCAAGATCATCCTCGCGGTGATTTGACAGATTGCACTGACACCCCACCGGTGCTCGTCTTCTGTCGCCGACACTTGCGGCGGCGATAATGCCGGGTGTAATGACCACTCCGTATTTATCCTCTTGCGGGACGTTTTTGCCGAAATGTCTCAGCGAGCATCGCCAGCGGTCTGGTAGAAAACTTCGTCGGCAACTCAGCGGGTGTCCCGGTCCGTACGGAAACGGCGTTGTCGCTCTCGAGCTCGCGCGCGGCCTCATGATGATGGCCGCGCGACAGGGGAATCCGAAAAGGACGCGGATGTGAAGCAACTCGATCTCGCCCATGCCTTCGTCGAGCTCTGCCGTCGCGGCACGCCGGCCGGCGAGCTCGCGCAGGCGTTCGAGCAGGCGCTCGAAGAATGCGGCTTCCGCTTTTTTTCCTGCTGCTCGCACGTGGACCTGCTGCGGCCGCCGCGCGGCGCGGTGGTGTTGCACAACTATCCGGCCGAGTGGGTGCGGGCGTTCAGCGAGCTCGACTTCTACTACGTCGACCCGGTGTTCCATTACGCGAATCGCTCGCTCACGCCGTTCTTCTGGGACGCAGAAGAATTCCGCGCCGAGCTGACGACGCCGCAGCTGGAAATCATGGAAGAAGCGCGCCGCTTCGGCATCGAGCACGGCTACACGGTGCCGATCCACGCGCCGCGCTCGCTCGGTGCGTTCCGTGCGTCGTGCTCCGTCGTGCCGGGTTCGACTGCGGTCGCGCCGGAGAGCTATCTCGCCGTTCAGCTCATGGCCTGTTACATGTACTCGGCGTTGAGCGCGGAGGCAGAGAAGAAGCCGGGCAACTCCACGCCGCGCGGACTCACGCGACGTGAGCGTCAGTGCCTGGAGCTGGCCGCGCAGGGCAAGAGCGATTGGGTCGCGGGCCGGATCCTCGGCATCAGCGAGCGCACCGTGCACAACCATATCGAGCATGCAAAGCGCCGCCTGGGAGTGGCGACGCGGGTGCAGGCCATCGTGCATGCGCTGGTCAGCCGTCAAATCGCCTTCGGCGATGTCATGCGTTCCACTGCCGACGAGGACAACGAGGCGCGGCACGCCGGGCGCTCCTAGTTTCGGCCCAAGCGTTCCCTCACAGCGCGCACTGATCCGATCGGCTCAATTCCGCCTGCCGGGGAATTGGGTCAGTCTTGCCGGCAACCAGGGAGGGGAGCCGTCGATGACCATCACTTATTTAATGGGCAGGCTCCCACCGTCGCCTCAGCTTCCTGCCGCGCTCGTAACCGGGGACGCGTCGGCATGCCGACGCCAGTAAGAGTGAAAAGCATGAACACACTGGCACACATCTCTTTGAAGCGACGGATTCCGCTTCAGCTCGGCGGCGAAGGCTCCAGGAAGAGCGACGAGGACCCCATGCAAGAAGGTGCCGTTTACGAACGCATCAAGAACTGGCTGCTGGCGCAGACGCTCGTGCCGGGACAGCTGCTGCAGATCGGCGTGTTGGCCGACGAGCTGGGGGTCAGCACGACGCCGGTGCGCGAGGCGCTCACGAGGCTCGCCGCGGAGCGGATGATCATGTCGGTGCCGAAGCGCGGCTTCTTCGCGCGGACGCCCTCTGAGGACGACATCCTCGGCCTGTATTCGGTCAATCAGACCATCCTCGATGCAGCGCTCGGCCGCTGGCCTGAGCAGAGTGAGCCGGCGCCGGCAGCGGCCGCGGGTTCCACCGAAGAGGTCCCCGTCCCGGAGCGCAGCGCGGAGCAGCTGGCGCGTCAGACCGGCGACCTGTTCCTGCAGATCGCGACGCGCTCCGGGGTGGGAGAGTTCGCGGAAATCATCCGCAACATGAACGACCGCCTGCATCACGCACGCGTGCTCGAGTGCGAGATCGTTCCGAACGCGTTCGTGGATGTTGCGCGGCTGGCCACCCTGGTGGCGGCGCACGACCGTGCGCACCTGCGCCAGGCGCTCAAGACATACCACGAAGAACGCCTGCTGCAGGTCGCCGCCATCTCCAAAGAACTGCTGTTGCGGCCCTTCACGACGGCCGACTGGTAGCCCCAAGTCCTGCGGTGCAGTGCTGCGGCCCGCTCTGAGGGCCCGTCAGGGCTGATTTCACCCTGTAGTCCGGTCTAAACCTGAGGGAGTTCAGATTTAAACCGCGAACGCAGGCCGTTAGTGATCGAACGTCAGCAGAACGACGAGCAGGAGCCGGACCCGGTAGCGGAGCCGAGCCCCGGCCCGCGCCAGCAAAGCTCTGCGAACGATCCTCGCAACCGCCGCCTCGTGACCTGGTTCAAGCGCTGGCGCAAGCCGATCCGGCAGTGGCTGTCGCATCGCTCCTCCGTGCCGAGCGCGGACCTGGACGACCTGGCCCAGGAAGTCTTCCTGCGCCTCCTGCGCTATAGCGACGATGTCGCCATCGACAATCCACAGGGTTACCTGTTCCGGATCGCTGCGAACGTGGCCAACGAGTGGCAGGAGCGCGCGCGGCATCGCAAGCCGCACGACGACAGCTGGCTCGAAGACCTGCAAGTCGAGTTCAACGACGAGCCGGAGAACACCATCGCCCGCGAGATGGCCAACAAACACATGCAGGCGGCAGTGAACCGTCTGCCGCGCCGGCAGCGCGAAGTCCTGCTGCTGCACGTGAACGAGGGGCTGACGTACAAGCAGATTGCGGAACGCCAGGGACTGACCTACCGAGTGATCCTGCGCGACCTAACGCGCGCCTATAGCCAGTTGCGCATGCAACTCAAGCAGGATGAGCTCGGCGACATGGAGAATAGGTGACATGGCTTTGAAGGATCATGACGAAGGTCTCGGGCAGCCGGTCAGCGACCAAGCCGCCGAGTGGTTCATCCGCCTGCGCGACCGGGATCTCACGACGTCCGATCGGCGCAAGTTCGTCCGCTGGCTCAAGCATTCGCCGAGCCACATCGCCGAGTTCATGCGGCTGTGCAACCTGTACGGGCGCGTCAAGCGCGCCAAGGTTCCAGCGCTGCTCCCGGACGAGGTGGCGTCGAACGTCGTTCCGCTGATGCAGCGGGAGCTGGCGCCGCCGGAGCCGGAGTTGGACCCAGAGTTGGAGCCGGAGTCGCAGCAGCCGCTGCGGCCCACGATCTTCGGTTCCCGCAAGCTGTTGTTCGCTGCAGCGGCATGCTGCTTACTGCTCATCGGCGTAATTGCGAACATCGTAGTTACCAGCAATAAGGTCGAGACTCGTCCCGGCGAGTGGCGCACGGTGCAGCTCGCAGATGGCAGCGTCGTGAGCGCCGGGCCGAATACGCTGGTGCAAGTCGACTACAGCGACGCAATGCGCAGGATCAACCTGCAGCGCGGCGAAGCAATGTTCAAGGTGAAGAAGGACGAGTCGCGTCCGTTCATCGTCAACGCCGGCGGCGCGCTCGCCCGTGCCGTCGGAACGCGCTTCGGCGTCGAGCGCCGCGACGATCGGGTCCGCGTAACCGTGGAGGAAGGCACTGTCGCAGTGGTCCGCGCCGGCGAGGGAGCTACGCTGGAGCATGACGTCGACTTGCGAGTGGCGACCGCCCTGAACAAGGACGAGCGCGTCGAAGTACTCCTGAACACGCCCGCAGTGCCGCTGCACACGGAGAAGGTCAATGCGCGGGAGGCGCTCGCCTGGGTCAACGGCCAGCTGATCCTGAAGCAGGACTCAACCGTCGGCGAGGCGGTCGTGGAGTTCAACCGCCGCAATCGGCTGCAGATCGTGATCGACGATGCCGCGATCGCCAACGGGCATCTGTGCTGCTTCTTCGACGTCGGCGACCCGGAAGCGTTTGCCGAGTTGATCATCGGCATGGGCGACGACATCGAGCTGGTGCGCGAGGGAACGAACATACTGCGCATCGTGCACCGGCGTTCCGGCCCCGGTCAGGCCGCGCCACCGTCCGGGAACGACGCCCGCTGATCGCACCGTCACCGGTGCCGCGCGAGTCGTCGCGCAATACGTAGTCCTACGGGGGCTGGAATTGCCGCCCAACCCAATCGTATGGCATAAGGGACCCCGCTCGGCGGGAAGGACAGGACGAGGAAGGATGCGTCGGGCGTGCGACGCAGCCTATATCCATGAGCGACGCAGATCACCGCGACTCGGATCGTCGTGCGGACAGGAAGCGCGAATTGATCAGCCAGGAAGCTGCTGAGTGGTTTGCGCGGATGCGAGAACCCAACGTCGCGCTCGACGAACGGCGCGCATTCCTGCGCTGGCTCAAGCAATCGCAAGTTCACGTTGCCGAGTACCTGAGGGTTAACGGGGTCGACGGCAATTTGCGGCGCGCACAGTTGGTTCTCGCGCTTACCGATGAGGCTCCGTCGAATATCGTCTCGCTGTTCGCCGGCGAGAACGATCGATCCTCTGCGTCGCGCGGCGGCGTCCCGCTGCGATGGAAGATCGCTGCGACGATCGTGGCGTGTGCACTCTCCGCACTGTTGTTCCTCGGCGTGCGTACCGCGCTGTACGAGCGATCGATCGAGACGGAGCCGGGCGAGTGGAAAACGGTGACGCTCGCCGACGGCAGCGAGCTGCAAGTCGGGCCGAACACACGTTTGACGCTGGATCTCGGCGATCAGCAACGCTCGATCGAGCTGGTGCGCGGCGAGGCTTATTTCAAGGTCGCGAAAGACGCGACGCGTCCGTTCCTGGTCGAAGCGAATGCGTATGCCGTGAAAGCAGTGGGCACGCAGTTCGCGGTGTCGCAACGCAAGGATGAGTTGATCGTTACCGTCAGCGAAGGCGAAGTGCGCGTGACGCCGAGCACGAAGTTCTCGAAGCGAGTTGCGAGCCTCGATGGCCCGCTCGAATTGAGCGTGCCGATCACCGCGGATCAGCAGCTGCGCATCACGAACACGTGGCCCGTGACGCCGAGTCGCATCGACGTCAGCTACGAACTGGCGTGGCGCGAACGACAGCTGCGGTTCGGGGCGGGCGATACGCTCGCGGACGCGGTCGAGGAATTCAATTTACGCAACCGCGTGCAATTGCAGCTCGATCCACGCGCAGAGTCACTGCCGGTGCGCGGGACTTTCGACGCCGCCGATCCCGTCACGTTTGCCCTGCACATCGACAAGATCTCACCTGTCGCCGTGCGACGACTTGCGGCAAATACGCTGCTGCTCAGCGCCGAGTAGCCCTGCGCGCGAGGCGGGATGACCGCGCGAGCACACGGGGTCTAACTGTTGGGGCTCGCGTCTCCAGACGCTCACTTGCGACGACAACAATCATGGGGGCAAACCGTTTTATCGCGGCAGGAACGCCGCGCGCGCGTGAATGGTCGACGCGTGCCGCTGCGCCGTCGCTCGACGATCCGCGTTTCGAGTCGCTATTGCTGCGGTTGCACGCGAGCATCGACATTCATGAATTCTGGGGCGCGCTGCTGTCGCTGCTGGATGAGTTCGTGCCGCACGACGCGTGCGTCGCGTATCTCGATTACGTTGACTTCGCCACGACCTGGGACGCGTCGCGGATCCTCGCGACACCGAATGCCCGCCGGTCGCGCGAGTGGCTGGAGCGACGCCGCGAAGCCAGCATGATGCCGGCGTTCGTGCTGTCGAACCCCGGTCTCAGGCTTTACCGCCTTTCGCAGGTCGTGCCGGACGCGCGCCGGCTGCGCGAATCGGAGTTCTTCCGGCGCTACATGGCGGCAGAAGGCTGGTACTACTCCGCGTCCTCGCTGTTCTGGGCCAGCGACCGGCTCGGATCCGAGATCGTGATCCGGCGCACGGCGGAGCAGGGCGATTTCACGGCGCGCGAGATGGCGCTGCTGGAGCGATTGCATCCTCATCTCGCAACGACATTGCAACGCTTGTCGGCGGTCGAGCGGCGAGCGGGCTCTGCCGGCGCAGTGGTGCCGCCGGATGACGTAGCGAAACACGATGCGATCGAAGCGCTGCCGGGCGAGCTCACGGTTGCGGAGCGCGAGCTGGTGCAGTTCGTGCGCATCGGATTCAGCAACAAGGAGATTGCTGTGCGGCTCGATAAGAGCGTGCGGACCGTCAAGACGCAGCTGACGTCGGTGTACAAGAAGTGCGGTGTGCGCGGCCGCAGCCGCTTGCTGGCGATGATGATGCCGCGGCTGTCATATGACTGAGAACAACTTCAGGTAGAAAATATCGCGGAAAATTTAGTCCTTTCGGGCAGGTCGGCGGCCTGGGCGTCTGTGAGATTCCGGCAAAATCTTCGTTGCCGGGGCTGACGTGTCCCCATGCGGCGGTCTACACGAATGTAGGGTAACCACGCGTATGGAACGGACCGAAGAAGGCACGCCGTCGTCGATCAGGGAGCACGCTGCAGAGTGGTTCCTCCGCCTGCACGCGCACGATCTGAACGTTGCCGAGCGCTTTGCATATCTGCAGTGGCTGAAGTCCTCGCCGATTCACATCGGCGAAACGCTGCAGATGTTCATCCTCTATTCCGTCCTGTATCCGATGAAGAAGCAGCTGTTCTTCACCAA
Source organism: uncultured Steroidobacter sp. (assembly GCA_902826315.1). Taxonomy (GTDB): domain Bacteria; phylum Pseudomonadota; class Gammaproteobacteria; order Steroidobacterales; family Steroidobacteraceae; genus Steroidobacter. Next base: position 14,597 of record CADEEJ010000043.1, read on the forward strand.
CGAGGACGACGTCACCAATGTGATCGAGATGCAATCGCGCGACGTAGCCGCCGCGCCGACACGAACGCGCACCAGCTGGCACGTGCGTTCGCTCGCTGCCGTAGTGGCGCTCGGGCTCGTGCTCGTTGCTGGAACAATGGCGACGCGCACGTGGCTCGCATCGACGATCGAGACGCAAGCGAGCGAGTGGCGCAGCTTGACGCTCATCGATGGCAGTTTCGTCAGCGTCGGTCCGCGCACGGAGTTGCGCGATCGTTTCGGCGAGCGGCAACGACTGCTGAGCCTGGCGCGCGGCGAGGCGCTGTTCCAGGTTGCGAAGGATCCGTCGCGGCCGTTCATCGTCGAAGCCGGACTCGCAGTCGTGCGTGCGACGGGCACGCGATTCGCTGTCGCGCGCGATGAGCGCAACGTCGTCGTCACGGTCGAGGAGGGCAGGGTGCTGGTCACTGATGGCGGCGGCCGGGCAGGCGCGGTCGCGCTCACTGCCGCCGAGCAAGTGACGATATCCGGCGCCTGGCCTCCCGTCGTCGAGCACGTGAACATCGCACGTGAGCTCGCGTGGTCGAATCGCCATCTGGAATTCGAGGACGACACCATCGCGGCCGCGGCCGAAGAGTTCAATCGACGCAACCGCGTGCAGATCGTGGTCGATCCGTCGCTGGGCTCCAGGCAGGTGCGCGGTCGGTTCCAGGCCGACGACCCGGCGTCGTTTGCGGATTCCATCGCCGCCGGCGTCAAGGGCGTCGTCACACGGCCGGCCCCTGAAGTCATCCGCCTGCAACCGCAGGACGACGCTCCCTGAAAACTCGCCTGTCTGAAAACTCGCATGCGACCTCGCTAGAATGACGGGCCGGGCGAGTGCCCGACCCGCTGCGAGGTACGACCTTGGTCTCATACGCGCCCCCCAGGGCCTCCGCTACGCTCGATTGCGAATGGAGTCGGAAGATGGCGGGACCATGCATTCGGATGTGCATATGAGCGTCGTGCGCGTTATCGACTCGCACACGTGCGGCGAGCCAACCCGGCTGGTGCTGGAAGGCGGACCGGACCTGGGCAACGGGCCGCTCAGCGAGCGGCTCATCCGCTTCCGCGAGCAGTTCGACCACTACCGCTCCGCAATCGTCAACGAGCCACGCGGCTCGGATACCGTCGTCGGCGCGCTGCTGTGCGCGCCTCACCGCAGCGACTGCCGGTTCGGCGTCATCTTCTTCAACAACGTCGGCTTCCTCGGCATGTGCGGCCACGGCACGATCGGTCTCGTGGCGTCGCTCGCTTTCAAGGGGCAAGTGCAGCCGGGGCTGGCCAAGATCGACACGCCCGTCGGACCCGTGGACGCGGTGTTGCACGCAGACGGTCAGGTGACGATTACCAACGTCACCAGCTTTCGCAAGCACAGGCAGGTCGCGGTGCAAGTGCCGGGCTATGGCGAAGTTCGCGGCGACATCGCGTGGGGCGGCAACTGGTTCTTTCTGATCGAGCGCCACGAGTTGCGCATCGACCTGCAAAACGTCGACGCGCTGACCGATTTCACCTGGCGCGTGCGGCAGGCGGTGAACGCTTCCGAGCACCCGGAGGTCGATCACGTCGAGATGTTCGTGCCCTCGGCCGCGACCGGTGCCAACAGCCGCAATTTCGTGCTGTGCCCGGGCAAGGCGTACGATCGTTCGCCGTGCGGCACCGGCACCAGCGCCAAGCTCGCGTGTCTCGCCGCCGACGGCAAACTGGCCGAAGACGAGGTCTGGGTGCAGGAGAGTGTGATCGGCAGCGTGTTTTCCGCGCGCTATCGCTGGTGCGACCGTCGCACGGGCGAGATCGCACCGTTCATCACAGGTAGTGCGCACGTGACGGCTGAAGCGACGCTGCGCCTGGACGAGAGCGATCCTTTCCGTTGGGGAATCCGTCCGCCGCGCTCCGACAACGGCGCATGAAGCATGTCCTGATCTGCGGCGCCGGCGCGGTCGGTCTGTGCTGCGCGCTCGCGCTCCGCGAGCGCGGGTACCAAGTCACGGTGATCGAGCGCGACAGCGCGGGCGGCGAAGGTTGTTCGTTCGGCAACGCCGGCATGATCGTGCCGAGCCATTTCACGCCGCTCGCAGCGCCTGGGGCCATCGGGCTCGGCCTGCGCTGGCTGCTGGATCCAGGCAGTCCCTTCTACATTCGTCCCCGGCTCGATCCGGCGCTCGCCGCCTGGATCGTTCACTTCGCACGCGCAGCGAATCGCGACAACGTGAACCGCGCAGCGCCGATCTTGCGCGACATGTTGCTCGCCAGTCGCGAGTTGTATGAGCAACTGGCGGACCGCTGCGACAACGCGATCGGACTCGTCAAGCGCGGCATGCTGATGCTGTGTCGGACGCGTGCGGGCCTCGAAGGGGAGACGCGCGTGGCGCGCCGCGCGCGCGAACTCGACTTGCCCGTGGAGATCATTTCGTCGGCACGCGCAGCCGAGATCGATCCGGGCATCGCGATGGAAATCACGGGCGCGGTGTTCTATCCGCTCGACTCTCATCTCGACCCGCGATCGCTCATGCGCAAGCTCACGGAGCTCGTCATCGACGCCGGCGTCACCATCCATTGGTCGACGCGACTCGACTCGTGGCGAACTGTCGGCACGCGCATCGCCGCGGCAGCGACTTCGCAGGGCGAGCTCACAGCGGATGAGTTCATCGTTGCCGCAGGCGCCTGGTCGGCGGATGCCGTGCGCACGCTTGGTTGCAGGCTGCCGCTGCAAGGCGGGAAGGGCTACAGCTTCACGCTGCCCAATCCGCCGCAGCTTCCCCGGCTGTGCTCGATTCTCAGCGAGGCGCACGTCGCGGTGACGCCGATGGGCAGCTCGCTCCGCATCGGCGGCACCATGGAGCTTGCCGGTCTGGACCGCTCGGTGAGCGTGCGCAGGACGCAGGCAATCGCCGCGGCAGCCGCACAGTATTTCCCCGCGCTTCGCGCGCAGGATATCGCGCAGCTGCGGCCCTGGGCGGGGTTGCGTCCATGCTCGCCCGACGGTTTACCGTACATCGGCCGATTTGCGCGATACTCGAACCTGTGCATGGCGGCAGGGCATGCGATGTTGGGTATCAGCCTGGCGCCGGTCACGGGACAGCTCGTCGCGCAGGTGCTGGCGGGGGAGCGCCCGCGAATTGCGCTCGAGCCGCTCAGCCCACAGCGCTATGAATGAAGAAGACGACACGGGGAACCTTGCAATGAACTGGAAGGGTGTGATTCCTGCGATCACCACGAACTTCGACGCGTCCGGCGCGGTCGACCACGATGCGCTGGCTCGTCACTGCGAGTGGCTGATCCGCAGCGGATGTGTCGGGATCGTGTGTTGCGGTTCGCTGGGTGAAGCAGCGACGTTGACCTTCGACGAGAAACTGGCAATCGCGTCCACATGCGTGCGCGCCGTGAGGAATGTGCCGGTCGCGCTCGGTATCGCCTCGCTCAGTACCGCTGAAGCCGTTCAGCTCGCGCGCGGTGCCGAAGTGGCAGGATGCGCCGGGCTGATGGTGCTGCCGCCATACGTGTACAGCACCGATTGGCACGAGATGAAGGCGCACGTGAGTGCGATCATCGATGCGACGAAATTGTCGTGCATGCTCTACAACAACCCGCCCGCGTACAAGACCGATTTCCTGCCCGAGCAGATCGTCGAGCTGGCAGCGGAGCATCCCAATCTGCATGCCGTGAAGGAGTCGAGCGGCGACGCACGACGAGTGACTGCCATTCGTGCGCTGTTGCACGATCGGTTGACGATCCTCGTCGGCATGGACGACGCGATCGTGGAAGGCGTCGCGGTAGGCGCGGAAGGCTGGATCGCTGGGTTGGTGAATGCGTTTCCCGAAGAGTCGGTGGCGCTGTACGAGGCCGCGGCGCGTGGCGACAAGGTGCGGGCGCGGGAGCTCTACAACTGGTTCCTGCCGCTGCTGCGTCTCGATACCGTTCCGAAGTTCGTTCAGTACATCAAGTGGGTGCAGGCAGAGGTCGGTCGCGGCACCTACGTTCTGCGCGCGCCGCGTCTGCCGCTCGACAATCGCGAGCTCGAGGCCGTGAAGGGAATTCTGGCACAAGCACTGAAGGCTCGACCGGCCGTGCGGCGCTAGGCGCGCTGTGACCACTGCGCGCGTCCTGCTCGCCGTCCTCGCTGCGCTTGCGGCATTCGTCGCATGGCGCTGGTACAGCACCGAGCGTGGCGGATCGCGGGTTGCTTCCGCCAATCCCGGCGTGCTGCGCCTCGCGATCGGGTTCGTGACGAATTTTTTCGACACGCTCGGCATCGGCTCATTCGCGCCGACCACTGCCGCGTTCAAGTTCCGTCGTGTCGTGGCGGACGAATCGATCCCGGGCACGCTCAACGTCGGCCATATGCTGCCCACGGTCGCGCAAGGTTTAATTTTTATCGGCGTTGTGAGGGTGGGCCCCGCGACGCTCGTTTCGATGATGGCGGCCTCGGCAATCGGCGCGTGGCTCGGCGCTGGCATTGTCGCGAGGCTGCCACGTCGGGCGATCCAGCTCGGCATGGGCGCGGCGTTGGCCGTCGCAGCAGTCCTGTTTGCGCTGATGAACCTCGATCAGCTGCCCAGCGGCGGCGCGGCGCTGGAGCTGACGGGCGCGAAGCTCGTCGTAGCTGTGACCATCAACTTCGTGCTCGGCGCACTGATGACGCTCGGAATCGGGCTGTACGCGCCGTGCCTGATTCTCATCAGCCTGCTCGGAATGAATCCGATCGCCGCGTTTCCGATCATGATGGGCTCGTGCGCGGTGCTGATGCCCGTCGCCGCACTACGCTTCATACGCGACCGGAAGTACGATCTGCGCGCTGCGCTTGGCCTGGCGCTCGGTGGAATCCCTGCAGTGCTGCTCGCAGCCTACGTCGTGCGCTCGCTGCCGCTGACGTGGTTGCGCTGGCTGGTGGTCATAATCGTTTTGTACGCTGCGGCGCTGATGTTGCTCTCGGCGCGTGCGAAAGCACCGACCGCTGACATAACTCCGCAGCCGCAGAGCGCTGCCGATTCTTCGCATCGTTAGAACCGGCGTGCGTCGATGTGCCTACTCACTGCAGCCCGAAATCCGTGGTACGTATTCATCGCAGCGACAGACGGCGTCGAGGGGCTTATCACGAGACCTGAGCCGGTCTACATTTAAGGCGGTTCATGTTTCTTGACATTGAACGCTCAGCGGACCCCGAGCGGCTCGGGGTGACGGATCGACGAGCGATGTCGCAAGTTAAGCGATCGAACACAACAAGAGCTGCTGGTGTGCAGTGATGGGGAGGGTGCGTCGATGTCCGATGCGCGAGGTGAGTTGGGAGAGCGTGCGCAGGACCCTCGTGATGGTCGGTTGATATCCTGGTTTCAGCGCTGGCGCCGCCCGATCCGCTACTGGTTGTCGAGCCGCTCATCGGTGCCGGCCGCGGAGATCGACGATCTGGCACAGGAAGTGTTCCTGCGGCTGCTGCGCTACAGCGACGACATCGCGATCGACAATCCGCAGAGCTACCTGTTTCGCATCGCCTCGAACGTCGCCAACGAATGGCGCGATCGTTCACAGCGGCGTCAACCGCACGACAACAGCTGGTTGGAAGATTTACAGAGTGCACCCGGCGCCGAGCCGGAGAACGCGGTCGCCTACGGTCGCGCGCGCGAGCACGTCCAGGCAGCGGTGCAACGCTTGCCGCCGCGCCAGCGCGAGGTGTTGCTGCTGCACGTGAACGAAGGACTGACTTACAAGCAGATCACGGACCGATTGGGTTTGAGCCCGCGGATCGTGCTGCGCGATCTGACAAGAGCGTACAGCCAGTTGCGGACGCAGCTGAATCTTGAGGATCTGGAGGACATGGATCAACGCTGAGGTAGGCTGTCATGACGGACCGCATCGACGAAAACCCGCCCATGTCGATTCCGGATGAGGCGGCGGAGTGGCTGCTGCGCTGGCACTGTGGCGATCTGAGCATCGCCGAACGTTTCGAATACCTGCAGTGGTTGAAGACCTCGCCGGTGCACATCGCAGAGACGCTGCGCATGTGCCGGCTGTACTCGTGGCTTGCAGGCACGAAGCTGAAGCTGTTCATCACGAACGAGGACACGTTCTCCAACGTGGTCGAGCTGCCGCGCGAGCGTGCCGCTGGCAACGTCGGCGGCGCGAGCTCGACGTGGTCGGGGCTGTGGAAGGTCAGGATGGCCGCAGCAGTGACGGCTATTGGCCTCACGGCGCTGCTCGCGCTCGCGGTGAAGACGTTCTGGTTCGATCACAGCCTGCAGACGATGGCCAGCGAGTGGCGCAGCGTACCCCTGAGTGACGGTAGCTCGATCACTGCCGGACCGTACACGCGGTTGCATCACGATATCGGCGGCGGGCAGCGAGTGATCAATCTCGCTGAAGGCCTGGCGGTGTTCCGAGTCGCCAAGGATCCATCGCGGCCGTTCATGGTCGACGCCGGTCGCGTCGTCGTCACCGCGACCGGCACCAAGTTCACCGTGGAGCGTCACGGCAGCGATGTCATCGTCACGATGCACGAAGGCACGGTGCTCGTCACTCCAGCAGCGAGTGGTGAGGCGACGTTCTCGAGCGAGTCGCTCACAGCCGATCAGCGATGGAGTCTGGCGGGATCGCAAGCGCCAACCATCGATGCGGTCGACGGCGAGGAAGAGCAGGACTGGTCACGCGGACAGCTCAAGTTCAGGACTGGCGATACGATCGGCGGCGCAGCTGCGAAATTCAACAAGTTCAATGCGATCAAGATCGTCGTCGATGAGCAAGTGCGTGAGCGTCAAATCCGTGGCGCGTTCGACGCTATCGATCCGCTTTCGTTTGCCGCGACGGTTGAGACGACGACGGCCGCAGACGGCGTCTCCGTCGTGCGCGAGTCGCCTGAGTTGATCCGCATCAAACGGCCCGAGCCTCATCGTTGATACGGTTTGGTTGCGGACTGCAATGAACCGTGACGTGAATGAATCGGCGGCCAGGACACTCCTGGCCACCATATTCATTTGCGTCTCGCTGTTCAGTGCCACGCTGGCACGTGCGGAAGAGCAACGGCAGTACAACATCGACATCGGCCAACTGCCGCTGTCGCAAGCCCTGGAAAAATTCTCGCAACAGACAGGCCTGCAATACGGCTACCTGCCGACCAGCGACGAAGAAGAGCAGCTGATGGTCGGCCCGGTGCAAGGCCGTCTCACCGCGAGCGAAGTCCTCGCCAAGCTGCTGCCCAACGGCTTCACGTTCGAGTGGACCAACCCGCGAACGATCTCGATCCTGTCACCGCCGGTGAATCCACCGCCCGGTGGTGTGAACGAGGCCGTTGCGGGGAAAGATCAGCAGAGGTCGGAGCTGTCGAAAGGGCAGCAGCTGAGTATGGAGAACGGGGGAGGGAAGGGTGGGTCGGCGCGCGGGCCGTATGACTTCAACTGGAACATGATCGTCGAGGCCTCGAAGGTAGTTGACGGCCTCGATCTCGATATTCCTACGACGGTGATCGAGCGCGAGGATATCGAGGCTTCGGGCGTGTCGACGCTCGCTGAGTTGATGGGATACGTCACTCAGCAGCCATTCGCAACACCTGAGTCTTTGCTCGGTGATGGAACTCAGGTCGCGAATGTCCGAGGACTCGGGTATGACACGACTCTGGTGTTGATCAACGGTCGCCGCACGATGGCGACCGCCAGCAGCTTGGCTTTCAATGCATTCGACCTGAACAGCATTCCGCTAGGAGCAGTGGAGCGCGTGGAGATTGTCTCGGATTCGATGTCGGCGATTCACGGTGCTGACGCCGTGGGCGGAGTGGTGAACATCGTTCTCCGTAAGAACATCCCCGAGCCGCAGCTTGATATCGACTATGGGGCAGCTGATGGTGGCGGAGTAGAGCGTCACGCAACGTTTGGCGCTTCGGGCAGCATGGACCGTGCTCGAGGTTCGATCGTGCTCGACTACTTCGATCGCGGACCGCTGATGGGTTGGGAGCGAGATCGGTTCAGCAACCAAGACTTTAGACGGTTCGGTGGAGTCGACTGGCGTTCAACGATTGCTTCGCCTGGCAACGTCCGATCTGCAATGTTCGACAATCTCCCCGGTTTGCCATCAAGCTTTGCAGCAATCCCCGACGTCGGGCCGGATGCGAGGTTGACTCCCGCCGACTTCATATCGATGGCCGGGCGACAAAATCTGGAGAGTCTCTACAGGTATCACAGCGTCGCACAGGCACGGACACGCAAGGGCCTGGTAGCGCACGGCGAATACGCCATAACTCGCGAAGCGAGCATTTACGGCGAGCTGATGTACGTCGACAGAGATTCCAGCGCAGTGTGGGAGCCGTCTGCGCTAATAGGAGCGCTGGTGCCGCGTACGAATCCTCACAATCCCTTCGGTGAGGATGTCATGGTTGACGTGCTCTTGACTGAGCTCGGACCTCGAACCGTCGCACATAGCTCCGAACTTACACGTGTTGTTGGCGGTGCGCGCGGGCAGATTCACGGGTGGGAATGGGAGGCGTCGCTTCATCACAGCCGAGACAGAGATCTCGCAGAGCGGACTGCGGATCTAGATCCCATGCGTGTCGTGGCGGCGCTCTCCGAGACAAGCGCCGAGGATGCCCTGAACCTCTTCGCAGGAAGCGGTGCCAACAATGGGGAACTCCTTGCATCCCTGCTTAGTGAGCCAGTTCGAAATCGCTCAGCCACGGAGGCAACGCAAGCGACAGCGTACCTGCGCGGCTCCCTCGTCTCATTGCCGGCTGGCCAGATGGACCTCATCGTCGGAGGGGAATGGCGCGAGGAGCAAGTGCGCTACGTCGTTTCGGCGGCCGCTCAAGATCTCCCCGGCTCACATCAGCGGGCTGTGAGTGCAGCTTTCGGCGAGCTGCGGCTGCCGATCGTGGAATCTGCAGCACGAATCCCCGCGATTCACGACCTTGCGTTGGTCGTGTCCGGCCGCCTCGACGACTATTCTGATGTCGGTGACAGCTTCAATCCGGAATACGCGATTCTCTGGGGACCGAGTTCCGCATTGGACGTGCGCATCTCGTGGTCGGAGAGCTTTCGTCCACCTTCGCTCATCGAGTTGTATCTGCCGCGATTGGAGGCGGCGGTGCCCATTGTCGACACAGCTCGTGGCGGCGAGCTTGCATTCCCAATCTGGCGTGCAGGCGGCAATCAGGAGCTGCAGCCGTCCAGTGCGGATTCGTTCGCGGCCAGCGTGCGGTTCACACCGGGTGGGCCATTAGGCTTGCGGCTCGGGGCCGGGTACTGGCGAATTCATGTGGACCAGACAATAGGGATTCCCTTGGCAGCGCGACTCTTGAACGCGGAGAGCCGATTCGCACACAGAATCGTTCGCGAAGCCCCCTCTGCTGCAGACCTTGCGGCAGGCTTGCCAGGGCGCCTGGCGCTGATCGACATCACACGCTTGAACTTCGGATCAATTCGCAGTAGCGGCGTAGATTTCACGGCCGCGATGGATTTCGATACCAGAGTCGGTCGCTTCACGCCGGATTTGACGGCCACATGGGTGCACGACTTCACGACTTCGGACCTTCTCGAAGGTCCTGGCTTCAGTCGCGTCGATCTTGCTAATCCGCAAGGATCAATTACCCGTTGGAAGGGGGTCGCCAGCCTAAAATGGAATCGCGGAGGTTTTGGCATATCCAGTGCGCTCCGCTACGTTCCATCCTACGACGACGTCGACGTGTCAGGTCATCGCGTAGGCCGCAGAGTCCACTCGCAGAGCCTGCTCGACTTGCAGCTGTCACTCGATTTGGGCGAATTCGCGACGCAGGTGTCACCCTGGCATGACTTCGAGATCAGAGCGGGAGCTCTGAACCTGCTCGACGACCAGCCGCCGTTTGCAGAGGTGGGGTGGCTCGCAGGATTCGATGCATCGCAGAGCGACCTCAGGCAGCGTTTCTGGTATCTGAAACTCGCCAAGAAGTTCTGACGAATTGCTGCAGCGTGCTCTCCCGTACGCCAACATGCGAATTAGCCCTAGGGTGCACACGGGTGGGTGGGACGGTCCTTCTAGCCGGATCCCAGTGCGGCAACGCTGGGATCTGATGAAAACTCTGCGCGGCAAAACATAAGGATTGCGGTGTCGGAGGGAGCAGTCGGGTCACCACGATGGCTGGCCCAGGCCGGAACATTGCGCTCCCTCGCCAAACTGAACCCGCGCAGAGGGAGCGATCCCGCTCTGTTCTTTCGAAAACTCACAAGGGGTAACTATGGAAGAGCAACTTGCAATTCTCGATCTAGGTGACGCCATGGTCGAGACCCGTTGTTCGCTGGCGGGTGGACCGCAGATTGACGCCTTCTACGGACCGTTCCATTGGTCCTGTTAGTCTAGTCAGGGGTGTGCGGGCAACTGCACACCCCACTCTCTCGCGGGATCGGCCATGTAGAAACTCTGTGCCCGACATCGGCACGCATAAGAACAAAGAATTCTGGATGCCGCCTCACACACGGGTCTGTGTGACTGCAACCGGCGCGGTGCTGCTCGACCTAAAACGCAACCGTTATTTCGGACTCGGATATCGCGAGGCCCGATCGCTCTCCACGCTCGCGACCAATTGGGCCGCCGCAGCATCGCCTTCCGGGCCCGCGCTGGAGCCGATGCAGCTGGAGGATGCGGTCCGCTTGTCGGATGCGCTGATCAAGGCCGGCTTTCTGACGTCGGTCGCTCCGACCGAGCCAGGGCCTAGCTTCGCAGCGATCGATTCCACTGCCGCGCTGACGAGCGTCGGCTACGAGCTCTCGGC
>CADEEJ010000044.1:0-13886 GCA_902826315.1 uncultured Steroidobacter sp.
GCCTGATCACGGCGAACCAGCGCGAGGCCACCATCGAGCAGGGCGTGGAAATTCCGTACCAGGAGTCTTCGTCCTCCGGTGCGACCACGACCCAGTTCAAGAAGGCGGTGCTGTCGCTGAAGGTCACGCCGCAGATCACGCCGGACAACCGCGTCATCCTCGATCTCACCGTCGCGAAGGACAGCGTCGGTCAGCTGGTCGCGAGCGCGACCGGCGGCTTCGTGCCGAGCATCGACACACGCGAGATCGTCACGCAGGTGCTGGTGAACGACGGCCAGACGGTCGTGCTGGGCGGCATCCTCGAGACCGAGCGCCGCGACGCGGAGACCAAGGTGCCGTGGCTCGGCGACGTGCCGGTGCTGGGCCGCCTGTTCAAGACCACCTCGAAGACCGACAACAAGGACGAGCTGCTGATCTTCGTCACCCCGCGCATCCTGCGCGAAGGTGCCAGCTTGTACTGATCGGCAGGTCTTCCTCCGACGAATCCGCGGCCGCCTCCGGGCGGCCGCTTTCGTTATGCGCGGCCGCTTTCGTTTATAGTCGCCCTGCCGTCATGAGCTCGCAGGCCCTTTGCAGGAACGTATTTCTGATCGGCCCGATGGGCTCGGGCAAGACCGCCGTCGGCAAGCAGCTGGCGCGCCTGCTGGATCTCACCTTCTACGACAGCGACGTCGAGATCGAGCGGCGCACCGGCGTCGACATTCCCTACATCTTCGAGAAGGAGGGCGAGACCGGCTTCCGGGAGCGCGAGCGCGACGTGATCGACTCTCTGACGCAGCTCCAGGACGTGGTCATCGCCACCGGCGGCGGCGCCGTGCTGCTGCCGGAAAACCGCGAGCGGCTGGCCGCGCGCGGCCGCGTCGTTTACCTGCGAACCGGCATCCGCCAGCAGCTCGAGCGGACCAAGCACGGTCGCCAGCGGCCGTTGCTGTACACGGCAGATCCGGAGACGCGACTGCGTGAGCTGATGGAAGTGCGCGCGCCGCTCTACGAATCCATCGCCAGCGTCGTCGTTGCCACCGATGGCCGGCACGTGCGCATCGTCGCTGACGACATCCTCGAACGCCTGCAGGGTCAAGCCCAGACATGAGCGCGCCGCTGCACCAACGCGTCGACATCGCGCTCGGCGAGCGCAGCTATCCGATCTTGATCGGACCGCGCTTGCTGGAAGACGCGTCGCTGCTCGGCACGCACATAACCGCGCGCAGCCTGCTGATCGTGACCAACGAAACGATCGCGCCTCTCTACCTGGCGAAATTGCAGAACGCCTTGCAAGGCCGGCGCGTCGCCACCTTGATCCTGCCCGATGGCGAGCAGCACAAGACGCTCGAAAGCTACTCGCGAATCCTCGACGCTCTGGTCGCCGAGCGCATGAATCGCGACGCGGCCGCGGTGGCGCTCGGCGGCGGCGTCATCGGCGACATGGTCGGCTTCGCCGCGGCCAGCTATCAGCGCGGCATCGACTACGTGCAGGTGCCGACGACGCTGCTCGCGCAGGTCGACTCTTCGGTCGGCGGCAAGACCGGCGTCAATCATCCGCGGGGCAAGAACATGATCGGCGCGTTCCACCAGCCGCGTTGCGTGCTGGCGGACACGAGCACTCTGCAGACGCTCTCGCCTCGCGAGTATCGAGCCGGCCTCGCGGAAGTCGTCAAGTACGGCTTCATCCGCGACTCGGCGTTTCTGAAGTGGATCGAAGCGAATGTGGATGGCCTGCTCGCTCGCGAGGACTCTGCTGTCATGCATGCCGTCCGCCGGTCCTGCGAGATCAAGGCGGACGTGGTGGGACAGGACGAACGCGAGCACGGCCTGCGCGCGATCCTCAATCTCGGCCATACGTTCGGTCACGCGATCGAGACGGCTTCAGGCTATGGCAACTGGCTGCACGGCGAAGCCGTGGCGGCTGGAATGGCCATGGCCGCGGAAATGTCGATGCGACTGGGTTGGCTGCAGCAGGCAGAGAACGATCGCGTCGTGCATGTGCTGAAGCGGCTGGGTCTGCCGATCGCCCCGCCGCGCATCGGGGTGCAGCGCGGACGGGAGCTCATGGGCATGGACAAGAAAGTACTCGGCGGGCGCATTCGGCTGGTGCTGCTCAAGGGCTTGGGTCACGCCACGGTCGTGGACGATTACGCCGACCCGGCACTCGAAGCTACTCTGCAAGCGCATTTCGGCTGATACTCGCCAGCGCTCATGACTGCCGATTCCTCACCGCTCGCTCCCTATGCCGCCAACGAAGCGGCTTCGCGCGGCCGTGTGCATGCCGAGCCGCCGCCGGTGCTGCGCGGCGAATACCAGCGCGACCGGGACCGCATCATCCATTCCACTGCATTCCGGCGCCTCGTCTACAAGACGCAGGTGTTCGTCAATCACGAGGGCGATCTCTATCGGACGCGTCTCACGCACTCCATCGAGGTTGCGCAGATCGCACGCACGATTGCACGGGCGCTGCGTCTGAACGAGACACTGGCCGAGGCGATCTGCCTGGCGCACGACCTCGGCCACACGCCGTTCGGGCACGCCGGCCAGGACGCGTTGAACGATTGCATGAAGCCGTACGGCGGCTTCGAGCACAACCTGCAGTCGCTGCGTGTCGTCGACGAGCTGGAGGAGCGCTACGCCGCGTTTCCCGGCTTGAATCTCACGTTCGAGACGCGCGAGGGCATCCTCAAGCACTGCTCGCTCAACAACGCGCGCCAGCTCGGCGAGCTGGGCGAGCGCTTCATCCAGCGCCGGCAGCCGACGCTCGAAGCGCAGATCGCCAACCTCGCGGACGAGATCGCATACAACAATCACGATCTCGACGACGGTCTGCGAGCCGGGCTGATTGCGCTGGACGGTCTGCGCGAGGTGCCGCTGTTCCGGCGCCAGCACGAAGCGGTGCTCGAGCGGTATCCAGGCCTTCAGGGCCGGCGCCTGATTCACGAAGTCGTGCGGCGGATGATCAACTACGTCGTGACCGACCTGGTCGAAACATCGCGCGCGGCGCTGCAGGCTGCTGCGCCCGCGAGCGCCGAGGACGTGCGTAAGCGGTCAGCGGTGCTCGTGCAATTCAGCGCAGCTGTCGCCGCCGAGCACCTGGAGCTGAAAAACTACCTGCGCGATCACGTGTACCGGCACTATCGTGTGCTGCGCATGACGAACAAGGCGAATACCGTAATCCGTTCGATGTTCGACAGCTTCTTCGCGCGTCCTGAGCTGCTGCCGGACGAGCACTTTCAGGCGGCGAAGCAGCTGGAAGCGAAGTCGGGAGAAATCGGCCGGGCCCGCGCCGTCGCCGATTACATCGCAGGCATGACCGATCGATACGCCATCGTGGAGCACGAGCGGCTGTTCGATCCCGCGAAGCGAAGCTGAGCATGTTGAAGAACGATCTCTTGTTGCGTGCGTTGTTGCGTCAACCCGTCGAACGGACGCCGGTCTGGATGATGCGCCAGGCCGGGCGCTATCTGCCGGAATACCGCGCGACTCGGGCTCGCGCCGGCAGTTTCCTCAAGCTCTGCATGACGCCGGAGCTCGCTTGCGAAGTGACGCTGCAACCGCTCGCGCGTTATCCGCTCGACGCCGCGATCCTGTTCTCCGACATCCTCACGATTCCGCACGCGCTCGGGCTCGGGCTGCAGTTCGAAACCGGCGAAGGGCCGCGCATCGAGCGTCCCGTGCGTTCGCGCAGCGACGTCGCGAAATTGGGCGTGCCCGATCCGAACACGGAGCTGCGCTACGTGATGGACGCCGTGCGACTGATCCGTCGCGAGCTGAATGGACGTGTGCCGTTGATCGGCTTTGCCGGCAGCCCGTGGACGGTGGGGACGTACATCGTAGAAGGCGGCAGCTCGCGCGAGTTCTCCAACATCAAGGCGATGATGTACGAAGAGCCTGCGACGCTGCATTCGCTGCTCGAACTGCTGGTCGAGTCGACGCGGCTGTACTTGAACGCGCAGATTGCCGCCGGCGCGCAAGCGGTGATGATTTTCGATACGTGGGGCGGTGTATTGACGCCCGCTCAGTATCGCGAGTTTTCGCTGCAGCCGATGGAACGCATCGTCGCCGATCTGCGGCGCGAGAACGAAGGTCGTCGCGTGCCGGTCATCTTGTTCACGAAGAACGGCGGCGCATGGCTGAACACGATGGCGCGCAGCGGTTGCGACGCGTTGGGCGTGGACTGGACGACAGATCTCGCCGATGCACGCCGTGCCGTGCAGGACAGCGTCGCGCTCCAGGGAAATCTCGATCCGAATTGCTTATACGCCTCGCCGCAGACGATTCGCACGGAAGTCGCGCGCGTGCTGGCGAGCTATGGCCGCGGCCACGGGCACGTGTTCAATCTTGGCCACGGCATCCATCCTGCAGTCGACCCTGAGCATGCCGGCGCGATGATCGCCGCCGTCCACGAGCTCAGCCCGCCGTATCACAAGGACTAGCCGCTGCCTTTCTTCCGCAATTCGTCCCGCAGCTCACGCCGCAGGATCTTGCCGACGTTCGTCTTCGGCAGCTCCTTCCTGAAATACACGTGCCTCGGCACCTTGTACCCCGTGAGCTCGCCGCGGCTGTAATCGATCAGCTGCTGCTCGGTCAGGTTCGGATCCTTCTTCACGACGAACAACGCGACCGCTTCGCCTGAGCGCTCGTCATCCTGCGCGACGGCCGCGACTTCCAGCACGCCGGGATGCGCGGCGACGACGCTCTCGATCTCGTTCGGATACACGTTGAAGCCCGACACCAGGATCATGTCCTTCTTGCGATCCTCGATGTAGACGAAGCCGCCCGGGTCCATGCGGCCGATGTCGCCGGTGCGCAGCCAGTCGCCGACCATCACCTGCGCGGTCTCGTCGGGCTTGTTCCAATACCCGAGCATGACCTGCGGGCCGCGCACGCAGATCTCGCCGACCTCGCCGAGCGCCAGCTCGCGGCCATCGTCGTTGCGGATCGTGATCTCCGTCGAGGGGATCGGCAGGCCGATCGAGCCGGTGAACTCCTTGAGCGCGAACGGGTTGATGCACGCCGCCGGCGACGTCTCGGTCAGGCCCCACGCCTGCGTGAGCACGTTGCCAGTCACGCGCTGCCAATGCTCGGCGACCGAACGTTGCACAGCCATGCCGCCGCCCAGGCTGATGCGCAGCGCACTGAAGTCGATCTCCGCGAAGCCCGGCGTATGCAGCAGCGCGTTGAACAGCGTGTTCACGCCGCTGATGAAGCTGAAGCGCCAGGCGCGCAGCTCGTTGACGAACGCCGGGAAATCCCGCGGGTTGGCGATCAGCACGTTGTGCGCGCCCAACTTCACGAACACCATCAGATTCCCGGTGAGCGCGAAGATGTGATACAGCGGCAGCGGCGTGATGACCGTGTCCTTGCCGACTTTCGATTCGGTGCCGAGCCACGCGCCCGCCTGCAGCACGTTCGCGACCATGTTGCGATGAGTGAGCATCGCGCCCTTCGCGACGCCGGTCGTGCCGCCGGTGTATTGCAGGAAGGCGATGTCGTCGTGAGTGGTCACGACCGGCTCGAACGGCAGGAATTCGCCCTGTTCGAGCACGTCGTTGAAACGCAGCGCGCCCGGCAATTCGTAGTGCGGCACTTGCTTGCGCACGTGACGCACGACCAGGTTCACGACCGAGGACTTCGGCCAGCCGAGCTGATCGCCGACGCCAGTGACGATGACGTGCTCGAGCGCAGTCTTGTCGATGACCTCTGCGAGCGTGTGCGCGAAGTTCTCCAGGATCAGGATCGCCTTCGCGCCGGAATCCGTCAGCTGATGCTCGAGCTCGCGCGCGGTATAAAGCGGATTCGTGTTGACGATCGTTAGCCCGGCCCGCAACGCGCCGAGCAAGGCGATCGGGTACTGCAGAACGTTCGGCAGCATGATCGCGATCCGGTCGCCCCGCTGCAGTTTCGCGCTCTGCTGCAACCACGCAGCGAAATGGCGCGCCCGCCGGTCGTACTCGGCGTAGCTGATCGTACGGCCGAGGCTCGTGAAAGCTTCCAGCGGCGCGAAGCGCTGACAGCTGGAGTCGAGCAGCGCCGTCAGCGACCGATATTCGTTCGGATTGATCTCCGCCGGCACGCCGTGCGGATAGTTCTTCAGCCAGACTTTGTTCATTTTTTGAGTACCTGGCTCAAAGCCGGCCACAGGTTGTCCAGCAAGCGCGGCTGGGCTGCGGCCGTCGGATGGATGCCGTCGGCCTGCATCAGCTTGTCGTCCAGCGCGACCCCCTCGAGAAAGAATCCGACCAGCGGCACTGTGTAGCGCTGCGCCAGCTCGCCATATAGTGCATGAAACCCGTCGGCGTAGGCGGCGCCGTAGTTCGGCGGCATGCGCATGCCGACCAGGACGACCTTCGCGCCGGCCGCCTGGGAGCGCTCGATCAGGAACTGGAAGTTCTCGCGCACCTGGCGCAGCGGCAGCCCGCGCAGCCCGTCGTTGCCGCCAAGCTCCAGGATCACTATTGCCGGTTTATGCAGCTCCAGCGCACGCGGCAGCCGCGCTCGCGCACCGCCGGTCGTGTCCCCGCTGATGCTGGCATTCACGACGCGGTAACCGTAACCTTGCGCGGCAAAGCGTTTCTGCAGCAGCGCCACCCAGGTCGAATCGACGGCGACGCCGTAGCCAGCGCTGAGACTATCGCCGACGACCAGTACGACCGGCTGGGTTGCCCCCGCATTCGCGTGAACCGACAGCGGCAGCGCCAGTCCTATCCAACTGAGCACGACAACTTTCGCCAGCCATGCTGCCAACGAACGCACAATGAGCATTGCGGTACCGGTTCTCAAAGCAGAAAGCATCACGAAAAAGGTTAGCAGCCCGGAAGGAACGCTGACCATTCTGGCAGAAGTCGACCTGCAGATCGCCGCAGGGGAAACCGTTGCCATCGTCGGCGCCTCCGGTGCCGGTAAATCCACGCTGCTGGCATTGCTCGCCGGGCTGGATGAGCCGAGCGCAGGGCGGGTCTGGCTCAACGGCTCCGAGCTCACGGCGCTCGATGAGGACGGCCGCGCGGCAGTGCGCGCGCAGCATGTCGGCTTCGTCTTTCAGAGTTTTCACCTGGTTCCGTCGCTGACCGCGATCGAGAATGTGATGCTGCCGCTGGAGCTGGCGGGCCGCCCGAACGCACGCCAGACCGCCGCCGAGGTGCTCGGGCTGGTCAATCTTTCGCCACGTCGCGAGCACTATCCGCGGCAGCTGTCGGGCGGCGAGCAGCAGCGTGTAGCTATTGCGCGAGCGTTCGTCACACGGCCCGCGGTGCTGTTCGCGGACGAGCCGACCGGCAATCTCGATTCCGTGACGGGCGAGCGCATCATCGAGCTGCTGTTCGATCTCAACAAGGCGACACACACGACGCTCGTGGTCGTGACTCACGATGAAGCTATTGCGAGTCGCTGCGGCCGCATCATCAAGATCGAAGCGGGCAGGCTGGTCGCGTGACGAAGGCACTGCGACTCGCATTGCTAGCACTCTTGCGCGACGGCAAGTCGGGCGAGCTGCGCGTCCTCATGCTCGCGCTACTCGTCGCAGTCTCGGCGCTCACGGCCGTCGGTTTCTTCACGAGCCGCGTGAGTCTCGCGGTCGATCAACAAGCGGGCGAGGTGCTCGCTGCGGATCTGCGACTGCAGTCGCGCGCGCCGATCGAGCGCGAGTACTTCGATCTCGCCGCGGCGGACGGCCTGACCACGGCCGAGGTCTCGACGTTCCCGAGCGTCGTGCTCAAGGGTCAGGACAGCGCGCTCACTGCAATTCGCGCCGTGTCTTCGAGCTATCCGTTGCGAGGTCGTCTCAAAGTTGCCGACGTGCCTTTCGGTCCCGCACGCGAAGTCACCACGTTGCCGGGTCCGGGCGAAGCGTGGCTCGAACCGCGGTTGTTCGGTCAGCTCGATGCGCGCGTCGGCGATCGCGTTCGCGTCGGCCAGACCGAGCTGACGATCTCCAAAGTGCTCGACTACCGTCCGGATCAGGGCTCGCAGTTCGTCGATCTCGCGCCAACGCTGTTGATGCGCCTCGAAGACGTGCCGGCGACGAAGCTCACGCAGGAAGGCAGCCGCATCGGCTACGCAGCCTTGTTCGCCGGCGACACACAAAAGGTCGTGCAATTCAAAGAGGAACTGACTGCGCGCAAGCGGCCCGGGCAGCGCATCGTCGACGTCGAAGAGGCGAGTCCGCAGATCCGCTCGGCGGTCGATCGCGCCAGTCGCTTCCTCAATCTCGCGGCGCTGGTCACGATCCTGCTGGCTGCGATTGCTGTGGCGATCACGGCGCGGCGTTATGTGGCACGTCACCTCGATACGGTCGCGCTGATGAAAAGCATGGGCGCACCGCAGCGGCTCGTGCTCGCGATCAGTGTCCTGGAGCTGCTGGCGATCGCAATCATCGCCGGCGTGCTCGGCGCTTTGATCGGCTATGCGGCGCAGGAAGGAATCGCATTCCTGCTGCGCGACCTGGTACGCGGTGCGTTGCCGCGCCCAGGGTTCGGACCCGGCTGGCTCGGAATCATGACGTCGATCCTGATTCTCATCGGCTTCGCGCTGCCGCCGCTCCTGCAGTTGCGCAAAGTACCGCCGGCGCGGGTGCTGCGGCGAAACCTGGAACCGCCGCCGCTGCGTTACGCGTTCGTCTACGGCAGCGCGCTCGCCGCACTGCTCGCGCTGCTGTACTGGCTCGTGCGCGATTTCAAACTCATCGCTTACGTGTCTGCCGCGACGCTCGGCACGTTCGTCGTGCTCATCGTCGCAGGTTGGATTCTTGTCCGAAGCTTGAGCACATTGCGCGGCAGCGTCGGCGTCTCGTGGCGCTACGGCATGGCAAACATCGCGCGACGCGGTCGCGACAGCGTCATCCAGATCGTCGCATTCGGCCTCGGGCTGATGGTGTTGCTGCTGCTCGCCGTCGTACGCAACGACCTGATGCAGCAATGGCGCGCGAGCCTGCCGGAGAACGCGCCGAATCACTTCATGATCAATATCCGTCCCGACCAGACTGCAGCCATCCGCGAGTTCTTCGCAAAAAACACTGCAGTGACGCCGCCGGAGCTGGTGCCGATGATTCGCGCGCGGCTCACGCAGATCAACGGCACGCCCGTGAAGGACCTGCAGATTGCGAACGAGCGCGGCCGCGACTTCCTCGAGCGCGAAGCGAACCTGACGTGGGCGCAGTCGATGCAGAAGGACAACAAGCTCGTCGCCGGCGAGTGGTGGCGCGCGGACGACGGCGGCGGGCCGCGCGTATCCGTCGAGATCGAGCTGGCGAACTCGCTCGGTCTGAAGATCGGCGACCAGCTGACCTACGACATCGCCGGCGAGATCGTCGACGCCAAGGTCACGAGCTTCCGCGAAGTGCAGTGGGACTCGTTCCGGCCGAACTTCTTCATGGTGTTTTCGCCCGGCACGCTCGATGACAGCACCGGCACGTACATCACGAGCGTCCACATTCCGCGCGAGCAACGCAGCATCCTGCTCGCATTCACGCGGCAGTTTCCGGAGGTGACGGCGATCGACCTCGAAGCGATCCTCACGCAGGTGCGTGGCGTGATGGACAAGGCATCGCTGGCCGTGCAGTACGTCTTCGCTTTTACTTTGCTCGCCGGAGTGACGGTGCTGCTCGCTGCGATCCAGGCGACGCGCGACGAGCGGCGCTATGAAAGCGCGATGTTGCGCACGTTGGGTGCGAGCAGACGCGTTGTGTTGCAGGGAGTCGCCGCAGAATTCACGACGCTCGGGATCTTGTCAGGCACGCTCGCCGCAGTCGGTGCGACAGCCGCCGGCTATTTCCTCGCGACGCGACTGTTCAACCTCGACTACACCTTCAGCTTCGCAGTGTGGGGAGTCGGCCTGACAGCGGGTGCGCTGCTCGTCGGTATCAGCGGAACGCTCGCGACGCGCTCAGTCGTGAATCATCCGCCGGTCGCGACGTTGAGAGGCAGCAACTAGCGTTACTGCAGGCCGATTCGTAGCCAGCCGACTTCTTCCGTCTGCCCGCGCCAGTTGTAGCCGTCGACCCTGACCAGGTAATCGCCGGGTCCGAACGCGGAAGAGTTGATTGCGAGGCGCAGCTCGCGGTTGGAATCCCGCGCCACGCGCCGCAGCTGCATGACGAGCCCTTGGTCGACCTTCTCGACCCGGATCATGAACTGGTTGTACTTGCCTTCCGAGACGTCGATGTACAGGTCGAGCCACTGCGGCGGCTGCAGCCAGCCGAGATTCAGCGTCGGCGCCGCCGGCTTGCGACGCACCAGCCCCACGCGATAGACCTGCGTGCTGCCCGCCGCCTGCATCTGCACCTCGCGCGCGGTGCGTTCCATGTCCCGCACTCGCTTGCTCAGCGAATTGGCCTGGATGGCATACGCGACCACGCCGGCGACGGCCGCGACCAGCGCGAACGCCATGCCGATGAACACCGTGCGATTGGCGCCGCCGCCCGGCCCACGCGAGAACTCGCGCTGCTCTTCCTCGTCGATGCCTTCGTCGGAGACTTCCAGCGCAGCGTGCGTCGCGCTGGAAGGAATCGCCTTGAACACGCCCGTCTCGCTGTCCTGCGCCGGGCGCCGCGCGAGCCGAGCCTTGAGGCGCACCGGGATCGGCATCTGCTTGAGTGCGTCAGGATGATCGAGGCAGTACTCCTCGAACTCGCGCGCTTCCCGCACCGTGAGGTCGCCCGACAGATAGCGATCGACGATGTGCTCGGCTTCGATGTACTTGCGATCCATGGGGCGGAAAGCGTAGCAGAGAAGCTAACCGCTCTCCTTCTCGCACAGCTTGCACTTCGGCCAATACGCCTTCGCCACGTGATCCAGCGTCCAGCGGTTGCCCTCCGCGAAGAACTTCCGCATCGCCTGCGAGCCGGGCGAGTCGTCGTACCCGAGCCCGACGATGCGCACGTGCGTCATGTTCTCGCCGGCCGGCGTGAAGTACAGCACCGTCCAGGTGCCGGCCACTACATCTCGATGAGGGAAACTCGCAGGCGCCTGCTTGATGCGGATCGTCAGCATGCGCTCGGGCTCGTAGGCGAGGATCTCGTTCACGATGGTTTCGGCATCGCCGAGCTTCCCCTGCGGGTTGTAGTGGCTGCGGATCTCGCCGCCGATGGCGAGCCGTACGTCAGCCTGCGCGGCGCCGGTGGCCAGATAGCCTTCCGAAGTCGTGAAGAGGCGCCACACCTGCGCGACCGGCGCGTTCACGAACCCCTCCGTGACCTGGGGTTCGGCCCCCCACGCAGCCGCCGCAAACCAGCCTGCCGCCGCCGTAAAAAGCTGCAAAACCCAGTGCTTGCCGGAGCGTTGCCGATGGCCTGTCATTGCCTGTCCCGTTTGTGATGCCGTGCCCGAAAGTCGGACGGAAGTGGGCGATAGTACTCATTATTCTTGCGGACGCCTGGCCGATACTGCGATGCTCCATCTGTTTGCATAATCCAGGCTTCGGCGAGTCCAGGAAAAGTAACCGACTCCATGATCCTCACGCTGGAAGTCATTGGCGAGCAGGCACAGGACCTCGGCGCGAGCGGCCGCAAGGTCTTCAACGCCATCGGCGGCACCATCGGCCGGCTGCCGGACAACGACTGGGTCTTCCCGGACCCGTACGTCTCCGGCCGGCATGCCCTGATCCGTTATCTCAACGGCAAGTACTTCATCGAAGACACCAGCACCAACGGTGTGTTCGTCAACACGCCGGACAACCGCATCTCGCGGACCGAGTCGCACCAGCTGTACGACGGCGACATCGTCTACATCGACGCCTACCAGATCAAAGTCACGATCGCGAAGGATCCCGAAGCCAAGGACGAGGACGATCCGTTCATGCAGCTGCACGCGGCGCGGCACAAGGGCGGAACGCAAAAGATCGCGCCGCCGCGTGCGCCGGCTGGGCACGAAGCGGATCGCACCGAGAACATGGTGAAGAAGCGCCCCGCGCGCGCCGCCGAGGATCACTCCGAAGGCACCGTGTGGTTCGGCATGAGCGACATGTCGTCGGGTCCGAAGCCGGCGTTGCCGGTACGTCCGGCAGCGCCACCGCCGGCGAGCAATCGCGGGCCGCGGCGTCCTGCGCCGGCGGCAGTGCGTCCGGTCGCCAGTGCACCTGAGCGTGCGCCTGAACGCGCACCCGCCCGTGCATCGCAGTCGCCCGATACGGCACAGCTCAAAGCGCTGCTCGATGCAGCCGGCATCGAAGGACTCGATCCTTCGAGCGAAGCCGCGCAGACGCTCGGCGCGATGCTGCGCGCAGCGGTCGGCGGAATGATGGAAGTCCTGCGTGCACGCGAGCGCATGAAGGATGAGCTGC
Organism: uncultured Steroidobacter sp.; assembly: GCA_902826315.1. Lineage (GTDB taxonomy): Bacteria > Pseudomonadota > Gammaproteobacteria > Steroidobacterales > Steroidobacteraceae > Steroidobacter. The sequence continues at coordinate 12,262 of CADEEJ010000044.1, forward strand.
GCGTGCGCGGCACGACGTTCAAAGTCGCGAACAACAATCCGCTGAAGTTTTCCGCGAACGTCGACGATGCTTTCCACAACCTGTTCGTGAAGCGCAACCCGGCGTACCTCGATCCGGCCGCGGCGTTCGAGGATGCGTTCCGCGACGTGCGCGATCACCAGGCCGCGTTCCTCTCGGCGATGCGCCTGGCGTTCGAGTCCATGCTCGCGCAGCTCGATCCGAATCGGCTGCAGGACGACTTCGACCGGCAGATCAAGAAGGGCTCGATACTCGGCGTGCCGGCGAAGCTGCGTTACTGGGACCTGTACCGCGACAAGTATTCCGATCTTGCGAAGGATGCGCAGGGAGCGTTCCGCAATCTGTTCGGCGACGCCTTCGCCAAGGCGTACGAGGAGCAGCTGGAACGGTTGCAGGGATTGGCACGCGGTCGCGACAAGTAGCGCCGCCCGGGGAACTTCGTGCTCGAAGACACGATCGTCGAAGAAGACATTCATCCGGTCTACGTCTCCGAAGGCGTAACCGACACCGGCCGCGTGCGCACGGCCAACCAGGATGCATTCGTGCAGATGGGCACGCACGGCGTCTGGGCAGTCGCCGACGGCATGGGCGGTTACCGCGATGGCGACGTCGCGAGCCGCATGGTGTGCGAAGGGCTGCAGAGCCTGGATAGCGCAACCTCGCTCGAAGCCACCATCGACGGCATCCGTCAGCGCATGACGGAGGTCAACGCGAAGCTGCACCAGGCGTCGATCCGCGAGCACGATCCAATCGTCAGCGGCAGCACTGTCGCGGTCTTCGTCGTCCAGCGCACCGCGTGCGCGGTCGTATGGGCGGGCGACAGCCGCGTCTATCGCCTGCGCCACAAGCGTCTCACGCAACTCACGACCGATCACACCTGGGCATCGGAGCTCAATCTGCAGCAGCCGAACGAAGAAGCGGATCACGCGATCACGCGAGCCGTCGGCGGTGAAGACACGCTGCTGCTCGATGTGCGTCGCGATCGCGTCCGGCTCGGCGATCGTTATCTGCTGTGCTCCGATGGTCTGACGCGCGAGCTGACGGATGTGCAGATCGCCGAACTGATGTCCGGCGAAGACGTGCAGCAATGCGCGAAGGCGTTGATCGACGCGACGTTGCAGGCGGGCGCGCGCGACAACGTCACCGTGGTCGTCATCGAAGCCACATGAAGAACGACGAAAAGACCGAGCATCTACCGTCGCACAAAGAGACGCTCGTACGTCCCTCGCCGCACGCGACTCCAGCGCCGTCGCCCGCGACGTCAGCGCCGGATGAGAATACGGTGCTGCGTGCGCCGACTGAGATGGCGCCGGCTCCTACTGCGGTCGCGCCACCTCCTGCCGCCGTCGACCCTGACGCGACGATCAAGACCCTGCGTCCACAAGTGGCCGAGACCGCTGCTCGCACATTGCAAGCTGCACCGCCGACTTCGCAAAGCGCCTACGCACAGACGCTGAAATCACCTGGACCAGCTGCTTACGCGCCGACTTTGCAGGCCGCCCCGGTGACGGGCCCCGACGGCACGCAGGTGCTGTCGAATCGTCTGGTCGGCTCGCTCGAAGATGCCGGCGAAGGTCATCACGGCCCGCTCGAGCCGGGCTCGGTCA
>CADEEJ010000044.1:13986-17524 GCA_902826315.1 uncultured Steroidobacter sp.
TCGCTCGAAGATGCCGGCGAAGGTCATCACGGCCCGCTCGAGCCGGGCTCGGTCATCAAGAAGCGCTTCGTCCTGGAAAAGCTGCTCGGCAAGGGCGGCATGGGCCTCGTGTTCGGCGCCATCGACCGCCGCAAGGAAGAGGCGCGCGACCCGAATCCGCGCGTCGCACTCAAGGTGCTGAACGCGGATTTCCAGCGCCATCCGCAGGCGTTCATGGCTCTGCAGCGCGAAGCGCGCAAGGCGCAGACGCTCGCGCATCCCAACGTCGTCACGGTGTTCGACTTCGACCGCGACGGCGATGCGGTCTACATGACGATGGAGCTGCTGGAAGGCCGCTCGCTCGACTCGATGACGCGCGAAGCGCGCGGCAAGGGCATCAAGCGCGATATCGCGCTGCCGATCATCCGCGGCATCGCCGAAGGCCTGGCGTACGCGCATCGCAAAGGCATCGTGCATTCGGACCTGAAGCCCGGCAACGTCTTCATCACCGGCGAGGAAGGCTCGGCGAAGATCCTCGACTTCGGCATCGCGCGCGCCGTGCCGAGCATGAACACGGAAGCGAGCCGCGACGTGTTCGATGCCGGCAGCCTCGGCGCCTACACCGAAGCGTACGCGACGGACGAGATGATCGACGGCGTCGATCCGCATCCCGCGGACGACATGTACGCGCTCGGCATCATCGCGTATGAGCTGCTGACCGGCTTCCATCCGTATCAGCGCCACAGCGCGCCGGCCGCGCGCAAGCTCGGTCTCAAGCCCGAGCCCCTGAAGGGCGTCAAGCGCAAGGAAGCGCGTGCGATCGAGCGTTGCCTGTCGTTCAACCGCAAGCAGCGGCCGCAGAGCGCAGGTGACTTCCTCAAGTTGTTCCGCGGCGTCACGGCGCTGCAGAAGGCGTCGTTCGCGACGGCCGCCGTACTCGCGCTGGTCGCGGGATACGTGTCGTATCAGAACTATGTCGAGACCAGCCCCGCGATTCCGTTCAGCGAGCTGCCGAGCCAGGTGCAGACACAGTTTCGTGGCGCGATGACGGAGGGCAACGAGTTCTGGGGCTTCTTCGAGCGCGAGCACATCTCGGACGCCGCGATCCAAGCCGTGGATCGCTACAGCGAAGCTTACGCACTGCATCCTCGCAATCGCGAAGCTGTCGCCGCGCTCAAGAAGGCAGCAGATGCGCTGCTCGCGATGCCGGGCATCGACGAGAAAACCCGCCAGGCGCTAGCGAAAGATTTGCAGACGAAGAGCGCGTTCTACGAGAAGTACTCGCCCGTCGTCGACGCCGTCCGCGAGTAGTTTCGCCGAGTGCCCCTGGCACCGGTCGTTGATGCAATAACGGAGTAGGCAATCATGAAGATTCGCAGCATTCTCGCCGTCACGTCGTTGCTCTGCGGAGGATCCGCATTCGCTGCCGACTACACCGGCAACGTGACGATGCTCGAGGTCTGGAAGACGGGTGAAGTGGCGTTCACGCTGGCAACCACTGTCGGGACGTGCAACAGCCAGTTCATCACAAGCTACTTGTACATGCTCGACTAGAACGTCACGCCTTGCGGCGAGACCACCGGTCCGGCACTGTCGCCCGTCCGCCGGCACGTCCTTTCGCCCATCGGCAAACCGGCCACATAAGCGCGTGCGCGACATTCGTAGGAGCGGCTGGCGCCGCATCCCGTGGCTTCATACCGAGTCACGCCGACGTACGGGCGCTCGGTCAGCTCGACATGCACATTGGAAGCATCGCAAGCGAGGTCCAGCGCGCTGCGCTCGCGAACCTGAACGGAGTTGGACGCGCAGCCGGCAATGATCGGCAACACGAGTGCAATGCATGCCAGCGCCCTGCCAGTACGGTTCCTCATAGCTCCTTCCTCGCTCGATCCGTGCGAGCGGATTCTCTACCCGTCTATCGAAAACGCAAAGCCATTTGCGTCACGGTTCCTGGATGTGGCGGATGCGTTCGAGGTTGGCGTCGAGTTGTTTCAGGCGGCCGTCGCCGTCTTCGCAGAGCAGGACGAAGATCAGGTCGAGCAGATGCTGGAGCGCTGATTGATACAGCAGGGGTTCGACGTAGGAGCGCTCGTCGTGCGCCGAGACGAGCAACGATGCATCGGCGTGAGCGCGGAGCGGATTCGCGGTATGGCGCGTCACCGAGATGACTTTCCCGCGCCGCTCGCGGAACTGCCGACAGATCTGGTTCAGCGTCGGTTGCTTGCCTTGCTCGGAGAACACCAGCAGCACGTCTTTCGCGGCGACTGTCGAGATCCCTGAGCTCATCAGCACCGGGTCGGCGTGATAGATGGCCACGCAGCCCAGCAGCGACAGCTTTGCCGCGAAAGCTTGGGCGGAAACGCTGTCCTCGCCCAATCCGATCAAGAACACCTTTCCGGCCGCGCCGATCAGCGACGCGATTTCATCGATCTTGTCCGGCGTGTTGATCAGCCGCGTCTCTTCCTCGGCCTTCGCCTTCGCGCGCCACAAGCTTTCGGCGGCCGCGGCATGCGGGTCGGCCTTCGCAGCCTGCGCCTTCGCGCCGCCGTTGCTGCCATTCGCACGCGCGATCTCTTCCCCGACCGACAACTTGAGATCCGGATAACCCTTGAATCCCAGCTTCTGGCTGAACTTCACCACGCTCGACTGGCTGATGCGCAGCGCATCGGCGAGTTGCTGCGACGAGTAGTCGCGCAGCAGGTGCGCGTTCTCCAGCAGGAAGTCCGCAATGCGGCGCTCGATTGCGCTCATCTGGTCACGCTCCGAGCGGATTTTGAGCAGCGAGCTCATGGCATCAGGCAGCGGCGAGGGCTTGCAGGCCGTGGATTTCGCGAATGCCGAGGCCGGGCGCCTGCGTCACCGTGATCTCCGACTCGTTGAAGATCACGCCGCCGACGACGGGATTGAACTGGCACAGCGACGGACCATCGAGGTCGACCTTCGTGATCACATTCGACTTCGCCACCGCTAGGTGCACGGCAGCCGAAACGCTGACGCTGGTCTCGACCATGCACCCGATCATGCACTCCATCTCATACATTCCGCAGATGTCGGCGATGTGAATCGCGTTCGACAGCCCACCGGTCTTCATCAGCTTGATGTTGATGATGTCCGCCGCGCGCATGCGAATCAGCTCGATGACTTCCGTCGGCCCGAACACGCTCTCGTCCGCCATGATGGGCGTGTGCACGCGCTCGGTGACGTACTTCATGCCTTCGAGATCCTGCGCCTTGACCGGCTGCTCCACCAGCTCCAGGCGCACGCCGGCATCTTCCAGCGTCTGTAGCGCGAACACGGCTTGCTTCGCGGTCCAGCCCTGATTCGCATCGAGCCGCAGCAGCGCGCGGCCTTCGACTGCGGCATAGATCGCCTTGACGCGCTCGATGTCGACGCCGATGTCCTTGCCGACCTTGATCTTGAGCGACTCGAAGCCGCGGTCCACGGCGGCGACCGAGTCCGCGACCATCTTGTCGATGTAGTCGACGCTGATCGTGATGTCCGTCGTGATCACCGGATCGCCGCCGCCGAGCATCTTGTAGAGCGGCGCCTTGTAGAGCTG
>CADEEJ010000044.1:17624-25224 GCA_902826315.1 uncultured Steroidobacter sp.
TGATCACCGGATCGCCGCCGCCGAGCATCTTGTAGAGCGGCGCCTTGTAGAGCTGCCCGAACAGGTCGTAGACGGCGATCTCGACCGCGGCCTTGGCGCTGGAGTTCTTCTCGAGCGCGGTCTGGATCAGGTGCGTGATGCGATTGAGGTTCGCAATGTCCTCGCCGATCAGCCGCGGTGAGATGTATTTGCGGATCGCTTCGATGATCGAGCCGTGCGTGTCGCCGGTAATCACGGCAGTCGCCGGCGCTTCGCCGTAACCGATGTGGCCCGAGTCGGTGTGCACGGTCACGATGATGTCTTCGATCGTGTCGACGGTGCGCAGCGCGGTCTTGAACGGCGTCTTCAGGGGGACGCGCAGCATGCCGAAGCGGATATCCGTGATTTTCATTTCATTGGCTCATTTGCGAATGCGTTGGATGCTGTAAATGCGGTCGACTCGCGAGGTCTCTTTGCCGTCGATGAGCGGCAGCAGCGGCGTGACGGAAACGCCGTTCAGATGCACGCGTGTGAGCACGCCTTCGGCGTCGCGGTAGGTGATGCCGGTAGTGTCATGGATCACGTACGGCCCGCCGCCTTCCTGGCCGATCACCATCATCACGTGGCCGGGAATGTAGACCAGATCGCCCACCTGCAGCTGGCGCAGCACTGCAAGCCGCTTCTCGTGATCGTCGTCGGCGGTGAACTCGATGCGATTCAGCGCAGGGCTCACACCCTGGTCACGCGTGTTACGCGGCAGCTGCACGCCGAAACTGCGATAGACCTCCGACACGAAACCGCTGCAGTCGCGCGCGTTGTACGAGTGACCCCAGCCGTAGCGCTCGCCGAGAAACTTGAAGCTCTGGCGGATCAGGTTCGCGCGCGTCAGCGGCAAATAATCGCTTGCGACCTCCGCGGTTCGCGGCAGCAGCGCGGGCGTGAAATGCAGCGAGCCGTCTGCGGCACGCATCGGCAACTCGACGACGTGCGATGTGTAAGGATGCTGGCCGTTCACCGGCTTCTCTGCCGGCCAGTCGTTCAGCACTGGAATGCGCTGACCCATTTCGAGCTGAAGCTCCGAAACCTCGGGCTGCTCCGGTGTGAACACCGTGTGCGCCGCCGTGCCGGTCACGACAACGTATGGTTGCTTCTTCGTGTAGCTGAGCACTTCGTCGCGCGCACCTTGCGCCACGTCGTTGCGCGAAATCCAGGCCGCGTAGCGCGGACTGACGACGAACGACCATTCGCCGTCGCGGCTCTCATGCACGATCGCGACCGGCGTTCCGGGGAACAGCGCGTCTTCCTGGATCCGATCGATGTCCGTGCCGTCGTCGGGCTCGCTGAACAGCCGCAGGCGCGTCGGGAACGTGCGCAGGTCCGAACGTCGCACGACCAGGCCGTAGCGCGTCGTCTGCGTCGCTGGAATGGCGGCAGCATTTGCGTTCGCGAAGAGCGCGTCGATCGTCGCTGCCTCGACAGCGTGACCTTTCTCGTCGTAGAGCGGCCTGCTCGGGCGCTCCGACATATCTTCGACCCATGCGCGCACCTCCGCCGCGCTGAGCGACTGCGGCAGCGCGTCCATGTTGTGCACGGACTTATCGAGCTGAATCAGCTTCGCGTTCTGCGCTTCGATCGCCGCTTCATCGAGCACGACGCGTGAGCCCGCGCCGCGGCGAATCCAGAATTCTGGATCGAGATGCGACTCGGTCACGCCAATCACTCCGTGCGCGGGAATCTGCGGCTCACGCGGCGCCGACGCACACGCTGCAAGGGACACCGCGACCGCGACGAGAATCGATTTCTTCATGGGGCCATTGCCGATAATACGTTCGCCATGAACAGTCCGATGCCTGTGCCGAGGACAAAGCCGAGCATGCATAGCAGCACCGCGATCGGAACGAGTACAGGCGTATAGGTCGCAGCAAGCACCGGTGCGGAAGCTACACCGCCGATGCCGGAGAGCGACGAGATGCCGCACAGTTGCAGGTCGAAGCGAAACGCGCGGGCAGCCAGTGCCAGCAGCCCGATGTGAATCAGCAGCGTCAGGAATCCGACCAGGACGAACAGCGGTGCGGTCGCCATACCTTGAAAATTGCTTTGCGACGCAAGCACGGCGACCAGCATCGCGAGCAGGGCGCTGGCGAGCGGTCCGGGCCCTGGAATGCGGGCGAGCGGCGTGCGCGCAATGATCAGCCCGGCGAGCGTCGCGATCAGCACGGTCCACGAAGTCGTGGTCAACATCATCGAGACGGGCAACGAAGTCGCGACTCGTGCGGCGCCCAGTCCAACGATCAACGCGAGGCCGAGCCACAGGAGAATGCCGCCTGCATCGGCCGGCTCGGTCGTCGGCGACTTGAGCTCCGGATACGGCCGCGCATCGGCACGCGACCAGCGATTGAAGCGCGTGACGAACGGACCGCTCGACAGCAGAGCGAGCACCCACAACGAATAGCAGAGTGCGTCCGCGAGCAGCACCGGCGGCAGCAGGTTGTCCGACAGGCCGATCGACTGCTTGACCGCGACGAGATTGGCGGAGCCGCCGGTCCACGTTGCACTCAGCGCAGCGAGCATCTTCCAGCCGTCTTGCGGCAGCACGCCGCGAAACAGTGCGTACACGACGACGATCGCGAACAGGATGCTGCCCATCGCGCATGCGTAAACGAGAAGCACGCGCGGGCCGACTTTGAGGATCGCGCGCAGATCGCACGTCACCATCAGCAGGAATAGCAGTGTCGGGAGGAGATGCGACGTCAATACGCGCTGCGCTGATTGCACTTCACCCGTCGGCGACCACAGACCACCGACTGCGAGCGCAGTCACGAACAGATACGTGAGCACGATCGGCGGCAGGACCGAGAAAAAACGCCAGCGATAGCGCTTCTCCAGCGACGGAAACAGCCCGGCGGCGACCAGCATGATCGCCAGGTAGGGCCATAGCGTCTCGATCATCCATCCCCCCGCGCGCGGCGTTCGACAGGCTCTTCTGCAGGTAATAAGTATTCGCTGGGAATATTCGCTTCTTGTTTTGAATCTGGCAAGAATAAATTATTGACGACCCCCTGCCGCCATGTTACACAGCGATTACCTGGCCGCGCGTGAGAACCGACGTGCACACCGCAATGGGAGCGCAGTTTCGTCGCTTATTGCTAGCGCCGCTGCTGTTCAGCATGGCGTGCTCGGCGGGCGGCACGGCGCAATCCGGACGCAACGCGGTGCTGCTCGACGACGTCATCGCGCACGTCGACGCCGGTGAGTTCAAGCCGGCCCGCGCTTCGATCCAGAAAGTCCTCGCCGGCGGCGCGCTGACGGCTGACGAGCAACGCGCGTTCGAATTCGAAGCGGAGCGCATGCAGCGGATCGAATTGGATTTCTCGCTGAGCGAACAGCAGGCGCGCGATCGCGTCCGCACGAAGATTCCCGATCTGCGGCCGGAAGAATTTGCGGCCTGGGATGCGGCCGGGCTGCTCGAACATCGCGTCATCGATGGCAGCAAGCGTTACTTCAACCGCGCGCCTTCCAATCTCTTTCGTCTCAGCACCCAAGCTCGCGCCCGCCGCGCAGAGCAGACGCCGTTCAACGACGGGCCGCTCGAGCAGGCCCATCCCCATCACCGGGAGATTCGCGATGCGGTGCTTGCGAGCCACAAGACCAGCGTCGCGCCCCGGCGCGTACGCGTTACGCAGACCCTCGCGGTCGAGCCCGATGCAGTGCCGGCCGGCGAGACGGTTCGCGCGTGGCTGCCATATCCGCGTGCGTTGCCGGGTCAGCAGGAAGACATCCGTTACGTCGCGAGCGAGCCCGCGAAACACACGATCGCGCCCGAATCGACGATGCAGCGGACCGTCTACTTCGAACGCGCAGCCACTGCGGGTCAGCCGACGACATTTTCCATCAGCTACGAGCTGACGACGCTCGGTCAGTGGACTCCGATCGATCCCGCGAAGGTCACGCCGGTCGAGCCGACGCGCGAGCTCGCGCCGTACATTAGCGAACGGCCGCCGCACATCGTGTTCACCGACGACCTGCGCAAGTTCTCTCGTGAAGTAGTAGGCGACGAGCACAATCCCTACCGCATCGCGCAGAAACTGTTCCTCGCCGTAGATCGCATTCCCTGGGCCGGCGCACTCGAATATTCGACGCTGCGAAACATCAGCGATTACGCGCTGCACGCCGGCCACGCCGACTGCGGCCAACAAACTCTGCTGCTGATGGCGCTGCTGCGTCTCAACGGCATTCCGGCGCGCTGGCAATCCGGAATGGTTTTCTCAGACGGCGATTACGACAACCTGCACGACTGGGGTTGGCTGTATCTCGCGCCTTACGGCTGGGTGCCGATGGACGTGACCTTCGGCCGCCTCGACGCCGGCGACGCGCAGCTCGACATGTTCTATCTCGGCGGGCTCGATGCGTATCGCCTCGTCTTCAACGACGACTACAGCCAGCCGTTCGCGCCGCCGAAACAGCATTTCCGCTCCGAGACCGTCGACCTGCAGCGGGGCGAGGTCGAATGGCGCGGCGGCAATCTGTACTTCGACAAGTGGGACTACACGTTCAAGGCAGCAATCGTCAGCAATCCGCAAAACATCCGCACTAGTCATAGATAGCAAGCACTCGATAACTGGCCGGGAGGTCGCATGAACAACAGAATTTTGAAGGGCGCGATGTACATCGCGATGGGGATGTCGCTCGCTGCCGCGCTGCCTGCAACGGTTGCGTACGCAGCCAGCGACGGCTCGCTGGTCGGACGCCTCACGGACGGTGACAACAAGCCGCTCGCCGACGCGGAAGTCACGGTGCGCAATCCCGAGACGGGATTCACGCGTACGGTGAAGGCCGACGCGGATGGCAACTACCGGTTCCCCTACCTGCCGGTAGGGAAGTACATCATCGAGGCGACGAAGGGCGGCGCGACGCTCGGCAAGCTGGCCGAGGTCAACGTCGGGCTGGGCACTGCCACGACCGCGAACGTCACGCTGGCGATGACCACGCTGGAAGAGATCCAGGTTCTGGGCACACGCATCGTTACAGCCGTCGACGTGAAGTCCACCGAGTCGGCGATGAACGTGACGCGTGAGGAGCTCGAACGCCTGCCCGTCGAGCGCGATCTGTTGTCGGTCGCGATGCTGGCGCCCGGGTTGACGCGGGGTGACTCGAGCATGTGCGTTGCCGGCAACTGCGGCGTGTCCTTCGGCGGCTCGTCGATCGCGGAGAACACTGTCTACATCAACGGGCTGAACGTCACCGACTTCTACAATCGAGTCGGCGCTTCCTCGGTACCGTACTCGTTCTACAAAGAGTTTCAGGTGAAGACCGGCGGGTACTCGGTGGAGTTCGGGCGCACAACCGGCGGTGTGATCAACGCCGTCACGCGCTCGGGCACCAACGAGTTCGATTTCGGCACTGAGGTCGTTTGGGAGCCGAGCTCGCTGCAGTCCTCCAAGACCGACCGCTTCAACCGTGACGGCACGTCGCGCATCATCGGCAGCCACGACGAGTACGACCGGACCAACGCCACCGTCTACGCTTCCGGCCCGATCATCAAGGACCGGCTGTTCTTCTTCGCGCTGTACGAGGCGCGCGACTACAACAAGCTCAATACCAACGACCCGGGCACCAACTTCCAGGACGGCGTTGCCGACGATGCGTTCTGGGGTGCGAAGGTCGACTGGCAGATTTCGGACAAGCACCTGCTGGAGTTGCTGGCCTTCTCCGACGAAAACGAGCGTGTCACGGACACCTATGCTTATACGCTGGCGACCAATCAGCGCGGCGCGTTCCAAGGCAAGAGCTTCAACGAAACCGGCGGTATGAACTGGGCAGCGACCTATACCGGCTATCTCACCAATGACTTCACGGTCAAGGTGCTGTACGGGGAAAACGAGCGCGACGCAGCCATCGCGGCGGATACCGATCTCGAGTGCAGCCGCGTGCAGGACCGGCGCGCAAGTCGCACTACGCCGCTCGATCTGACCTGCAGCCGCAGCAGCTCCGTTCTGGCACGAACCGACACCCGTGAAGCCGCACGACTCGACTTCGAGTGGGTGCTCGGCGACCACCAGGTGCGCTTCGGCCTCGATCATGAAACCAACACGTCGAAGCACAGCGACTTCAACACGGGCCCCGATCGCCTGCTCTACGAGCTGTTCCGCGCCCCCGCTGCCGGCGAAGTCGTCAACGACACCGTTCTGCCGGGAGGCACGGAGTACGTGCGCACGCGCAACGACGGCGTGGCCGGAGAGTTCGAGACGATCAACTCTGCGTACTATCTCGAAGACAACTGGTCGGTCACGTCGAACCTGGTGCTGAACGCGGGTCTGCGCATGGAAGCCTTCGACAACAAGAACTCGGACGGCGACTCCTTCATCAAGATCGACGACATGGTCGCGCCGCGCGTCGGCTTCTCGTGGGACATGAAGGGCGACAATCGCACCAAGCTGTTCGGTAACGCGGGCCGTTACTTCCTGCCGGTGGCCAACGTCATCAACATCAAGCAGGCTGGCGGCTTCCTCGATGAGCGCACACATTACTTCCTGAACGGCCTCGAATCGTTCACGTTCAACGGGCAGACGTATCAGCGCCCCATCCTCGGCGCGCAGTTCGGCCCGGTGGACAATTCGCAAGGCGACGGCACGGTCAGAGATCTGCGCGGCACGGTAGATCAGGACATCGATCCGGTGTACCAGGACGAGCTGATCCTCGGCTTTCAGTCGATGTTCAACGACAAGTGGTCATGGGGCGTGCGCGGCATCTATCGCAAGCTGAACAACGCGATCGACGACATGCGCATCCTGTCCACCGGCATCGTCTGCGCCGGGCGGCCGAACCGCCAGGGTTTCGTCATGGGCAATCCGGGCGATCCGCTCACCGTCCTGAGCGATACGGATTGCAACGGCGCCGGCGGAACGCAGGGCGACAACGACGCGCTGGTGACCGTCGACCTGTCTCGCGACGGCTGGGCGCATTTCACGGCCAACAATGGCGGCGGCACCTATCTCGGTTTCGTCAGCGGCTTCCCGGAGCCGAAGCGCACCTACCGGGCGCTGGAATTCGTGCTCGATCGCGCGTGGGACGATCGCTGGGGAATGAACGCCTCGTACACGCTGTCGTTCAGCAAGGGCAATGCCGAGGGTCCGGTCAACTCGGACTTCAATTTCGCCGATGCCGGCCGCACCGAGGCGTTCGACGACCCCTGGGTCAACTTCGGCGGCGATGGCTACTTGGCGAACGATCGGCGTCATCAGCTCAAGCTCCGGGGCTCTTACGGGCTCGGCGAGCATTGGCGGTTCGGCGCGTCGCTCAACGCTTCTTCCGGGCGCCCGATCAGCAAGATCGGCGTCGGCAACGACGTCGACGGTCAGGCGTTCCACAGCTTCATGATCTGCACGGCCAACTGCTCGGCGCCGGTCGGGCAACGCGTTTACGAGTTGCACCCGCGCGGTACGGAGGGGCGCACACCCTGGATCTTCGACCTGGGTCTGAACGTCAGCTACCAGTACTCCTTCTCGGTGGCAGACCTGCAGTTGCGGCTCTCCGTGTACAACGTCCTCAACCAGGAGCGCGAGGTCGAGGTGAACGAGATCTTCCAAAGCACCATCACGCCGACGGGTCTCGACAGCTGGGG
>CADEEJ010000045.1:0-12965 GCA_902826315.1 uncultured Steroidobacter sp.
GCGGGACGCGGGGCGTTTTTATCCCCGGAAGGGCTCAACGTTTTGGGCAAAACGGTGCGCTGCGAAAGCAATTTCGACGCACGCCGCAGAGCCGAAAATCGAGGCCTTCCGCTCAAAGCCCCGTCCTCACGGACGGGGCTTCTCTATGCCCCACTGTGTGCAACCAGTGTGTGCCCCCCGCGAGCGAGTTTCGCTATAGTCGCGGCCCTGTCAGCGGGCTGCGTTCTAAGGAACTTTTCGATGCGAAAACTCGTGCTGGGACTGTGGCTCGCTGCCTCGTTCATCTGCTGCATCCCCGCACTCGCTGCCACGGTGTACGTGTCCGATCAGTTCACCGTGCCGCTGCGTCGTGGCCCATCGAACAGCCACCGGATTCTGCATGCGGGCCTTCCGAGCGGCACGGCACTCGAGGTGCTGGGCGAAGATGCAGCCGCGGGATTCACGCAAGTCCGCACGCCCAACGGCACCGAGGGCTGGATACCCACGCAGTATCTGACCGCGCAACCGGTCGCCCGCGACCGGCTCGTGGCCGCGGATCGCCGCGTCGAGTCGCTCGAATCCCAGCTGAAGGGCCTGCGCCAGAGCGATGGCCGCGCCAACGACCTGGCGAAGCAGACCGACAAGCTGCAGACCGAGCTCGCCGAGGTGCGGCGCATCTCCGCGACTTCGATCGCGAACTACGAAGAGAACAAACAGCTCAAGGCCAGCAACGAATCGCTGCAGAAGCAGGTCACGCAGCTGACCGAGCGTGTGCGCCAGCTGGAGCGCAACGTCACGCTGCGCTGGATGCTGGCCGGCGGCGGCCTGGTCCTGCTCGGCTTGTTGTTCGGCGCGTGGATCAAGTCCCGGCCCAAGCGCAGCAGCTGGGCGTGAGCTAGAATCCGCGCTCCCATAACGTCCAATAAAGTTCGGGAGCTTTCGATGAACTACGGCACGCGCTTCTTGCTCGCCGGCGCACTGGCAACTGTCGCCGGTATCGCCTCCGCCCAGCAGCAGGACTTCAGCAAGGTCGAGATCAAGGTCACGAAGGTCTCCGGCAACGTCTACATGCTGGAGGGCGCGGGCGGCAACATCGCCGCATCTGTCGGCGACGACGGCATCGTCATCGTCGATGACCAATTCGCGCCGCTGGCCGACAAGATCCGCGCCGCGCTCAAGGGCATCACGACGCAGCCGCTGCGCTTCATCATCAACACGCACTATCACTTCGATCACACCGGCGGCAACCTGCCGCTGCACGACGCGACCATCATCGCGCACGACAACGTCCGCAAGCGTCTCGCGATCGCGAACGTGGTCGGCAACGGCGGCGCGCTGAAGATGGACCAGCCCGCGAACCCGAAGGAAGCGCTGCCCGTCATCACGTTCCAGCACGACGTGACGCTGCACGTGAACGGCGAAGACATCCGCGCGCTGCATGCGCCGAGCGGCCACACCGACGGCGATAGCATCGTGTTCTTCCCGAAGTCGAACGTCGTGCACTTCGGCGACGACTACGTGCGCTACGGCTTTCCGTTCATCGACATCAACGGCGGCGGCAGCAGCAAAGGCATGATCGCTGCGCTCGAAGGCGCGATGGCGCAACTGCCGGCGGACGTGAAAGTGATTCCCGGCCACGGCGCGCTCGCAACGCTCAGCGACGTGCGCGACTACGTGAAGTTGCTGAAGGACACGCGTGCAGTCGTCGAAAAGGAAGTCAAAGCAGGCAAGACCTTGCAGCAGCTCCAGCAGGAGAAGGTGCTGGCGCCCTGGCAGAAATATTCCGGGCAGTTCGTCTCGACCGACCTGTTCATCGAGACGCTCTACAACGAGCTGACCGGCAAGAAGGTCGCCGCGCTCGTCAAGCACAACTGATCAGCGCACCAGCTTCAGCTCACCCGTCAGCGCATCGATCGCTGCGATCGATGCCGGTCCGAGGCCCAGGCACGTCACCGTGCCTGCGGCCACGACGGTGTGGCCCGCATCCCTGATCAACGCGTTCGGCAGCCCCGCCTCCTCCGCCGCCGCTTCGAGCTGCAGCAGCTCCAGCTCCGATTCGCAGCGGAGCACGATCTTCGGCATGCCGTCCCCGACCCAGCGACGTCGCGCATCGGCCGTTGCCTCGAGCAAGGCAGCGACCGAAGCGTGCGCGACCTGCGCGGCAAGTTTGCCGCGCGGCAGGTCCAGCGCTTCGTTAACGACGATGACTTGTTTCAGAACAATTCACCCGCCGGTCCCTTCAGCATCTGTGCGCGCACCAGCGGAATCGGCGGACCGCCGTACGACAGGAACTCGTCGTTGAACTGCTTCCATGCCTGCTCGCCGCCGCGCGTCGTCGCCCAGTCGGCGCGGAGCTTGCGGATCATCAGCTTGCCCATCGTGTAGTTCAGATACGCCGGGTCATACGTGCCGCGCGCAGCCTGCTGCCGTGCGTTGCCGGCATCCTGGTACGCCTTCTCCTTGAACATCTGTTCGCATTGGTCGACGGTCATGCCCTTCGTGTGCAGACCGATCGCGCACATGTAGCGCACGTTACGCAGCAGCGCGTTCAACAACTGGCCGATGTGCATCTCGGGCGCGCCGCTCGCGAGACCCTTTTCGATCATCAATTCCTCGGCGTAGTGCGCCCAGCCCTCGGCGTACGCATAGCCGACGAACAGCTGGCCGAAGCGCCACGGCGCGCGATTGGAATGCAGGAACTGCAGGAAATGGCCCGGCCACACTTCGTGCACCGACGTGAACAACAGGTCGGCCCTGCCCGGCACGTACGCTTCCTGCTCAGCCTTCGACCAGGACGTATCGGGCGGTGCGATGTAGTAGACCGACGGCAGGTTCTTCTCGTACGGACCCGGAATGTTGATGTACGCGAAGTTCTGCCGGCGATACGCGGGCGCTTCCATCACCAGCGCTTCTTCGGTGCCGGGAATGGTCACGACGTCGTGGTCGACGATGAACTGACGCAGCTGCGCAAGCTGCGCGCGCGCACCTTCGACTGCGCCGCCCGTCGGCTTGTCGGCATTCATCTTCTCGATGCATTTCTCGATCGTCGCGCCGGCCGCGTACTGCTTGCATGCCTCGGCGAGCGCCGCGAGATTGCGCTCCAGGTCGGCGCGGCCGATCTCTTCCAGCTTGTCGACTGAGGTCGTGACGTTCTCCGTCATGCGCACCATCGCGGCGAAGCGCTCCGGCCCGAGCACGTACGCGTCGCTCTTGCCGGGCTTCTGCGCGGCGATCCACTTCGCGTAGTCCTGCATCGCCTTCGCAGCCGGCTCGATGACTTCCGCGAGCTGCTTCTTCAGTCCGGCGTCCTGCACTTCCGCGAACGCCTGCGGCACGTCCTGGCGATAGAAATCGACGAAGCCGCCGAAGCTCTTGCTGCTGAAGTCGATGAAGGTCTTCGGCAGCGGCATCGGCACGTTCTTCTTGATCTGCGCCACGGCGCCCGGGATCTGCTGCGCGTACTTGATGAACGCGCGCAAGCGCTGATCGGCCGGCGCATACGGCACCGTGACGTAGGTGCTGGGATCGAGGCCCGCGTTGAAATACCAGCTGGGATTCGTGAACGGCGCCCGCGCGTCGCGCAGCCAGAACAGATCGTTGTCGACGCGGCTGATCAGGTAATCGCGCTGAAAGCGCTCCTCCGGCGAGAGCGTGCCGTCCTGGAACCCGACCGCCCGTTGCCGCGACTGCTCGAGCCGCGCGATCTCCTTCTGGATGCCTTCAGGCGTCCAGTCGGCGAGCTGACCGTCGAATTCGTGCTTGCCGCTCTGGACCGCGAACGACGGATTGGCGGCGAAGTAGGCGTCGATGAACTCGTCGACGAACTTGGTCCACTCGACGTTGACTGCGGGGGCCGGTGCCTCGCTCTTGTGCTCCGGCGACGGCGACTTGCTGCAGCCGGCAAGCATTGCGAATGTCGCTGCAGCGATTGCTAAAACAGGCAGGAGGCGGGAACGGGACGGTGCCATGTCGGAGACCTCGTCGATGCGGGTGGGCACGACAAAGCCGCGATGATACTCGCCCTCCCCCGTGCGGGGGAGGGCGATGTCCGGACCGTGCAGAAACGAAACGCTCGCGGTTTAGAAGTTCATCCGCAGCGACACGCCGAAGGTGCGCGGCATGTTCGTCAGGTAGCTGACGCGGGCGCGCGTACCGCGCTCGCGATCGAGCGACAGGAAGGCCCGCTCGTCCCAGACGTTGTTGATGAACAGCGCGGCTTCCCACTCGTCCTTCTTGACGCCGAAGCGCAGGTTGCCGATCTCGTACGACGGCAGCTCCGGCTCGAACGTGAAGCTGTTGATGGTGGTGTTGCCGAAGTTGAAGAAGCCCGGTCCGCCGGCGCAGCCGACGCAACCGAAGCCCGGCTCCTGATCGGCGAGCTGCGTGAACGACGAGCCGACGTGCTGGAACGTGAAGTTGGTGAACGCTTCCAGCGTCGCCGAGAACGGCCAGCTGTAGGTCACGCTCGCCGCGGCCTGGAACTCAGGTGCCGTCGGCAGGCGATTGCCGTCGCGGATACCCGCGATCGGCACGCCGGCGGCGTTCGTCTGCGTCTCGGTGATCTCCGACTGCGTCCACGTAGCGGACAGGCCCAGGTCCCAATTGGCGCTCGGACGCGCGGCCAGCTCGAACTCCGCGCCGATCGATTCCGCCTGCGCGTTGATCACGATGCGCGACGAGCATGAGCCGGCGTCGGCGATCACCTGCAGGTCGTCGATGTCGGAGAAGAACACCGCGGCGTTCAACGTCACGCGCCCGTCGGCGAGCTGCGTCTTCGCGCCGATCTCGTAGTTGGTCACCTTCTCGTCCTTGAAGTCCGGATGACCGCCGAAGGTGGCCAGGTCGCCGGTGGCGGGATCGCACAACGAGACGTTCAGCGGATCGTTGATGCCGCCGAGGCGGAAGCCGCGCGCGACCTGCGCCGTCAGCAGCACGTCGTCGTTCGGCTCGAACGCCAGGATCGCGCGCGGCGAGAAGCCGTCGGAGCTGGTCGAGCCCGGCTGCCGCGTGTAGCCCAGGTCGGCGAACACGCCCGCGAAAGTAAGGAAGCGGTCTTCGTCGAAGTCGTAGTAGCGCAGGCCGCCGGTGAGGCTCCACTGGTCGCTGAAGTGGTAAGTGCCTTCGCCGAACAGTGCGAACTGTTTGAAGGTGAACGGCACGTCGGAGAAGTACGGCGTGTTCGGCGGCGCATTGAAGCCCGTGCTCGGCGGCAGGCCGCGGCGAGTCAGGAACGTGTCGTAGCCGGGCGTCGGCAGGTTCTGCCCGTACTCGCGATCGATGTCCTGGTAGAACGCACCGACCAGCCACTCGAAGGCATCGCCGCTGTCGGACGCGAGCCGCACTTCCTGGCTGAAGGTCTTGAGCGTCGTGGTGTCGATCAGCGGCGAGTTCAGGCGCACTTCTTCCGGCGTCGCCGCGATCGGGGCGCCGGTCGGGAACAGCTGGCCGAAGGTGATCGACACGCTGCCGGTCAGCTGCGAAGCGTCGCGCACCACTTCCACGTCGCGATCCGTGTACGAAGTCACCGAGGTCAGCGTGACGCCGCCGAGTCCCCAGTTGATCACGACGTCTGCGAGGGTCATCTCGTCGGTGATGCCTTCGCGGAATTGCGTCACCTGGCCGCGCTCGCCGGGATTCACCGCCGGCTGCGTGGTGGTGAACGGGTTGCCGAGAATGTTGTAGACATCGATGCGCGGATAGCCGTCGGTCTCCAGCTTCTGGTAGACGACGCGCGGTGTGATCGACAGATTCTCGTTCGCCTGGATCAGCAACGAGACGCGAGCGCCGGTCTTCTCGCCGCCGTTGACGTCCTCGCGCTTCGCGCGGCCCGGGTACACGGAATCGATGAAGCCGGCGAGATCGTTGTAGTAGCCGACGACACGCAACGCCGCAGTCTCGCCGAGCGGCATGTTGACGACGCCGCGCAGGTTGTAGCCGACATCGGAATCGGTGCCGGTGGTGAAGCCGCCTTCGGCCGCGCCTTCGAACTGGCCGAGCTGCGGCTGACGCGTGATGTAGCGCACCGTGCCCGCCGACGATCCGGCGCCGAACAGCGTGCCCTGCGGGCCGCGCAGCACTTCGAAGCGCTCGAGGTCGAACAGGTCGAGGTCCGGCGTGAACAGCGCCTGCGAGATCGCCGACTCGTCCAGGTACACGCCGACCGATTCCTTCACACCGCCGACCAGGTCGCGCACGACCTGACCTGCGCTGATACCGCGGATCGCGACCTGGCTCTGCCCGGGGCCGAGGTCGGTGATCGTGAGGCCGGCGAAGTTGCGCGCCAGGTCCACGATGTTGGTCGAGCCCGAGTCGCGAATCTGTTCCTCGCTCGCGGCCGCCACCGAGAACGGCACGTCCTGCAACGCCGAGGCGCGCTTCTGTGCGGTCACGATGATCTGCTCGATGATGGATTCGTCGCTGGCTGCGAAGCTCAGCGCCGGTGCCGCCAGCCCGAGAGCGAGCACGCTACTCGCGAATGTCTTGGATTTGTACATGTCCTGGTTCTCCCCCATGTCACTCTGAAACGAAAAATGCGCTTGCCCAAAAGGCAAAGGGGCGCAGGTCATGCGCCCCTTCACCAGTCATGTCGTTGTTGCAAGCCTCATTAGAACTTGTACGCAGCCCGGGCGTGCACGAAGCGGCCCGGCACCGGATAGATCGTGCCGTCGTAGTTGTTCAAGTCGCAGGCGCGGCACGGCGGCGGATCCTCGTCGAGGACGTTGTTGATGCCGAGTGCCAGCTGCAGCTTCTGCTCGAAGAACGACGGCGTCCATGCGACCTGCAGATCCGTGTACACCTTCGCGTCCAGCTCGTCGACGTTGCGCGCCGGATCGCTGCACAGGTTTTGGCCGCGAGCCGCCGCCGTACAGGCACCGTCGATGGCACTGAGATAGCGCAGGGTCAGCGACGTGACGAAGTCGCCCTTCTGCCAGTCCGTCGCCAGCGTCGACTTGTAGCGCACGTAGCCGCGGATCGGCGAGCCCAGCTCGATGCCCGCGAGCTCGCGCCCGACCAGGCCGTTCTCGCCCAGCGTGAACTCCTTGTAGCCTGCGAGATACGTGTTGGCCCAGGTGAAGCGCAGCGCGCCGAAGCCGAACTCCGGCGTCGTCAACGTGAAGGTCCAATCGAAGCCTTCGGTCTCGATGCGACCGATGTTCGTCAGCTGATTGGCGAAGGCGATGATCGAGCCGCCCGCAGCGCGAGCGATGCCGTCGCAGAACAGCGGCGACAGCGTCTCCACGCAGTTGTCGAGCTGCACCTGCGCGTCGAGCGCCTGGATCGCGTTCTCGAGCTCGATGTTGTAGTAGTTCACATCGAACGTGAGGTCTTCGATCCAGGAGGCGTTCTCCGCCCACGACGGGCTGTAGCCGATGCCGATCGTGTAGGTGTCGGACGTCTCCGGCGTGAGATCGGGATTGCCGCCGGTCTGCACGCTGATCTGCGGGTTGAGCTGCACGAACGAGCCGGGCACGCCCAGCGTCCGGCAGTTGGCGGTGAGCGTCGGATCCGCAGCCAGGGTATCGGCATCGCACGGATCGTCCAGACCGCTGTCGAAGCGCGAGCCGGTGTTGAAGAGCTCGCCGATGTTCGGCGCCCGGAAACCTTCGGCGTAATTGGCGCGCACCGCCAGGTCGTTGATCACGCGCCAGTACAGGCCGCCCTTGAAGACTTCATCGCGGCCGAAGCTGTCGTAGTCCGAAGAGCGCACGGCAGCCGACAGCTCGAGGCGCTGCACGGCCGGCAGGTTCGCCAGCAGCGGCGCGCGCAGCTCGAGGTAGGCTTCCTTCACCTTCACCTCGCCCCGGGTAGACGAAGCCGGCACGTCCGCCGTCTCGCCCGACTGAGCGATCGAGTCCGGAATGAACTCGCCGCGCTCTTTGCGGTATTCGAATCCCGCCGCGTAGGCGAATGCGCCCGCGGGCAGATCGAAGATCTCGCCGGTCAGGTTCAGCGCGACGTCGTTGAGCTCCTGGGTGCTGCTGTCGTTCTGCGTGAACGTCGCCCAGGCGAGCATCTCCGGCGTGATCGTGCCGGCGCCGCCGAAAATGTTGAACGGCGTGCAGCCCGGAGTCGCGGCGCACGCGTCCACGGGACCGAGCGCGAGCGCCAACTTGCGCGCGTTGAAGATGTTGTGGCCGGTCTGCGAGGCGTTGTTGCGCCCCCAGTTCAGGCTCACATCCCAGTAGTGCGTGCGCTCGCCGAGCTCGACGTTGCCGGTGAGCGCGCCGGACAGCATCCAGGTATCGACCTTCTGATCGAACTGCCGCGGGCCGGCCTCGATCGGACGCCGGGCGATCTGGTTCAGATTGTTCTGTCCCGGGGTGATCGCATTCGGGCCGAGATTGATGCCGAACGGGTTGAACGGGTGGTTGGCCGGGATGAACACGTTGTCGAGGAAGAAGCCGGCGCCCGCGCCACTGCCCATGAACAGCGGATTCGGTGCAGCCTGGCCGCTCGACTCGCGGTTCGTGAACGACGCCGTGAACGTCAGCTCGACGTCGTCGGCAACGTCGTACGCCGCCTTGCCGAACACGTTCACGCGCCGGTTCGGGGTCGCGAGATAGTTGAACGGCCGGAAGTTGAAGCGATCGGCGTTGCTGAAGTTGTGCCAGTCGCCGCTGTTCGGGTTGTTCGGGTTGTAGTTGTCGCCGCTCGCGCCGGTATTCAGCACGATGTCGATGACGTCCGGATCGGTGCCCGGATCCGGGCCGTCGCCGCGCGGATCGAGGAAGGTGAAGCGGCCCTGCGGAATACCGGAGCTGCCGTTGAAGTTACAGGCCGACGCGCCGAACAGCACGCAGCGCGACAGCTCGCGATCGCCCGACATCACGGGATCCTGGCGCGAATAGGCCACGCTGACGAACGTGCGGCTGCGCTCGGCGCTCGCGCCAAACGACAGGCTGTAGTCCTGCGTGTAGCCGTCGCCCTCGTCGTATGCAGCCTGGTTCGTCTCGAACTCGAAGCCCTGGAAGTCGGACTTCGTGATGACGTTGACCACGCCGGCGATGGCGTCGGAGCCGTAGATCGGCGAAGCGCCGTCCTGCAGCACTTCGATGCGCTCGATCGCAGCCGTGGGAATCGTATTGAGGTCGACCGCGCCGGACACGCCGCTGCCGGACGAGCCGCGCACCCAGCGCCTGCCGTCCACCAGCACGAGCACGCGCTTGGAAGTCAGGTAACGCAGGTCGATTTCGCTCGCACCGGCACCGATACCGCCGCCGTCGGGCGGGAAGCCGAGGTTGCCGCTCGAGTTGTTCGCGCGATTGATCGCCGAGCCGGAGATCGGCAAGCGCTGCAGGTAATCGGCGACGCTGATCTCGCCGCTGCGATCGATGTCCGCGGACGTAGCAGTCTGCACGGGAGCGACACGCTCGACCGGGCTCTGCCGAATGCGCGAGCCGGTGACGATGACCTCTTCAGGCTCGTCGGCGGCCCAGGCGGGCTGTATACATGTGGCGGGGATCAAACACGCCGCTGCGAACAGGGCGTAGCGATTCCGGCCGGCCAGAGTCCTAAACGTTCTTATATCCATGACGACCTCCCGAGAGAGGGCGCAGACGCTAGCACTCGATATTGTAAATAAGCAAGTTAGGCACGTCCCTTACGCAAGCCGAATGCGGAGTTTTGATGTATGTACGCAACGCCATATCGGCTTGCCTGCGCAATCCTGCTCCCTAAAAAATGGATTGCAGCAAATTTCCGTACGCGCGCGGCGCCGTCACGGCGACGAACGCCAGGCCGGTGATCGCCCCGCCGAGATGCGCATCGTGATTGATGCGGCCGTGCGGATGCTTGGACGCGTAGTAGGTGTACGCAAGATAGAGCACGCCGAACAGCGGCGCGGGGATCGGTATGGGGATCGGCAGGATGATCAGCGACTGCTCGGGGAAATACACGATTGCAGCGAACAGCACCGCCGAGATAGCACCGGATGCACCCAGGCAGGCGTACTCGGGATTGTTGCGTTGCTTGTAGTACGTGCCGGCGTGACTGATCAGCAGGCCTGCCAGGTACAGCGCGACGAATTGCACCGTGCCGATCGTGCGTTCCAGCGGGAACGCGAAGAAGTAGAACGTCATCATGTTGAAGATCAGGTGCATCAGGTCGGCATGCACGAGACCGCTCATGACGATCGTGTCGTACTGCTGGCGGCGCAGGAACCAGTACGGGCGGAACAGGCTGCGATCGATCAGCTTCGGCGAGCCGAACAGGCCGATGAGGCTGATGACGATCGTGGCGACGAAGATGACGAGCGCGGCCGAGACTTGCGAACCCACGATGCGACTGCCCCCGGAACTGACCTGAGGGCATTGTGCCGCAATCAGCTGCTGCAAGTCCCTGCATCGCACTCGATGGCGTAGACGCGACCCTGTAGGTCCGCCGCATAGACCACGCCGTCGCTCATTGCAGGCGCGGCCGCGAAGCCCCACTCCGCCTTCTTCGCCAGCGTTTCGGCACTCGGCGGATCGAGGTACATCCAGCGGATCGCGCCGCTTGCGCGATCGATGGCGACGAGCGATCCGGCGCGGTTGCCCGGATACGCGCCGGCTCCGACCGTAGCTGCCACGACGAGCTGTTTGCCGACTGCAGTGCGCGGCCATGCCCAGCCCGGAACTGCTGCTTTCCAGCGCAGCTTGCCGTCTCGTGCATCGATTGCGAATACGCCGACGCCGTCTGAGGAACCGGTGTAGACGACGCCGTCGCGCACCACCGGCGGGGATTCGATCCACGAGAACCAGTAGTAGTGTTTCCACAGTTCTTTACCGTTAGCGGCATCGAGTGCGATCAAGTCGTAGGTGCGGCTGCCGACGAACACGCGGTTGTCGTCGACGACGAGATCGCCCGCAACCGGTAGCCGCGCGTCGTAACTCCAGCGCTGCTTGCCGTCGCTCGCGCCGACCGCCTGCACGATGCCCTTGTAGTCCGCGAACAGCACCGTGTCGCGATACAGCGCGGGGGTCGCGGTCATCATGTCCTGGGTCTGCACGCGCCACTGTTCTTTGCCCGTGGCCAGATCGAACGCGTACAAAGTCTTGTCGCGGCTGCTGACGTAGACGCGCTTGCCATCGGCAACGATGCTGGAGCCGTAGCGATCCCAGCGCGATCCTTCCTTGTACGGCGAAATGCGCTCCGGACTGCCGCTGTCGATCCTGGCGCGCCAGCGCTCTGCGCCGCTGCGCTTGTCGAGCTTGTAGAGAAAGCCACTGTCCGATGCGAGGTACACGCAGTCGCCGATCGCTGCGGGCCGCCCTTTGATCGGTTTGCCGGTCGCGAACTTCCAGCGCTGCGCACCTTTCGAGTCCAGAGCGTGCAGCGTACCCGCATCGTTGGCGACGAAGAGCAGGCCGCTCTGCGCATCGTGCTCGATGGCGGCCCAGACCGCGGCACCGGTGTCGAAGGTCCAGCGCACGCGCGGCCGCGGGAAATCCCAGGTGCGCGGCACGGGCTTCGCGAGCGGTTCGATGCGGCGGAACTCGACGGGAATCTTGTAGACCGGCACTGCCTCTTCGGCCATGACTCCGCTCAACGTGCCGTGCTGCGGATCGAAGCGCAGTGGGAACGCAAACGGCTTCATGTCGAGCGTCATCCCGTCGATCGCAACGCTGCCGATCGGCACTTCGTAGCCGCCGATGGCGAGCAACGAGATGCGCACCGCCTGCTTGCCGTCCTCTTCGAGGAAATGCAGCACGACGCGCGAGCGCTCGCCGCCGTACTCGGGCTCGGCGGACCACCAGCCGGCGATGTCCGAGAACTGGAACGACTCGGCCCGCACTGCAGTGGCGGTTGCCGCGACAACGACCATGACGCCGATGAGCAAAGCCCGTGGCAGTCGACTACGCATAGCTGCCTCCCCCGAATCTGATGGCGCGCAGTCAAGCCCACGGGCGACGACAGGTCAAAGATTCGCGACGAACGAGCGCCGTTTCGCGCCGAGATGACTTTCCCCCGCATCTGCGCGCACACTTTCGTCCGTAGCGGTGCGACAGCCCACAAACACAAAATGGCGGCGCAATGAGTACCACCCTCGCCCCCACGGACCGCGAAGAGCGCATCGCAATGCTGGATGCCACGCGCGGCATCGCCGTGCTCGGCATCCTGATCATGAACATCACCGGGTTCGGGCTGCCGCATTCCTACGACGACCCGACGAACTGGGGCGGGGCCGACGGCATCAACCTGACGGCGTGGCGCGTCGTCGCGCTGTTCTTCGAAGGAACGATGCGCGGCATGTTCACGCTGCTGTTCGGCGCCGGCGCATTGCTGTTCCTGCAGCGGCACTCGGCGCGCAACTCGGGGCTGCTGCCCGCCGATCTGTATTTCCGGCGCACGATGTGGCTGATCGTCTTCGGTCTCGTGAACGCCTACCTGCTGCTGTGGTCCGGCGACATCCTGTACTACTACGGCGTAGTCGGCCTGCTGTTGTTCGTGTTCCGCAATGTCACGCCGCGCAAGCTGGTCGCGACGGCAACCGTCATCATGCTGCTGCAGACGGCCGTTACGGTCACCGAATGGTATGGCTATCGTGAGGCCAGTGCTGCCGCCGCAGCCGCGCAGGAAGCTCGCAGCGCCGGCAAGGTGCTGACGGAAGCACAGAGCGACGCGATCGAAGGCTTCTCGGCTGTCAACGAAGACTTCAAACCTGCGCGCGAGGAGCTGCAGAAGGAAGTGAACCGCATGCGCAAGAGCTACGTCAGTGCATTCGGCGTAGTAGCACCGCAGAGCTGGCACTTCGAGACGGCGTTCTTCCTGCAGCACGGCTTTCTCGAATGCCTGGGCATGATGCTGCTCGGCATGGCGCTGCTGAAGTACGGCGTGCTCACCGGGGCAGCGTCCCGACGCGTCTACACGACCATGATGCTGGTCGGTTATGCGATCGGCCTCGCCGTCAACCTGTTCGAGACCAGCAACCTGATCCGTGGCGAGTTCGGCGTCGAGTCGATCATCGCTTCGTACCTGACCTACGACCTCGGCCGAATTCCGCTGAC
>CADEEJ010000045.1:13065-18536 GCA_902826315.1 uncultured Steroidobacter sp.
CGCTTCCGCTTCGGACCGCTCGAATGGGTGTGGCGATCGCTGACGTACTGGCAGCGTCAACCGCTGCGCAGTGGAGAAGCGAGCGTCAGCCCGCCTGCGCCGCAAATATCTTCCTGACGCTCTCCATCGTGTCCGCTTCTGCGACACGCTTGTCCGTGCGGTAGCGCTTGACGCGCGCCAGGCGCAGCGCAAGGCCGCCCGGATAGCGCGGGCTCGCCTGCAGATCGCTGAATGCGATCTCGACGACCAGTTCCGGCCGCACGTACACCGTCCAGCCGTCGTTGCGGATCTCGCGCGCCTGCAGCTCTTTCGTCTGCCATTCGAGCAGCGCGTCGGTCAGCCCCTTGAACGTCTTGCCCAGCATCACGTATTCGCCGGTACCCGGGTCGAGTGCGCCGAGGTGCAGATTGGAAAGCTTGCCCGTGCGGCGGCCGTGGCCCCACTCCGCCGCAAGCACGACCAGATCGAGCGTGTGGGCGCGCTTGATCTTCAGCCAGCTCGCGCCGCGATTGCCCGCTTCGTACGGCGCATCGAGCGACTTCGCCATCACTCCTTCGTGGCCGGCTGCGAGCGCGGCGTCGTAGAAATTCTGCGCGGCCGTGGCGGAGTCGGCGATGAGGCGCGGAATGATCAACTCGGGCGGCACCGCGCGCTCCAGTGCAGCGAAGCGCTCGCGCGCCGGCCGGGCGGTCAGGCTCTCGCCTGCGAAGTGCAGACAATCGAAGAAGAACGCCCGCATCGGCAGCTCGCTGCGTAGCTTTTCCACGTCGAGCTTGCGCCCGAAGCGACGCATAGTGACCTGAAAAGGGTGCGGTCGACCGCCGGCGGTGAAGGCGATCGCTTCGCCATCCAGGATCATTTCGCGCGCCGGCAATCCCTGCACGGTCTCGACGATCTCCGGCACTGCTGCCGTGATCTCATTCGAGCTGCGCGTGTAGATGCGCACGGAGTCGCCGGCCTTGTGCAGCTGGATGCGCGCGCCGTCCATCTTCCATTCGAAGGCGACCTCGCCGCCGAACTGCGCCAGCGCTTCGCCGACGTCCGCCGCGGTTTGCGCGAGCATCGGAGCGATGGGCGACAACGGCTCCAGCTGGAATTGCGCGAGCGATGCGGCGCCTTC
This sequence comes from uncultured Steroidobacter sp., assembly GCA_902826315.1. GTDB lineage: Bacteria > Pseudomonadota > Gammaproteobacteria > Steroidobacterales > Steroidobacteraceae > Steroidobacter. The sequence goes on from CADEEJ010000045.1 coordinate 14,186, forward strand.
CGTCAATGCGACGCGCGCGACCGCGCCGAGATTCTTCGCGTACATCGCCGCGCGGCGGATTTGTTCGATCGGTACGGCAGCGGCGGCAGCGATCGCGTCGACCATCACACCTTCGAGCGCACCTTGCCGCAGCTCGCCGACCAGCAGGCGGATCAGGAACTCCTGCTCGTCTTGTGTCGCGCGCGCGAACAGGGCTCGCAGTGCCCCGGCGCGCTTCGTCGCGGAGCCCGAACCCCGAAGCGCGGCGACCTCCGCGAGGCTTTGGTCGACGTCGCCGATCGTCAGACTGGCCGTCGCTGCAGCCCCGCTTTCTTCGCTCGCCTTGCGCAAGATGGCGTAACCGATGCCGAAACGTCCCTGCGGGAGTTCGCCTGACAGATAATGCACGGCGGTGTCGATCTCGCCAGGCTCGACGGCGCGCAGGCAAGCGGCCAGCTCCCGGACCTTTGCCAGCCGCGCGGTCGTTGCACCGACACGCTGCGAGACGTCGACGAGGTTGGCAAACAGGCTCATGAAGGGATTGTAGGCCGAGCAGATGCCCAAAGTTCCCAAGCGCGCGCTCAAGCGGTTTCTGCCGCTGGTATGGCTGTCGATCGCCGGCGTCGCCGCGTGGGTGCTGGCCCAGCGCATCGAAGAGATCGACTTCGACCAGGTGCTGCAGCAGTTGAGCGACATGCCGGCGTCGCTGCTCATCGTCGCGCTGCTGTGCTCGGCGGGTGTGTACACAACGGTCGGCTTGTACGAGGGCATCGCAGTCCGGCTCGCCAGCGGCCGCAACTTGCGCCGACAAGCATTCCGCACAGCCGTCATCTCGAATCCGCTCGGCCGCGCCATCGGTGTCGCGATGGTCAGCGGCGGCGCGCTGCGTTATCGCATGTACGCGCCGGAAGGACTGACGATCCGCGAAGTCGGCGCGATCGTCCTGCTGGTCGCGATGCCGTACGTCTTCGGTGTCGGCTGGCTGATCGACTTCTCACTGCTGTTCCATCTGAAAGATGCGAGCCGGGCGTTTCAGTTGCCCGTCGCGGTCGTTACCGCATTCGGCGTGCTCGGGCTCGCGAAGGACATCGGCTGGCTTGCGCTGGTCGCGACCCGCCAGGAGCCGATCACGATCGGCGGCCAATCGATCCGCCTGCCGTCGCTGCGCGACGCGCTCGTGCAGATCGGCTTCGGCCTGGTGCAGATCTCGTTGATGACGACGATCCTGTACCTGTTCATGCCGGACGAGTTGGCGATGACATGGCCGGCGTTCGTCGCGGTCTACTGCCTGGCGTTCGTCGCCGGCCAACTGAGCAACGTGCCGGCGGGACTGGGTGTGCTGGAAGCGGCGCTGTTCCTGATGCTGCCGCAGATTCCACCGGGAAAACTGGTCGGCGCGGTACTCGCGTATCGCGCCGTGTACGAAGTGATCCCGCTCGGTGTCGCGTTGCTGCTGTTGTTGCTCTACGAGAGCACCAACAAGGCCGGCGTCATCCGCAAAAGGCTCAGAACCTCAGGCTCGCCTCCGTAGCCCACTGCTTGCCGTTGCCCGCTTCCGCGATCGGAATGCAGGCCTGGAAGCCGCCGGGCACGGCCACGTACTGCAGCACCTGCGTCGCGCCGGCCTGCGAGGTGAAGAAGCCCAGCAGCGTCAGCTCCTTCATCATCAGCACGAACGGGCGTTTGCGTTCGCCGGCCGGGACATCTTTGTCCGCCTCGACTTTCTCGGCCGCCGCGGCCTCGTCATGCACTCTCTGCAGGTACGACACGCGCTGCGCCTGCGGCAACTCGAGGAACGGCTTGCCATGCACGCGCTGCGCTTCCGCATCGAAATCTTTCAGCCCGCTGATGAAGCGCGCCTGCTCGTCGGAGGGATACGCATCTTTCAGGATCACGTCGATGAACGCCGGCACGCCGACTTCGCGCGCACCGGGCGTATCCGTGCGCGGCATGATGAGCTCGGCGACTGCTTCGACCATCGCGCCTTCTTCTTTGCTCAGGAACAGCGGTTGCCAGCCGGCGCCCGGTTTCGGCGAGCAGCCGTTGAGCACGGCGAGCACTGCAGGCGCGGAGATCGCACCACCCATCAACATCGCGACGCGCTGGATGACCTCGCGGCGATTCATGAGATCGTGGTCGCTCATACGTTCCCCCGCTTCAGCTCGCCGACGGCATGATCGACTGCCCGTACGGTGAAAGCCATGTAGGTCAGCGAAGGGTTCTGACACGCGCTCGAAACCATGAACGAGCCGTCGGTGACGTACACGTTCGGGCACGCGTGCACCTGGTTCCACTTGTTGAGCACCGAGGTCTTCGGATCCTTGCCCATGCGCGCGGTGCCCATCTCGTGGATGCCGAGGCCGATGCCGGTCTCGCGGTCGTAGGTTTTCACGTCGCGGAAGCCTGCGGCGGCGAGCATCTCGGCGGCATCGTTCGCCATGTCCTTGCGCATCTTCAGCTCGTTGTCGCGCAGCTGCGCATCGAACGCGAGCAAGGGCAGGCCCCACTTGTCCTTGCGCGTCCTGTCCAACGTCACGCGATTGGCGTGATTCGGCAGGATCTCGCCGAAGCCGCCCATGCGGATGTACCACGGGCCGGGCGTCGCAGCTTTTTCCTTCAGCTCCGCACCGAGCGACTTGTCGAGCATCAGGCGTGTCCAGCCGAGCCGCCCTGCCCCACCTTGATAGCCGAAGCCGCGGATGTAGCTGCGCTTCTCGCCCGCGAGGTTGCGATAGCGCGGGATGTAGAAGCCGTTGGGCCGGCGGCCGGTGTAGTACTGATCGGTGTAGCCCTCGACCAGCGCGCCCGCGCCGACGTCGAGATGGTGATCCATGATGTTGCAGCCGAGCTCGCCGCTGTCGTTGCCGAAGCCGTTCGGAAAGCGCTTCGACACCGAGTTCAGCATGATGTGCGCGGACGCGAACGTGGACGCACACACGAAGATCACCTTGGCGTTGAACTCGAGCTGCTCGTTGGTCTCCGCGTCGATGACGCGCACGCCGGTCGCGCGCTGCGTCTTGTCGTCGTAGATCAGCTCGGACACGATCGAATTCGGCCGCAGCGTCATGTTGCCGGTGGCTTCGGCCGCGGGCAGCGTGCTCGAATTGCTGCTGAAGTACGCGCCGTACGGGCAGCCGCGAATGCACAGGTTGCGATACTGGCACGTGCCTCGCTGCGGACTGTGTGCAAGCGGCGCGGTCAGGTGCGCGACGCGCCCGATCGTCAGCTTGCGCTTGAACTTGTCCGTCATCGTCTGCTGCAGATGGGTCTCGACGCAGTTGAGATCCATCGGCGGCAGGAACTTGCCGTCGGGCAGCTGCGGCAGATTTTCGGCGCGGCCGCTGACGCCGATGAAGTTCTCGACGTGGTCGTACCACGGCGCGATCTCCGCGTAGCGCACCGGCCAGTCGACCGCGACGCCGTCCTTCGCGTTCGCCTCGAAGTCCATCTGGCTCCAGCGGTAGCTCTGCCGGCCCCACATGATCGAGCGGCCGCCGACGTGATAGCCGCGGATCCAGTCGAAGCGCTGGATCTCGGTGTACGGATGCTCGGTGTCGTCGACGAACCAGTGTTTCGACGCCTGCGTGATCGCGTAGCCGCTGCGCGCGGCGACTGCCTGGCGTTTGAGGTCTTCGTCGGTGGCGCGGCCACCGTAGGGAAATTCCCAGATGTCCTTGGTCGCGGTCGGATAATCGCCATGCTTCACGTCACGGCCGCGATCGAGCACCAGCGTCTTCAGTCCCCTCTCGGTGAGCTCTTTGGCGGCCCAGCCGCCGGTGATGCCCGTGCCGATGACGATGGCATCGTAGGAATGGTCTTTGGCAGCACTTACGTCATTCGCCATGATCTCCCCCGTTCCCCGCAGCCGACTTTACGACATCGGTGGCTCCGATGCGCGCCGTCGAAAACAAACTTCACCTTCGGCCGGCTCGTCCAGCTCGCGCGCACAGCGGTGGCCTGCATACACGGCATGGACGATCAGGCCCGGGGCGTGACAGTCGCCGATCGGCGTGACCGCTTCGATTCCGGCGGCCTGCCAGTCGGCAGAAAGCGCTTCCAAAGCGGTCTGCAGCGTGTCGTTCGGCAGTCGGGCCGTGATGGCGACGACGGATGCGCAGCTCACACGCTGTTCGCGGCCGCTGTATACGCAGACCAGTTGCGCGCCTTCGCTGTCCACGGCACGGACGTTGTGCCCCGTGATGATTTGCATCCCCAGTGAGCGCAGGCGCTTCTGCACGTGCTTGTATTCCTGCGTGTAAGTTGTCCACGAAGCGACCACGTCGTCGGGGGTCACATAGACGACCTCGCGGCCGGCCGCGCGCAGCACTTCGGCGATGACGCTGCCGATATAGAACGCATCGTCATCGAACAG
>CADEEJ010000045.1:18636-22116 GCA_902826315.1 uncultured Steroidobacter sp.
AGCCCGGGCAGACGTGCTTCGAGATTCACGCGGCCGCCGAGCTCGCGCGAAGCCTCGGCGAGATGCACTTCGTAGCCGCGCTGGCCGAGAGCACGGGCTGCTTCCAGACCAGCCGGACCGGCGCCGACGACCAGCACGCGCTTGCTGCTCTTGCTGGGCGCGATGCGCTCCGGATGCCAGCCTTTGCGCCACTCCTCGCCCATCGTCGGGTTCTGCGTGCAGCGGATCGGCGTGGAAGTCATGTCGCCGGTCACGCAGATGTTGCAGCCGATGCACTCGCGGATGTCCTCGACGCGACCTTCCTCGATCTTGCGCGGCAGGAATGGATCGGCGATCGACGGGCGTGCCGCACCGATGAAGTCGAGCACGCCGCGACGGATCTGTCCGACCATCGTGTCCGGCGAAGTGAAGCGGCCGACACCCACGACGGGCTTGCTCGTGATGGTCTTCACCCAGCTGGTGAACGGCTCCTGGTAGCCCTCGGGAGCGAAGCGCGAAGTCTGCGTGTCCATGTGCCACGCGGCGATGTTGACGTCCCACAGGTCGGGTAGATCCGCGAGCGCGTGCACGATCTCGCGCGCATCGCTCTCGCGCACACCATCGACTCCGATGAATTCCTCAGTCGCGAAGCGCACGGCAACCGCGCATTGGTCGCCGACTGCGTCTTTCGTGTCGGAGATGAGCTCGCGTAGCAGACGCATGCGGTTTTCGAGCGAGCCGCCGTACTCGTCGCTGCGCTGATTGCGCCGCTGCTGCAGGAAGTGCATCGCGAGCGACAGGTCGTGCGCCGCGTAGATGTAAACGATGTCGAAGCCCGCGCGCTTCGAGCGCAGCGCCGCGTCGCGATGCCAGCGTCGATAGTCGCGGATGTCGCGCAACGTCATCGCACGCGCTTGTTGCGGATAGCCGTATTTCAGCGGCTGATGCGACGGAGCGATCGCGACCTCGCGCGAATACAGATTCGAGGACGTCGGGCCGTTATGCGTGAGCTCGATCGCCGCGAGCGCGCCATGCGCGTGCACCTGCTCGCACATCAGCGTCAGCGCAGGAATGTCGTGATCGTCCCAGAGCCGCGCTTCGATGTACGGCGAGATGTCGCCGGTCGGATGAATCTCGCACTCCTCGGTGCTGACGACAGCCCAGCCGCCTTCCGCTTTTGCGGCGCGCATCGCCGCGTGCGCTTGCGGCATGGCGTAACCCATGCCGTTGCAGTGAGGGACCTGGAAGAAGCGGTTCTTCGCAGTGACCGGACCAATACGGACGGGCTCGAACAGGATGTCGTAGCGCGGATCGCGTTGCATGAGAAGGAAGGTGTATCAGGTCGCGACGGCTGCATTCGCCGCTCGGCGGCGCTGCCACTTCAGCAGGAAATACAGCGGCAGGCCCAGCGCGAACAATCCCATTGCCCACCAGAACGCCTCGATGCCGACGCCGCCCATTGCCACCGGAAAGGCGGCGGCTCCCCACAGCGTCCACAGCGAGTAAAGCCCCGCGAGGATGGCCACGACGATCAGCCACGACAGCCGTCGGCCGCGCGCACCCAGGTCGCCGCGCAGCGCGAGCCGGAAGGCCGCAAGCGAACAGAACAGGTACATCACCAGGTATGCGCACGTGGAAATCAGGATGATCTTCGTGAACACCGCGACCATCGACGCACTGTAGTTCATCAGCATCACGATCGTGACCAGCGCGCTGGTGATGAACAGCGAATAGTCCGGCGTGCGGTAGCGCGATTCGTGCGCGAACACCTGCGGGAAGATCTTCTCCTTCGCCAGCACGCGCGGCATCTCACCCTGGATCAGGATCCAGCCGTTGAGCGCGCCGAAGCCGCTGATGAACGCGAACAGCGCGACTGCCGTCGCCGCCCAGTCGCCCCAGAACAGCCGCATCAATTCGGCGAACGGCGCGTTCGAATCCTTGAGCTGCGAGCCCGGGATCAGCAGGATCACCGCCGAGCACGCGACGACGTAGATGAGCGCGGTGACGATCGTCCCCCACAGCGTCGAGCGCGGGATGTTGCGCTCCGGGTCGATGACGTTCTCTGCCGGCACGGTCGCGGACTCGAGACCGAGCAGCGGCCATAGGGTCAGAATCGCGGCGGCAGTCATTGCGGAGACCGTGAACGGCTGCGGCTCGACCTTGATCAGCGTCGCGTCGCCGCGCCCGAGCAGCACGATAGCGAGGATGACCACGGCGAGCAGCGGGATGAGCTTGAGTACCGTCGTCACCAGCTGGAACACGCCGGCCGTCTTCACACCGCGCCAGTTCACGAACGTCAGGATCCAGATCATCGCGACTGCCGTGAGCGCCGGACCACCCTTGACGCTCTTGATCGCCGGCACGAGCTCGGACAGATACGCGACGCTGCCGATTGCGATGGCGGCGTTGCCGACCCACACCGACATCCAGTAACCCCAGGCCATCACGAAGCCGGCACACTCGCCGAAAGCGACACGCGGATACAGGTACGGACCGCCCGCCTGCGGATAGACGCGAGCTAGCGCTGCGAACACCACTGCGAGCAGTACTCCACCGCTGGCCGTGAAGATCCAGCCGACGATACTGTTCAGGCCGTAGGGAGCGAGCGATGCCGGCAGCAGGAAAACCCCCGAGCCGATCATGTTGCCGACGACGAGCGCGAGGCACAGCCAGAAGCCCAGCTGGCGCGGCGGCGGCGCGGTGCCTTGTGGATTGTTGGTGCCGGGCTGATTCATGAAATCACTGCTGCTGCGCTTTCTGCACGTACACCGCCTGCGCCGCGTGCAGGTAGTCGAGCGTCGCCTGGCGCTCGCGATCGTCGTTGTAGTCCGTCCGGCCCTCAGCCGCGGCGATCACGCGGTCCAGCCAGTGTACGAAATATTTCGCGTCGGCAGGCGAATTCGTCGCTGCTCCGCCCACGCTCACGTAGACCGGGCTGGTCGTGCCGTACGGATAGAGATCGAGGATCAGCGGATCGGCGCCGTCGTTCCAGGCGCGCAGCACGATCCAGCCGCTCTGACTCAGCTTGAGCTGACCTGACACGTCCGCATGCGTGCGAGCCTTCGACAATCGATGGCGCGCAACCACGCGACCGTTCTGCACCAGCTCGAAGTGATCGATCGCGACCGGCGAGCGCAGTGCTGCGCGATATCGAACTGTCTGTCCGCCCGCAGGCAACGTCAGCGTATCGCCCGGCGCCTTGCCGTCGACTTCGAGGGCCAGCTGCGGACCGTTGCTCGCGAACGTGCGTCCTTCCTTCAGCGCGGCCTGCAAAGCTGCAGGTTCGGTGCTGCCGCCGGTATTGAGATACACGCGATTCATGCCGACCGGTCCGCGCAAGCTGGCGTAGTTGGTCATCGCATCGGTGCCGGAGCCGGTGGGAATGCGGAAACCGAGGTTCAGCAGCTTGTACCAGACCTCGGCAGTCGCTTTGTGATCGGCGAATCCGACCACTTCGATGTAGTCGGTCTTGCCGAGCGCGACGTCGGCCGGAAACGCGTT
>CADEEJ010000045.1:22216-25223 GCA_902826315.1 uncultured Steroidobacter sp.
CAGGTTGTAGACCACGTCGAGATCTTCGGCGCGCGCCTGCTCGATCAATCGCTCTTCCGTGGCCCGGTAGTGACCGCCGTAGTTCATGTGGACGTGCAGGTCGGCCGTGACATTGCGCGGCGCCCAGTCGGGAAGTTTGAGCGGCTGTAGCGCAAGATCCATAACGTTCTGACCCGCTGCGCGCACGTCGATCATGCGGCGGACCGGCGTGTATTCCTGGCCGCGCCATGCAGTGACATAGCTCTCGCCGAGCGGGAGCGTCAGCACGCATTCGCCAGGGCAATGGAAGTAGCGCACCTCGGCCGGCACTCGCACCGGATCGAAGCCGTCGTCCGCGTGCATCCAGCGATCGTCAGAACTGTAGTAGCGATTGTCCGAGCCGACGACACTGATGCGGCCTGCACTGGTCTTGGTTGCGGTGTTCAAGCGAACGTGCACTGTCGCCATCGGACGTGCGTATTGGCGATCGCGCGCGACGATGCGAGTACGCTCGCCGCCCACCGTTTCGAGCACCCACAGGCTCACGTTGCCGTCTTCGTTGCTGACGTACGCGATGCGCCGCCCATCGGGCGACCAGCGCGCTTGCGTCGCGTCGAACTCGCCGAACGTCAGCGGCAGCTGCGCGTCACCCGCGAGAGCCGTCAACCACAGCTGGTGCCACTGACGTCCCTGATAGCTGCTGTACAGCACGCGCCGACCGTCGGGCGCAACTTCCGGTCGCGCACGCCAGCTGGTTTCTTCATGGATGAAGCACTCGAACTCACTCCCACCGTCGACTGCAGCGCTGCACAGGTCGCCTGAGCCATACGCAATCTCGCGGTTGGAGACGAATACCAGGCGTTTGCCGTCCGGCGTCCACGAAGGATTGATCGTGTGATCGTGCTTGGAATAGTAGTAACGCGCGATCTTGCTTTCGCGCGGCGCGACGACTGCGCGCGCGGCGCCGAGCTTGCCGCCATCGATCGATGCGACGAACAGGTTGAAGTGACCGCTGCCGGTAGTCGACACGTACGCGAGTCGCTTGCCGTCGGGCGAGTAGCGTGGTTCGACGTTCACGGCGTCCGTCGTCGTGAGTTGCTGCGTCTTGCCCGACGACAGATCGAGCTGCCACAACTCGATGGCATTGTTGTCGTGGCGTGCGAATACGATGTGTTGTCCGTCCGGCGACCAGTCGGGCTGATAGTCGTAGCCCGGACCATACGTCAGCTCGAAGGCGCGATCGCTGCCGATCTCCTGCCGCCACAGCGAGCCCGCCATGCTGTAGACGAGCGACGCACCGTCGGGCGAGAACGCCACGCTCGACGGGCCGCTCGTCAGCTGCGGCAGATACATCTCGCGGTAGTAATAAGAGTGCGGCAGGTCGATCTGCTTCAGCACCGGCTCACGATCGGCGAAAACCGTGGCAGCAACCAACAGCGCTAGCGCGGCGACTGCCCCCTCCCTGGCCCTCCCCCGCACGCGGGGGAGGGGATGGGTGGGGGCCGCCTTTCGGTGCGCGAAGCTCACGCGCTTTGCGTTTCGCTGAGACTGGCCTCGAGGATGACGATCGCTTCGTCGACGTGTTCCTTTGTGACCATCAGCGGCGGCATGAAGCGGATCGTGCTCTGTCCGCAAGACAGCAGCAGCATCCCGTTCTGGTAGCACTGCCGGATCAGCTTCTCGGTCAGCTTCGCCGCCGGCACCTTGGTCGTGCGGTCCTCGACCAGCTCCATGCCGAGCATCAAACCCTTGCCGCGCACGTCGCCGATGCAGGCGTACTTGCCTTGCAACTCACGCAGCCGGCCAATGAAGTACTCGCCCATGCGCGCAGCATTCGCGGCGTACTCCGCGGACACGAGATCCAGCGTCGCGAGCGCAGCCGCGCAACACACTGGATTGCCGCCATACGTGTTGCCGTGCGAGCCGCGCTGCCAACGCTCCATCAGCGCCTTCTTCGCGACCATCATGCCGATCGGCAATCCCGAGCCGAGCCCCTTCGCCAGCGTCATGATGTCCGGCACGACGCCGAAGTGCTCGGCCGCGAACATCTTGCCGGTGCGGCCGATGCCCGACTGCACTTCGTCGAAGATCAGCAGAATGCCGTGCCGATCGCACAGCGCGCGCAGTCCTTGCAGGAAGCCGTCCGGCGGCACCAGGTAACCGCCCTCGCCCTGGATCGGCTCGATCAGAATCGCCGCGACTTCGTTCGACGGCACGTTGCTGACGAACAGCACCTTCTCGATGTAGTTGAGCACCGCCGCACCCTGATCGCTGCCGGCGAGCAGCGGGCGATACTGATTCGGATACGGCACGTGCGTGACGCCGGGCATCGACGGGAAGAAGCCCTTCTGCTGCGTGTATTTGCTCGACGTGAACGACAGCGAGCCCATCGTGCGGCCGTGGAACCCGCCGAGAAAGCCGATGAAGCGCCCGCGACCGCTCACGTTGCGCGCGAGCTTCAGCGCAGCTTCGACGGACTCGGTGCCGCTCTGGCAGAAGAAGCTCATCGCCGGCCCGCCGACTGGATTGAGCGCGGAGATCTTCTCCGCGAGCGCGATCTGGTTTTCATGCCAGTAGTCGCTGGAGATGTGCACGAACTTCTGCGCTGCCTCGGTGATCGCCTTCACGACCGTGGGGTGACTGTGCCCGGTCGCGCACACGGCGATGCCCGCCATGAAATCGAGGAAGCGGTTACCGTCGACGTCCCACGCTTCCGCACCCTTGGCATGCGAGATCACGAACGGGTAATCGCGCGGATAGGACGGCGACACGACGAGGCCGTCGCGCTTGAGCATCGCCTCGGCCTTCGGGCCAGGCAACGCAGTCTTGATATGTGGTGACTTCATGGAGCTCTCTTCTGACTAACCGCCAACCGCCAACCGCTTCTATTCCACCAATGTCTGCGATTGCTCGCGCATGTACTGCGCGAGATAGTAAAACGACGCGATCGCCTTCCCCGTATTGCCCGACCCTTTCCAGCCGCCGAACGGCTGGTAGCCGGGCCACGCGCCCGTCGTCGCGCCCTGCG
>CADEEJ010000046.1:0-5588 GCA_902826315.1 uncultured Steroidobacter sp.
GTCGAGGCACAGGCGGGCGCGATCGAGCTCGCCCTGTTGCGCAAGCCCCTCGCCGTAGATCGCCAGATAGGAGGGATAGCGGATGCGGAATCCTCCTTGGTAGAGCTCGGCGAGAGCGTTGCGATAGGCCTCCAGCTCGAAGGGGTTGCCACACTCGAGAGACCACCTGCCGCGCAAGCACGTCGCCACCGCATTCCACACTGTGAGGCCGTGCTCGGTGGCGTGATTGCGAGCGAGGTCCAAAAAGCGGCCTGCGGCCCGAAGGTCGCCGACGTACAACGAGATGACGCACGAAGTCAGTAGAAAGGCGGAGCAGAGCGAAACGGCACGGTTGGACGCCTCGGCTTCTTCGCATTGGCGTCGCGCCATCTCGACTGCCTGATCGGGAAAGCCTTGCAGCCACAGGACCGCCGCCAGCGAGCCGCGTGCGGTCAACCGCTGGTCGAACTCGAAGCGAGCGGTGTCCGAGTGCGCGTCGTAAGGGACCCGCCGATCGACCATGTTCTCCAGCTGGTTGCGCGAGCCGGCGAGGTTGCCGAGATAGCGCAAGGCCGATCCTGCCTGCGCGTCGGCGGTGACTCCAGCCGTAATGCGCCCTGCGGCATTCGCGATTGCACGGATCTGTTCGGACAGAGAGAGCACCGCACGCGCATCGCCGGTCCACAGGCTGTATTCCGAAAGTCCCCGCAGACACGCCAGCCGCAGGTCCGTGTCGCCCGATGCTTCGGCGATCTGCAGGGCTTTCGCAAAGGCCGCCTTCACTTCGAGCAGAGGTCCGCGCGTATGCAGCAGCGCGGCGCCCAAGGTCAGTTGCAGGACGAGCTCGTCGCGCTCGCTTCGACACGGAACGAAGCGGCTGTCCAGCGCCCTGGCGACAGCGGCCCGGCACTCTTCCAGGAGCGACAGTCGTTCCCAGAATGCAATCGCCGCGATCGTGAGCCGCAAGCCCAGCGACGCAGTTGCCGGGCTGCCATAGGCCCAGCGCAGCGCGTCGCGGATGTCGGCGATGTTCGCCGCGTGGCGCGTCAGCCATTCGCAGGCCGTCAAGCGAGCCGCGTCGGCATTTGCCCGCTCCGCTAGGTCGAGGAAATACTCGGCGTGGCGCCGGCGCGCATCGTCGAACTCGTCGTCGGCGGCCAGCTTTTCCGACGCATAGCTGCGGGTCGTATCCAGCAGACGGTACTCCACTTCGATCTCGCGCGCTTCGGCCGAGACCAGCGACTTCGCGACGAGGTTCGCCAAGTCTTCGATCACTGTTGGGCGGTCGATGCCATCGCCGGCTGCAACCGCGCATGCCGACGCCAGAGTGAATGCGCCGGCGAACGTCGACAGCCTGCGCATGACGGCACGCTCGCTCGCGGACAGCAGGTCGTAGCTCCAGTCGATGGTTGCCCTGAGTGTGCGATGGCGCTGCGGGCCCGCGCGGTGTCCCTCCAGCAGGCGGAATCGATCGTCGAGCTGGTCGAGCAATTCGCCGATCCCGAAGGCGTCGGTGCGTGTCGCGGCGAGCTCGATCGCGAGCGCGAGCCCATCCAGTCTGCGGCAGAGCTCGGCAACGAGCGGCGCGTCCGCATCGCTGAGGCGGAATGTCTCGCGCCTGTCGCTCGCGCGATCGACGAACAGCTGCACGGCGGGGAAAGCCAACGCTTCTACTGCCTTGAGATGCGAAGAGGCGGGCGGCGTGCCCAGTCCGGGGAGTCTGCGGACTCGCTCGCCCTTCACGCCGAGCGGCTCGCGGCTGGTCGCGAGGATCCTGATGCCCGGCGCATCTGCCAGTATCCGGTTCGCGCAGGTCGCGACGGCATCGACGATGTGCTCGCAATTGTCGAGCACGAGCAGCATCGTGCGATCGCGCAAGAACCTGCACAGCGCGGCCAGCATGTTGGGGGAGTGTGCCGACAGCCCGATGGCCGCCGCGACGCCGTTGGCCACCAACACCGGGTCGTTCAACGGCGTCAGATCGACGAGCCAGACGCCGTCACGGTACGACCCCACGCAGTGTTCGGCGACGGCCAGCGCGACGGTCGTCTTGCCGATCCCGCCGGCGCCGACGATCGACACCAGCCGCGATTGCGCCAGCTCCTGCCGCGTCGCCTCGATCGCTTCCGCCCTGCCGACGATGCGCGTCGTGCTCGTTGGCAGGTTGTGCTGGCGGCCGCCAACCTGGACCGGGGCTATGAATCGATAACCTCTGCCGGTCACCGTCGCAATGTAGGGCTCGCCATCGGATCCTTCGCCGAGAGCGCGTCGCAACGCTGACATGTTGACCTTGAGGTTGCACTCTTCGACGACTGTATCGGGCCAGGCACGCGCCAGCAGCTCACGCTTGCTCACGAGATCGCCGGAGCGCTGAACCAGCACGGTCAGAAGGTCGAGCGCGCGGCCGCCGATGCGCACCGGCGCCTGGTCCTTCAAGAGCAGCTGGCGCTCGGGAATCAGCTCGAACGGCCCGAAGGCGAAGGACGCTGCGGTTGGGTCGGGTGTGCACGCCATGACGATGCCCTCTTACCGCGCAAGCCCCTGCTGGGCAATAATCCTTTGGCATTGCATCCACTGCCGATACTAATAAGAGAGCAAGGGGCCTCGATGAAGATCTACAACCTCGCCGGCTGGGCGCTGCTGCTGGTCTACGCGCTGGCCTGCATGTACTTCGCACCGCCCGAGATCGGTCCCTGGCTTGGCCTGGCTATCGGCGCAGCCTACGCCGTGGTGTGCTGGTTCATCGGCGGCGTGTACCTGTCCTGCGTGATCCACATGGGGATCGCCCATCGCGCGCTCGACTACAAGGATTGGTTCATCAAGACCATCACGGTGGTGAACAACACCTTCGGCGTCTACGTGAACCCGGTGTCGTGGGTCAACCGGCACCGGCTGCACCACAAGTTCTCCGATCATCCCGGCGATCCCAACAAGCTCGCCGCCGATGGATTCTGGCGGACGCTCTACCTCTGCCTGATGCCTTACAAGGCGACGACCAACATGGCCGACGACGAGATATTCAAGTCCTGGTCGTTCCGGCTCGTGTCGAACCCGGTGTTCAGTGTGGCGGCACAGGTGTTCAACTTCGCACTGCTGTGGCTGCTCGTGCGCGACCTGCGCTTCGCCGCGGTGATCTGGCTCGGCTTTCGCGCCTTCGCTCTGTGGATCAACATGATCCAGAACTACTGGACCCACGACCGGCGCTTCGGCTATCGGCGCTATGCGGATGAGCACGACAACGCGATGAACATCGGCGAGTGGCTACCGGTGACTGCGACCTTCAGCGCCTGTTTGCAGAACAACCATCACCATTCGCCAGGGTTCCTGCGCTTGAGCCACGAGGAATGGGAATACGACCTCGGCTTCGCCACCGTCAGAGTCATGAAGGCTTTGGGGTTGGTGCGTGCGACCAACAAGGGCGCGATGCTGCCCAAAGACGTGCCGCTGACCGCAGTCGGACTCTAGCGCTACGCCTTCTTTCTGCGCGTAAACGGATAGAACGTCTGGCCCCAGAAGCCCGCCGGTATCGGCTCGTTGTTCAAGCCGTACTTCTCCGGCCAGCCCTCTTTCGGCAGGTAGTACGTGCCGAAGAGCTTGTCGATCCACGGGAAGTGGATCGAGAAGTTCTTGTCGATCGCTTCCTTCTGCGACGTGTGATGCCAGTGGTGGAACCGCGGCTGGATGACGTACGGCTCGAGCCACTTCACAGTCGGGCCGAAGTTCGTGTGCGCCCAGGTCGCGTGGATCGTGACGAACAGCAGGTAGGCCGTGATGATGCTTTGTGAGAACACGAACATCATCGGGATCAGCATCAGGCCGCGGATGATGAGATCGTCGACGATGTGAGCGCGCGAGCCGGCGATCCAGTCGAGCGCCTTGGAAGAGTGATGGATCGCATGGAAGCGCCACAACCACGGCACCTCGTGCAGCGCCCGGTGGATCCAGTACTCGGCGAGATCTGCCACGAGCACTGCGAGGAAGAACTGCACGAGCCACGGCAGGCTGGCCATCGCTTGCTGCACGCCTGCGTTGCCCAACACATGCGTGAGCTGAGTAGCGGGCAGCAGGATGAGGAACGTCGTGATACGGATGGGCAGATGCGTGGAGAGGAAGTACCCCACGTCCAGCAGCCACTCGGAGCGGAACACGCTCTGCTGCGGATAGGCCGGCCACAGCACTTCGATCGGCGAGAAGATCAGCGTCATCAGCAGCAAGTCGAGCAGGAACCAGTCCAGGCCGATGGCCATGCCGTCGCGCAACGGCTCGTTGATGTCGACGCTGGCACCGCCGAGCAAGGTCGCACCGAGCGCGAACAGCATTCCCGTGAGCGCGAGGACCTTCTTCCGGCGCAGCATCGCGGACACGACGCCGAGCACGATCGCTCCCACGATCACGCCTTGGATCAACGGACGTAACCAGGACATGGAGTAGTGCGGCCGCAGCTCGGGCGACGACAGCAGCTGCGGGAAATGCAGGCAGATCACGGCGCCGAAGGCGAGCACACCGAAGAACGCCGACAGGACTCCGCTCCACCAGCCGGTGCCGAGCCCGCTGGGCTCATCGTCGCCGAAGAACTCGTTGATCTTCTTTTCGAGCATGGGTGCTCCTGCTCAGAGTAGCGGCTCGATCGGCAACAGCTGCCACAGCCGCACTTTACTGCGCTTCACGAACGACGCGTGCGAATCCGGATCGTCCTTGGCTGCGTCCCAACTGTTGCCGGGCTGCATGTCGATGGCGATTGCTCGTTCCACCGCGCGCGCCAGCTCCGCGTCATGAATGATCGCGCCGGCTTCGGTGTTGAGGTTTTCGGAGCGCGGGTCGAAGTTGAAGGTGCCGATGTAGACCACTCGATGGTCGACGACCATGGTCTTGGCGTGCAACGCCGAGATCGGCTTGGTCTTGTTCGCGGCGGCCAGGCGCGCGAGCAGCGCGCGCTGTGCGACCGGCTCGGGCTGGAACTCAGTGATCTCGAAGCCGAGCCGCAGCAGCTGCTTGCGCTGGCTGCGGTAACCGGAGAAGGCCATCAAGTTGTCGGTGGAGGCGAGCGAGTTCGTGTTGATGCGCACCTGCACGCCGCGCGCACGGGCGCGACGGAACAAGCCGAGCGCCGCGTCGGAAACTACGAGGTAAGGCGATTGAATAGTGATCGTGTCGTTCGCCGTCTCGACCAGACGTGCCAACGCCGCGGTCGCCAGTCCACCGCCGCCGAGACTGATGCTGTTGTCGTTCTTGCCCGGCGCGTCGCTGATGAACTCGACTTCGCCCCACGTTGTCTGCGAGCCAAGGCGTGGGAAGGCCTGAGGCGTGGCTTCGATCGCTGCGCGTACCTCGGGAGCGAAGTTCTCCGGCACCGCAGCGTAGGCGTGCAGATTCCGATACACGTCCTGGACCTCGGCGTCGCTGATCTCGACATGCTTCTGCATCAGGCCGAGACCGTCGTAGAGCTCCTCGACCGGCACGCTGAGCGGGCTCGCCCAGAACTGCTCGAAGCTCGCGGTCACACTGCCGACGACTGCGCCGACGAGCAGCACGTCGCGGTCGCGGAAGTTGTACTCGTGGTCGTAGTCGAAATACTCGTCTGCCATGTTGCGGCCGCCGGTGATCGCGGC
>CADEEJ010000046.1:5688-7449 GCA_902826315.1 uncultured Steroidobacter sp.
GCGAGGATGCCGACGTTGTCGGTGCTCCAGATGAAATACTGGATCGCGAGCGTGCGCTCGGCGTGATCGGTCAGCCAGGCGCGGGCGATCAGTGCCTCGGCACCCGTGTCGAGCACGTAGCTGCCGCTCTTGCCGGGATGTGCCGCGACCTGCTCGTCGAGGAAGCGCAGTGGGGAATCGGCGTTGGCGCTCGGCAAGGCCGCGAGCAGCACGCACGCGCAAAGGAGGGTTCTGAGTAGGCCCACCGCGCGACTGTAGTCATTTTCGAATCGAGCCGCATGACCACCGTCACAGAGCAATGAAGCGTGGGCCCCCAGGGCAGGCCCACGCTTGCAACTTGCCGTTAGCGCTTGCTACTCGAAGCTGTAATTGAACCTCCCGTACCAGAACCCGCCGTTGAATCCGAACGGCGTGTACTGGCTGTAGCGATTGCCGGCGCCGGCCGCGCCGCCCGGGTTCTCCTCCGGGTACTCGTCGAACACGTTCTGCGCGCCCAGCACGAATGTCAGTGCGTCCCGGACCGTGTAGGCGACTTCGGCGTCGAAGAGGAAGTTGCCGCCGTCATAGGAGCGGCCATCCTCGTTGTCGTACCAGCCGTCGTACTGACTGACGCGAGCCAGCAGGCGCAGCGGTCCCCACTGTTGCGTGCCGGTCAGGCTCCAGCGGGTTTCCGGCAGGCCTTCTTCGATCTGGCGGATGCGATTGGCATTCAGCGTGTCCGGGTTGAAGCGCTTGACCTCGGTCTGGTTGTTGTTGAACGCCAGGCTGAGGCTGGATCGGCCGTTGAACAACGAGGCGTCATACGTCGCCACCAGGTCGATGCCCTTGGTTTCGGTATCGAAGTCGTTGGTGAAGAAGCGGAAGCTCTGCAGGTTCGCCGCGCTGGTGACACCCGAGTTGACGAGCGCAATCACTTCGGCAGGAGTGAGCGTGAAGTCCTGCGAGACCGCGATCCGGTCATCCACATCGATGATGTAGTAGTCCGCAGTCAGGCTGAAGTCGCCCATTTCGAAGACCGCGCCGACGCTGAAGCTCGTCGATTCTTCTGGCTCCAGTGCCTTGCCGCCGCGCAGCACCGCCACGGGATTGGTCGACGGGATCGTGCCCTGGTTCACCAGCTCGCCGAGATCGGGATCGAACTGCGTCGTGACGTTCGAGGCATTCGATTGGCCGGGCGTCGGCGCGCGGAAGCCCGTGTTCCAGCTGCCGCGAATCGCGAAGGCTTCGTTGAAGCGATAGTTCGTCGCGATCTTGCCGTTCGTGGTCGTACCGAAGTCCTCGAAGTCCTCCCAGCGCACGGCGAGGTCGACCTGCCATGGCGCGGTCACGCGCCAACCGACGTCGGCATAGAGCGCGTGATTGGCGCGGCTCCAGTCGCCGGCGATCTGATCGGCAAAGCCGGGGAAGCCGTTGGAGGCGGCGCTGAATCCCTGGTCGGCGAGCGGTCCGAAGTCCCACGACTCGATCTGTCCGGCCTCGATCTCGAACGTTTCATCGCGATACTCGGCGCCGCCGGCGAGCGTGACCGCATCGCTCAACTTGTAGGCGACGTCGAAGTTGACGTTGAGCTCTTCTTGAATATACGAGCCGGGGTCGAACCGCGTCGGGGTTGCGGGGCCGAGCGAGGCATTCACCGTGTTGCTGATGAAGAAGTCGACGCGGTTGTAGCCGTAGCCGACGCTCGCATCCCAGTTGATGCGTTCGCCGATCTCGCCGCGCAGGCCGGCGACGGCAGCGTAGTCCTTCAGGTCGCCGCCGAAC
>CADEEJ010000046.1:7549-20939 GCA_902826315.1 uncultured Steroidobacter sp.
GGTGAGCCCCAGACCTGCGCCGGATTCTTCACCGCGGTGTTGCCGGCTGCGATCAGTGCCGCTGCGTCGTTGCGCTGGATGCTGCGGTCGGTCGGATCCGTCTCGCCGTACTCGAAGCTGAAGTTGAAGAAGCCGTTGCTGGTGAGCGGCAGACCCACGTTGCCGCTGATTGCGTACGTGGCACCGTCGCCGGCGTAGTAACCGCCGTAGCGTGCCTCGACACTCGCGCCGTGGTTCGAATCGTTGAGGATGAAGTTGATCACGCCGGCGATCGCGTCGGAGCCGTATTGCGCGGACGCGCCGTCGCGCAGGACTTCCACCTGTTTCAACGCGCTCGACGGGATCGCCGAGATGTCCGGTCCTTGCGCGCCGTCGGCGACGCCGTTGCCGATCCAGTAGATGACCGCAGCGCGATGCCTGCGCTTGCCGTTCACGAGGACCAGAGTGTGGTCGGGTGCAAGGCCGCGCAGGTTCGCGGGCCGGACGATCGTCGCGGCGTCACTGATGGGCTGCGAGTTGACGTTGTACGACGGCACCACGTTCCTGAGCAGGTTGCTCAAGTCGGTGTCGCCCTGATTGGCAAATTCCTCCGACGACAGCACGTCGACCGGCACGGTCGAATCGATGACCGAGCGCGCTTCGCCGCGGATGCCCGTGACGATCAGTTCCTCCAGCGGTTTGCTGGGCTCCTCGGCTGCGGTCGCCGGCGTTGTCACGCCGAGCAGGAGCGGTGAGGTCAGCCCCAGCGCGGTCATCAATGCCTTTCTCAGTTCAGTATTCACGGAGTATCCCCTTGAGTGACTGTCCGAACGTTGCGTTCCCGACTCAGCGTGACTCGAGCCGCGCGGAGCCGTCGGGCGCCCACACGACGCGCACAGGCAGCGCTGTCTCGAGACTCTGCAGCCAGCTGTCTACATCACTAGCAAACACCGTGCCGGTGATGCGCAGATCCGCGATCTGCGGATTTGCGATGACGATGTCGCGCGCGGAATAGCGAGTGAGGTCGGCTATGACCGAGCGCAGCGGTTCATTTCGGTATTGCAGAAGGCCTGCGCGCCAAGCGGCGACGCCGATTGCATCGACCTGCTGGATGCTGGCGCTGCCATCCGCCGCATCGATGCTGAGTTGCTGCCCCACGCTGAGGCGCGCAGTGCGAATCACCGGTCGTTGCTGGTGCGCCTGCACGCTCGACTGCGCGCCGGCAACGCGTGCGTCTACCTTGACGATGCCCTCGGCCACACCGACGACAACGCGCTCGCCCGCGCGGCGAACGTTGAATGCTGTGCCCACGGCTGCGACCGTCGTGGTGCCGACCTTGACGATGAACGGGCGTGCCGGATCCTTCGCGACGCGAAAGAAAGCCTCGCCGCGCTCGAGCGTGACTTCGCGCGAGTCGCGGGCGAGCGTCGCCCAAAGCACCGACTGTGCGCCGGCGGTGACGACCGACCCGTCGCCGAGTCGCACTTCGCGATTCTCGCCGGAAGCGGTTTCAACGACAGTCACGACCGGCGGCGCGAACAGCGTCGAGCGCATGACTGGCAAGATCGCCAACGCTGTCAGGGTTGCGACGGCGGCAGCGGCCAAACCTGCGGTCAACCAGGGCCGGCGACGCCAGGCGGCGGCTGCCCAGGCTCGGCCGCGGCGACCGTTACGTCTTGTCGCCACGCGTGTCCGCCACACTGAGACCGAAATGGAACCGTCGTAGGCATCGTTCGCGACTTGCTCATCCGAGGGCCACGCAACCGTACCCGTTGCGTAGCGATCGACCGCGGACAAGGTCGACAGGATGCTGTCGAACGCGGCTCGATTCGCCTCGCTCGCAGCCAGCCACTGCTGCCATTGAGCGATCCGTTCCGCAGGAATGTCGCCGGACGACAGCTCGACGGACCACTGCGCGGCCTCTTGCAGCACGCTGTCGTGCTCTGCGCCTTCGCCGATTCGGCTAACCACGTCCCGACTCCTCAGAACTCTGCGCTGCATCGAGTCCGGCGCGGCAATAGAGCACCGCTCGCAGCACGTAGTGACGAACCATGCGCTCGGACAGCCCCATCTCCTGCGCGATCTCGGAAAACTCGGCGCCATGCACCCGGTGCAGCAGAAAGGCGCGCCGGCATTTCGGCGGCAGCTCGTCGATCAGGCGCCGCACGATCGCCATTTCCTGGGCGATCGCGGCCTCCCGATCCGGGGTAGGTGCTTCCCGCGAGTCATCGCACAGGCCGGCATCGAGCGCCTGGCGCTGGCGGCCGCGGCTGCGGATGCGATCGACTGCAAGATTGGCGGCGGTTTTGAACAGGAAGGCACGCAGAAAGCTGACGGCGCCGGCATCTTCGAGGCTGAGCAGGCGCACGTAGGCTTCCTGCGCAACCTCTTTCGCTTCCTGAACGGAGTGCAGCCGGGTGGACAGGAACTTGACGAGCGATTCGTTGTGCTCGCTGAACAGGCGCGAGATGCGCTCGGCGTGGTTGCTGTCGGTGACGCCAGCCTGCTCGTGCTGGGAGTCCCGGGACATGCGATTGGTCATGAGGTCGACGGACCCTGCCAGTGCTTTATGGTGGCTGCACCGATATGCTTCCCCTTAGACGCTGGAACTGCAAATTCTGGCAATAGGGCGCCGGAACTTGTGCTCCCAGGCAGGGTAGGAGGGGCTGCGTGGCTCGTCCGCAACAGAACTACAACAAAGAACGTCGGCACTCGATGCTGGCGCTGCTGCTCACGGCTGCCGGTCTTTTCATCATGCAGGCCGTTGCTGCGGCAACGGTCGATCTCGCACGGGTCGTTCGCTTCGACATACCGGCGCAGATGCTCGGGGCGGCGTTGCTGCGTTTTTCCGAGCAGGCGCAGCTGCAAGTCATCGTCGAAAGCCGCCTGGCCGAGTCCGTGGGCGCACCCGCCATCAAGGGCGACTATTCGCGCGGCGACGCACTGAAATTGCTGCTGGACGGCTCGGGCCTGACGTTTCGCACGGTGGGAACGGCAGCCATCGCGATTCATGCGGTGCAGTCGAGCACCACCGCGCGTGCGGGTGGCCCTGCAGATATTGCTGTTCAGGGTTTGGATGCTGGCCCACGCATGGGCGAATACCTACGGCGTAGCGACCGGCGCAATGCGGTCCGACTGTCGGACGATGCGCTCGACGCGGCGGGGAATCTGGGAGAGATCATCGTCGTCGGCACGCGGCGCCTGGACCGCTCGGCAGCCGAAGCGCCGGTGCCGATCGATCAGATTCCCGTCGCGAGGCTGTTGCAGACGTCGGGGCGCTTCGATGTAGGGCAACTGCTGCAGTTCAGCGCGCCTTCGTTCAATTCCAATCGCCAGGTCGGGGCCGACGGCGCCGATCACATTGACTCCGCAACGCTGCGCGGCCTGGGGCCGGACCAGACGCTGGTGCTCGTGAACGGCAAGCGTCAGCACTCCGTGGCGCTGGTCAACGTCTACGGCAGCCGCGCGCGCGGCAATACCGGCACCGATCTCAACACCATTCCAGCGCTGGCCATCGAGCGCATCGATGTACTCCGTGACGGCGCGGCTGCGCAATACGGTTCGGACGCGATCGCCGGCGTGATCAACATCGGTCTGAAGCGTGGTACGGGGCTCGATGTGCTCGCTTCGTCCGGTGAATACACGGAAGGCGACGGCCGCAGCAGTCAATTGGCGGCGAACTATGGGTTTTATGTCGGCGAGCGCGGCTTCATGAATCTCACCGCGGAGTATCTGCGGCGCGATCCGTCGAATCGCAACGACGATCCGTGTCGGCCGCATCGCGAAATCGGCGACGCGGCCGTCGAGAACCGAACGCTGTACCTGAACGGCGCCCTCGGAGCCGGCGAGCGCAGCGAAATCTATGTCCACGGCGGCGCGCAGCGGCGCGAGGGAGATGCGAGCGCCTACGATCGCACCGGCATCAATCCTCCGTGTGGACGCTCGACGCACATCCCGGCCCGCAATTCGGCGCAGATGTATCCGAACGGCTTCGCGCCGCGCATCGGCACGGAGGTGGATGATCATTCCCTCACCGTCGGCGGCCGTACGAGCCTGGCCGGCTGGAGCGTGGACTTGAACGCCACGCACGGCCGCAACCGGATGGACTACATCATCGGCTCCACGCTGAATGCCTCGATCGCCAATGCCGACCTGCTGGCCGGCGGCCGCGGGATTTCGCCTGCAGCATTCGACGCCGGCGGCTTCAGTTTTACGCAAGGCACTGTAGGTCTCGACGTCACGCGCTACTTTGCCGATGCGATCGCAGGGATCAACGTCGCATTCGGCGCCGAGAGTCGCCGCGAGACGTACGCCATCCGCGCCGGCGAGCGCGGCTCGTGGGACGACTACGACGGGCCGGGTGGCGGCAATGCCGGCAGCCAGGGATTCCCCGGCTTCCGGCCCGAGGACGTGACCGACAAGAGTCGACACGCTACGGGCGTCTACGTGGATGTCGAAACGCAGATCACCGACAAGTTGCTGCTCGCTACCGCGGCCCGCTTCGAGCACTACAGCGACTTCGGCAATGCGCAGATCGGCAAGCTGGCCTCTTCATATGAGATCAACGATGGGCTGTTGCTGCGTGGATCGGTGAGCGGCGGCTTCCGTGCGCCGTCGCTGCAGCAGCAGTACTTCAGCTCCACCATCACGAACTTCATCCAGGGCGTGCCGATCGACATCGTCATCGCGCCGAGCGGCAGTCCCATTGCGCTGGCGGCGGGCGTCGCGAACTTGCGGCAGGAGAAATCGCGCAACGCATCGCTTGGATTTGCATACGCGCCGGCCAGCAACGTTTCGATCACGCTCGACGCTTACGTGGTCGACGTGCGGGACCGCATCGTGCTGATCCAGGGGATCAACACCAGCGATCTCACCAGCCCCGCGACTGCATCGCTGCGGGCAGTGCTGGAGGCGATGAACGTCGGCAGAGCACAGTTTCTGGTGAACGCCGTCGATACGCGCACCAAGGGTCTGGACCTGACGGTCAATCACACCGCCGACATCGGCGCGGGCACTCTAAGCACCTATCTCGGCATGAACTACAACACCAACACGATCACCACGGTGAACCCGACATCCGTGCTGCGCGCCGAAGGGATCGACGCCTTTCTGTCACGCCGCGAGCGCCTGTTCATCGAAGGCGCTGCGCCGAAGTCGAAGGCGATCCTGAGCACCAGCTACGCGCTCGGCCCCTGGGAGGGCGCGCTGAAACTGACGTACTTCGGTGGGATCACGCTCGGCACGTTCTCCGGCGCATCCGTGCCGGATCAACGGTATCGGCCGCGCACGTCGGTCGATGTGAGCGTCGGCTATCAGCTCAGCAGTACGTTGCTGCTCACCCTGGGCGGCATGAACATCTTCGACGCCAAGCCTTCGCCGCAGGACGACAACGAAACGGACACCAACTTCACCTATGAGTCGGTGCAGATGGGCTTCAACGGTCCGGCCTGGTTTGCGCGGCTCGCGGCCAGCTTTCGCTAGCCAGGCTTAGAACTTGTAGCGCACCTCGACACCGTAGGTATCCGGCGAGGAGGGCGAGCCGATATCGACGCCCGGCGCGCCGAACTCGAGCGCGTTGAAGTCCTGCCAGTAGAACTCATCGAGAACGTTGCGGCCCCAGGCGGTCGCGGTCCATTGGTCGTTGCCGACCGACACGCGCAGGTCGAGCATGTTCACCGGATCGCGCACGTCGACGTTGTCCGGGTGCCAGTACTTCTTGCCCCAGCGCCCATAGTCGACGCGGATCGTCGCCGTCAGCGAGCCAAGCGGAATCTCCAGCTGGCTGCCGAGCGAGAACGTCGACTTCTGCGTCTTCGGCGTGTGGTTGCCGCGCTGTGCGGGAACCGTGAGGTTCGGATCGAGCGACTTGATGTCAGAGTCGAGCACGCCGATGGCGCCGAGCAGCGTCCAGTAACGCGTTAACTGTGCCTGCCACTCGATCTCGGCGCCGGTGAACTCGACTTTGTCGAGATTGTCGATGACCTGCGCGCCGCCTTGGTTGAAGTCGATGTAGAAGAACTGATAGTCCTCGCTACGCGAGCGGAACAGGGCGGTGTTGAGGCGCAGGCGATCGTTCCACCACGTCGACTTGTAGCCGACCTCGAAGTTCTGCAGCGTTTCCGCGTCGAACGGGCGGCCGCCGACGCCGTTGAAGCCGCCGGAACGGAAGCCCGTCGCGTAAGTCGCGTACACGAGGTGATCGTCGCTGAGCTTGTGATCGATCACGACGCGCGGTTGCACGTCGCTGAACGACTTGCTGCGCGTCGGGCGTGCCGGGATGCTCGCGTTGGTCTGTTCGCGCTCGTCGCGGTCGTAGCGCAATGAAACGCCGAGCGTCGTGCGATCGGTGAGGTCGTAGTCGACCTGCGCGAACGCCGAGTAGGCATCGTTGTCGTTCTCCTCGGCGTTGACGATCAGCGGAATGCCGGGAATACCCGGAATCAGCAGATGCGCGATGGTGCCGAGGTCGCGCTGCGTCGAAAGGTAGAACCCGCCGACGATCCAGCGCAGCCGCTGCTCGTCCGGCGAAGCGAGGCGGACTTCCTGGCTCAACAAAGTCACGTCGAGCTGCTGGGCCTGGTCGGCCTGCGGACCGAGGCCGAAGATGCCGGCCGGGCAATCGACCGGATTGCAGAAGTCCAGGTCGCCGTAGTAATCCTCGGTGAGATCGGTGTAGCCGGTGATCGCCGTCAGCGTGCCGACACCGGTGCGCCAGTCGATCTTCACGGTTGCATCGCTGATCTCGCGGGCGCTGCTGCCGAGAATGTCGGAGCGCGGCAGCACCTCGCGGTTCGCGTTGCCCGACTGGGTCGGGTCCATCGACGCATCCATCACGGCGCCGCCATCGATGTCCGAGAAGGAGCCGCGCAGGTCGATCGTCAATGCGTCGTTCGGCAGGATCAGAAAGCGCGCGCGAATGTCCTTGGACTCGTAGAAGTCGACGTTCTCGCGCAGGAATACGTTCTCGATGTTGCCATCGCTGTCCTTGTACGCGCCGGATAGCCGGAACAGCAGCCGGTCCTGAACAATCGGGCCCGACACCGCACCGCTGGCCTCGCGCAAGTTGCCGGAGCCGGCGCCGACCTGCAGCCAACCGTCGAGCTCATCGGAGGGCGCGCGCGTCACGATGTTGATCGCGCCGCCGATGGCGTTGCGTCCGTAGAGAGCACCTTGCGGTCCCTTCAGCACTTCGATGCGTTCGACGTCGAACAGCTCCATGCGCAGCTGCTTCTGGCTGTTCTGCGGCACGCCGTCGACGACGATGGCCACCGGCGAATCCGCATTGTTGATCTGCGCGACGCCGCGGATCGACACGAAGCTGTTACCGATCGTGAAGGATTCATCGTAGGTGACGTTGGGCGTCATCGGCAGAATGTCGCGCGTGCTGCTGACGCCGCGTGCCTCGAGCTCCGCGGCGGTGTAGGCACTGACGGCGACGGGCACATCCTGCAGATTCTCGGCGCGCCGCTGCGCTGTGACGGTTACTTCTTCCAGCGTCAGTTCGCCTTCCGGGGCCTGCGCTGCTGCCAGACTCTGCTGGCCGAGGAGGAGGGCGGCGAGGGCCGCGACGGAATGTTGCTGACTCATGCTGATTCCTCGATGGCCACGAAAGGTTCGTCGAAACCGAAAGCGCGCGGGCCCCAGACTTCCAGTGCACGCTCGCTGCGCATGATCGGCGGCACGCTCGCACCGACCACTCGCACGCGCTGGCCGTACTTGAGGCCTTCGGTCGTGATGGGTTCGGCTGTCTCGCGATCCAGGATGGAGATGAGGTCCGGCACGATGGCGAGCGTGCGGCCATCGCTGCGTGCGCGGAGATACTCGTTGCGAAACGTCACTTCGAGGCGTTGCCCGTCGGCGAAGCGCTCGATGATGGCGTGACCGATCGCCCAGCCCCGCAACGTCTCGCGCTTGAGGTCGACGATCTTGCCGTCGAACAGCAAGCGGCAATGTCGGTAGTACTCGGTCGTACGCAAGTGCGCGAACAGGCTTTCGAACGGGTCGCGTTGCTCCGCGCGAGCATTGCCGATGGCGCGACCGATGCCCAGCGCAAGGCTGAGCGTGTCGCGGATGGCGCATTGCTTCACGGCGCGTCCGCTCATCGGATACAGCGCCAGCATGCACAACCCGCCCATGGGCACGATGAGCGGTCGCGCGAGGCGTTCGACGCGCAGGTTGTTGTCGGATTCGATCAGCACGACGTCGCCGTGCTCGTCCGCCATCGCCATTGGCGCGCTGGACTGGCCGAAGATGTTGAAGCTCACCATCTGCAGCTCCGGAAACGCGCGGCCCATGCCGTCGGCGTCGACCACCGGCAAGCCGAGATGCGTTGCGATCGCGACCGGATAGAGAGCATTCAGTCCGCCGATTTCCGCACTCATGATGGCCGTCGCTTTCCGGCCAAGCCGCCTCTCCAGCGCCCGCAGCGCGCGCTCGCCTTCGCCGAAGCCGACGATCTTCTCGACGATGACAGTCGGCGCGCCCATGCCGGCGATGGGAACGACCAGCGCGTCATCGTCCAGCTCATCGACGGACAGCACTCGCGCAGCCGGCGACTTGCGCAGCGCTTGCTGCAGCAACAGACGCCCGATATAGGGATCGCCGCCGCCGCCGGTCCCGAGAAAGGCCGCGCCGCGGGCGAAATCATGGGTGTCGGCCATGTCGATGCGCATGCTCAGGCTCCCAGCCCGGCGAGCTCGCCGATCGCCTTGACTCGAACGCGCACCGCGCTGCCCGGTAGATACTGCAATGGCAGCTCTTCGACATCGGCGATCCGTATCGTGGCCCGGTCGGCGCCGGCCGCGACGGCCTTGTCGGTGGCGTCGGTGCGGGCGCGCTCGAGCGCTGCGTCCCGACCGAGCTGCTCGTATGAATAGACCTGGTCGACTTCGCCGCTCGCTTTGGCGATTGCCGCGCCGATCGCATTGGCAACGCCGGCCTGCTGCGGAATGATGACTTCGGATGCGCCGCGCAACTTCGTCGGCGCGAGGATGCTGCCACCGCCGACGAGGACGACTGGTACCGCGCCCGAAGAGGTTTTCATGCGATCGATCGCGTCTTCGATCATCGCGCCCATCAGCTGCAGTGACTGCTGTACGAGCCCGCGCTCCAGGTGACGGACTGCCACGGGGTTGCCGAGCGTGACGATGCCGCCGGCAACTGCGATGTCGGTCGCCGTGAGCGTCGAGCCGCCAAAGATCAAGCCTTCGCTGCGCAACCTGAACCCGACTGAGTCCGGCCCGACGCTGATCGTCTGACCGGCTTGTCGCACGCGACTGCCGCCGCCGAGGCCGATCGACAGCACGTCCGGCATGCGAAAGTTGGTGCGGACGCCGCCGACGTCGACGGCGATCGAGCTTTCGCGCGGCATGCCGCCGGCAAGCACTCCGACGTCGGTCGTGGTGCCGCCGATGTCGACGACGATGCAATCGTTCAGGCCGCTGAGGAATCCGCCGCCGCGGATGCTGTTGGTCGGTCCCGACGCAAACGTGAGAACCGGGTAACGTGCGGCCACGTGCGGCGGCATCAACGTACCGTCGTTCTGGCTCACATACAGCGGGCAGCGAATGTCGAGCGCGGCCAGCGCCTCGCCGAACGCACGGAGCACATCGCTCGCGATCGCCGACAGCGATGCGTTCATGATGGCGGCATTCTCGCGTTCGAGCAGGCCGATGCGCCCCAGATCATGAGAGAGCGTGATCGCCGCATCGGGAATACTTTGCAGCACGATGTCGCGAGCGAAGTGCTCCTGCGCTGCGTTGACAGGTGCGAACACGGACGAGATCGCTACCGCGCGCACGCCTGCGTCTCGGATCGCGGCCACAGCGGCAGCTATCTCTTCGCGGACCGGTGTCGCGATCTCGCTGCCATCGTAGTTATAGCCACCGCGCACTACGTGCGCCGGTCCGGCAACGACGTCGCTGAGCCGGTCCGGCCAATCTGCGAAGGGCGGCAGGCTGGTGGTTGCCGGTGCGGCCAGGCGAATGACGCCGACCTTGGCCAGCGATCGAGCCTGCACGAATGCGTTGGTGAAATGCGTCGTGCCGATCATGACGGCGCCGATATCCGCGCCTTGCACTTCTGCCTGCCGGAGCACTTCGGTGAGTGCGTTGGCAATGCCGGAGCCGACGTCTGCCGTCGTGGGCGATTTGCAGGCCGCCCGCACGTCGCGCCCGAGCATGACAACCGCGTCCGTGTTCGTGCCGCCGACGTCGATGCCGATGCGCAATGGGGTGGGGTTCATCGCCCGGTCATTAGGGGATCCGGGCGACGCCGTGACAATGGGAGCGTCGGGTAGGCAGCCGCCGCGGCGGCGGGTAGGGCGGCTCCCGGGTTCTCGGGCTCAGGGGTGCAAAGTGCGCACGGCGTCGGCGCGCGTGGCGACGCCGAGCTTGGTGAAGATGTTCTTGAGGTGAAACTTGACCGTGTTGTCTGAGACCTGCAGCGCCCGGGCGATGGCCTTGTTGGTCAGTCCCTGCGCGAGCAGGCGGAGCACAGCCTGTTCACGCTCGCTCAACACCGCTGCCTGGTCCTCGCGGTCGCTCTGTTGCCAGTCCTCGACCATGGAAGCGACGAACAGGTCGCGCACGCGCGGCAGCCGCGCCTCGGCATCGGAAACCGTTTGAGCTCGCGCCAGCGGTAGCAGTGCCGGGCCGAGATCGCGAAACAGCTGACGATGGCCTTCGAACATCGCGAGACTGACGGCCGCGTCGAAGTCCTGTCGGGCCTTCCAAGGCTCGTCGAGCGAATGCAGCGCCTGCGCTCGCACAGCCAGTGCTTCGATGTGCACGCGCCAGTGGCCGGCTGACCGAGTCGCATCGACGAGCGGATCGAGCAGCGTCATTGCCGCCGTGGGCTGCTGGCGCCGCAAGTCGAGCCTCGCTAGCGCGAGTTGCCGGCGGAATCGCACGCGGGGTGACTGACCGAGCGCGAGCCTCGCGCGCGTGGCTGCTTCGAGCCGCATGACGATGTCCGAGTCGACTTCGCCGGCGCTGGTTCGCTCGCGCAACTCCAGCATGTCGGCGAGCTCTTCCAGGCGTCCAATGTCCCGCGCTGCAGCCGTTGTCCGCATGCGATGAATCACGGCGAGCGCAGCCTCAAGTCCACCGCGTCGGCGCGCGATTGCGGCGGCTACGTCGTAGCTTCGCGCCAGCAACTCATACCAGCTCTCGCCCACTTCAACGGCGAGCAGGGCAGAGGACAGCAGGGCTTCGGACTCGTCGATGTCTCCCTTCTCGTAGACCGCGACAGCGAGCATGCATGCTGCGACGGCCTCAGTCTCGGTGTTCGGTCCGGTGGTGTCGCGCGCCAGCGTCCACGCTTGCCGCAGCAATGCTTCGGCATCGCGTAGCCGCGCACTTTCCAGCAGCGCACAGCCCTGGTGAACGTAGCAGAAGACTTCGCCAAAGATGGAGCTCTGGCTGCGGTAGTGACGAACTGCATCGTCGCCGACCGCCAACGCGGCAGGCAGGTCGCCCGCTTCGAAGTACATGGCGCACAGAATGTTGCCGTAGGTCGCGAGCAGCACATGCGGGTCTTGCGGCAAGAGCGCTGCTCGCGCTGCCAATGCGGCGCATTCGTCGAGCGACACGGGCGCATCTTCGTAACGTGCGACGCACGCTTCGATGATGGCGGCGTCATAGGGCAGCAGCGGGTCGGTCGCGAAGCGCAGATCGAGGCGCGACAGCTCGCGGCGGGCTTCAGCGACCTTGCCTTGCTTGCCGAGCATCAATATCGACGCGAGATGCGAGCGCGGAAATTTGCGCAGCACGCTGACAGGAATGCGAGTCAGGGCGTTGCGCGCAAGGCCGATGTTGCCTGCGACGACCAGCCACCAGCCGCCGGCGCGCTCGAACAGGCCGGCGAGCAAATCGTCGTCGCCGGTCGCGAGCGCATGCCGGACTGCTTCGGCGTACAGGCCGGCGGCGAAGAACCATTCGGCCGCGGCGCGATGCAGAGATCTCTCATTGCCTCGCGCCTCGCTCCGCAACTCCGCGAGCGCTGTGTCGCTGAGCAGCCGGTGATAGCGCAGCCAGCGCTCGCCGCCGTCCCAGTGACTGATGAGCAAGTCCTTGCGTTCGAGCGAGGCGATGATTTCGTCTACGTTCTCGTCCGGACACAACGCCACCGCGAGCTCGCGTGAGAAGCGGTCGACGATGCACGTGCGCCGCAGAAGCTCACGCTGTCCCGGATCCAGGCTGCGCAGGATCTGCTCAGTGAGATAGGCATGCAGGTCTGTGCCGGGATTGGCGAGCGCTGCTAGCACTCGCTCGGCACCCCATCCGGCACCCAGCCATTGACGGACCGTCGCGAGCGCGATCGCCCAGCCGTCTGCGCCGTCGGCGAGGCGGCTCAACTCTTCATCGCTGAGTGCAGCCGCGCCCGGCTTGAGCATCCGGCGCGTCTCTTCGCCGGTGAAGCGCAATTCGTCGGCGCCGATTTCCAGCCAGGCGCTGGAGCGGCGAGTTGCCGAGTCCGGCAGCGACGGACGCGAGCGGCCGGCGATCACGAAACTGATGCGCGCGGCGAGCGTCTCGATGAGCCGCGACAGCGCCGCACCGACTGCATCGCCGCGCGCCCGGTGGGCGGCGAGACGATGATAGTCATCGATGATCACTACAGTGCGCGCCGTAGAGCGTTCGATGGCGCCGGTCAGGGCAGCGACGATCGAAGTGACAGGTACATCCGGAAATCCGCGCGCCGCCGCGGGACCGAGATGGCCGACCTCGATGCCGCTCGCTTCCAGGGCTGCAGTCAAATAGGCGAAGAACTGCAGCGGCTCCGCATCCTCCTCGTCGACGGAGAGCCATGCGACTCGAACGTTCTGCGTGCGCAGGCAGCGCGCCCATTCCGCCAGCAGGCTGGTCTTACCGAATCCCGCTGGCGCATGGACGAGCGTCAGCCGCGACTTCAGCAGCGTGGGTAGCCGCTTGCGCAGGCGATGCCTGGGAATGAGCCGATCCGTGGGCGCGGGAGGTTCGAGCTTGGTGCGGATCAGCCACATGCGCGCAGACGAGCTTCAGGCGCCGGGCACGATTCTGAGGTCGCGTACTGCAGCGTCAGACAGTGCCACCAGCGCTGCCTGGTATTCCGGACTGTCATGAACTGCGATGGCCTGTTCGACCGAGTCGAACTCGATCAGCACCGTGCGCTCGAGCTTGCCGTCTTCGTACGCTTGCGCCGCGACCGCGCGCGCCAGGAAACGGCCGCCACCCGCGGTAATCGCAGGCCCGGCAAGCTTGGCGTACGCCGCGAGCTTGTCAGGATCGGAAATCTTGCGGTAGCACGCAATCCAATAGCCCTTGGCCATGCTCAACCTCGCGCAGGATCGGGGGACTAGCTTGCGCAAGGATGCAGCGTGCTGCAAGGGCTCGACTTGCCGCGTCGAAATCACGCCTCGGCGCAGATTGTG
>CADEEJ010000046.1:21039-24745 GCA_902826315.1 uncultured Steroidobacter sp.
GTCGACGACATGTCGGAAGCTGCGACGCTGACGGAAGCCACGAGTCCGCTTGCGCTCGAGAACGCCAGCGGCAATCACATTGCGCTCGACCTGGGCGGCGGGCGCTACGCGTTCTACGAGCACCTCAAGCCGGGCAGCATCAAGGTCAAGCGCGGCGAGCGCGTGCGCAGCGGTCAGGTGATCGCGCTGCTCGGCAATTCAGGCAGCAGCTCGTCGGGCCCGCACCTGCACTTCCACGTCGGCGATGGAGACGATGAGTTGGCGGCGGAGGGACTGCCATATGTGTTCGAGGGTTTCGAGTCTATCGGTGGCTACGATGCCATCGATGGGTTCATGAGCGGCAAACGCTGGAATCCCGCGCAGGCCGCCGACGGGAAGCGCAGCCGCGAGCTGCCGGCGGCGAACAGCGTCGTCATCTTTCCGTGAATGCCCAGCTGCTGAAGACCTGAGTCGCCAGACTCGTCATCTGACAATAATCCGGGCGGCGGACAGGTTCGATCCGCCGCGACATGCCGGTGCTATGCTCGGCGCGCCGCAGAGCTCAGCACATACCAACGATTCGCGGCTCAACGATACGGAGAATCACCATGCGCCTGAATTCCATTCCTCTCACGGTCGTCGCGCTCGCCGTCACTGCCACCGCACCTTCGGTCCAGGCCGGGCACGACGACGATCACGAGAAATACTCGGTCGTCGAGATCGTGACGCCGACCGATTCGGCCTGCCTCACCGGCTTCTGGCACAGCACCACTGCGCGCCGCATGAACGAGCGCGGTGAAGTCGTCGGCGACGACATCTGCGTAATCGCGACGGGCGATGACACGGCTCCCGCGGTCATCGGCGGCAGCGACGCCTTCCGCTGGAAGCGCGGCTTGGGAGCGACGATGCTGCCGTCACTGTCGGCAGACTCACCGGATACATTTGCGCGCGACATCAACGAGTCCGGGACAGCCATTGGCTGGGAGTTCCGCAGTGACGGCACTGGTGTCGCGCCGCTATGGCCACGCGCCGGCGGCGTAAGCCTGGCGATCGAGCCGCAACCGTGCGATGCGTCTTTCGGCGCGTTCTCGATGGGCGACGGCGTCAACGATCGCGGTGACGTGCTCGTCGCCGACGATCGTCTGGATGCAACCGGCTCCTGCGAGTTTGCGGTGTGGGTTTTGAAGCTCGCCAGCGGCGAGGAGCTCATCGGTCCTGCCAACGGCGTCGTGCGCCAGCTGAACAACAACCGCGTAGCCGTCGGCCAGAGCGCGAACCGAGCCATGCGCTGGTCGCCGACGACCGGAGAAACGGTCCTGTATGAGGATCCGACTTTCCAGAGCAACGGCATCGCGTGGAGCATCAACGACCGCAACCAGGTTGCCGGCCACATCACGCATTTCGATGGGGCCTGCATCGCCGGCCAGACCGCAATGTTCTGGGCGGCGAACGCGCAGCCGACGGCGCTCAATCCTCTGCGCGGCGACACGCATACGTGGGCGTACGCGATCAACAACCGGTCGGAAGTCGTCGGCTATTCGTACCGGCTGGCGTCGGTCTGCGCCGACTTCGATCCGGTGCTGTCACGTGCGGTGATCTGGGAAGGCAGGCGCGCGGTGGACCTGAACACGCTGGTGCCGAAGCGCTTCGCCCGCGAATTTCAGCTGTCGTACGCGTCGGCCATCAACGACCGCGGACAGATCGTGGCGCGCGCCGTGCGGCGCGGCGAGCCCAGGTCGCCGTGCCCGTTCATCGATTTCGATTTCGAGACCGGCCAGAACTTCTACAACGACTCGGCCACCTGTCAGAACGAGTATTCGTTCCTGCTGACGCCCAAGCACTGAAGCGGCGCCGGCTCCAGCTAGCGCACGGCTGGAGCCGGCGTCTATAACACCATGGGTGGAGGATCCCCCGGGCCGGATACCCGCGATAATCGCTCCATGAGCGCCATCCTCTCGCCGCCGCCGTCCATCGAGACCCTCTATCCGTTCCGTCGTTCGCCCGAAAGCCAGGCCGGGATTCCAGCGAAGATCGCCGGGAAAATTCCTGACTGGCTGCGCGGCGAGGTCGTGCGGACGTGCCCCGCGGTCTTCGAGACCGGCGGCTGGCGTGCACAACATTGGTTCGACGGTCTCGGGATGATCTACGCCTTCCGCGTCGGCGACTCGGGCGTCGACTTTCGCTCACGTCTGCTCGACTCGGAAACGGCGCGCGATGCCTGGCGCGGCGAGGCGAACCTCGGCTCCTTCGGCACGCCGACCGTGCGCCCGTTCCTGCGTCGAATCTTCGAGCCGGTGCCGCGCGTCTCCGACAACACCAACGTCAACATCGTGAGGCTGGGGTCGGAGCTCGTGGCGATGACCGAGGGCAATCGCCAGCTCGTCATCGACGACGCGACGCTCGCCGCGACCCAACCGGTGCGCTACTCGAAGGGCCCACTCAGCGGGGCGATCATGTCGGCGCACCCGCACTTTGACTTCGAGCGCGGCAAGGTGTTGAACGTCGCAACGGCGTTCGGTGTGAACGGCGTGATCTCGATCTACGAGCATTCACCCGCGGAGCGGCAGCGCAAGGTCGTCGGCTCGTGGCGGACGAAGCGCGTTCCGTACATCCACACCTTCGGACTGACGCCCAGGCACGCGATTCTCATCGCGCAGCCGTTCAGCGTCGCACCGGTGAAGATGCTCTGGTCCAGCAAGGGTTACATCGATCACTTCGATTGGCAGCCGCAGGAAGGCACGCGGCTCGTCGTGATCGATCGCTCCAACGGTGCGGTTCGCGAGCACGTCACGGACGCGTTCTTTTTCTTTCATACCGTCAACGCCTTCGAGCGTGAAGACGCGACCGTCCTCGATCTGCTCGCCTATCCGAACGCGGACATCATGGCGTCCCTGCGCACCGATCGCATGCGCGCCGACCTGCCCGAGCTCCGGCCGTCGCTCATGCGGGTCGTCATGCGGCCGGGCGTCGAGCGTGCCACCATCGAGAAGCTGAGCGACGTCGGCTTCGAGTTTCCGTCGACCCACTACAAGCGCGTCAGTGGCCGGCCGTATCGCTTCGCGTATGGAGCGTCCGACGGCCACCGGGCCGGCGGTGCGTATGCCTCCGAGATCGTCAAGGTCGACATCCAGACGGGCACGTCGAAGTCGTTCGGCGACGACGCGCTCATATTCGGTGAGCCGCTGTTCGTGTCGCGACCGCAAGGCGACGATGAGGATGACGGTGTGCTCGTCAGTGTTGGATCGGCGAAGAACTCCGAAACCTCGGTGCTCGCCGTCATCGATGCGAAGTCGATGGCTCTACTCGCCAGCGCCGAGGTTCCGAACTCGATCCCGCTCGGGTTTCATGGTTCTTTCGTGCGGGCGAGTTGATCGACTGCACGACGGCTGACTGCGACCCGGTCGTAGACGATGAGCGCGAGCGACGTCGCGAGCCCGATCCCGCACACTACGATCCAGAGTTGCGCGGGCGCGTGGCGCACGTCTCCGAAGTAATGAACCAGTCGTCCGCCGATCTGCCCGGCGATCAGGAAGCCGACGGCGATGGGCAGGAAGGCGTATCCCATGAACACGCCTTCCTGTCCCTTCGGCGCGAGACGTGAGCAGTATTCGTAGAAGCGCGATGCCTGCAGTGCCTCGCCCAGCGCCACGCCAAGCAGCGTCGCCGCGATGAACAGCGGGCTGCTGTCGAGCAGGAGGATCAACCAGGCTACGCTCGTGATGGCCAC
>CADEEJ010000047.1:0-7055 GCA_902826315.1 uncultured Steroidobacter sp.
AGGCGGCGGCGAAGCAGCGCTGCTCGAATCGCTCGACCGTGCGCATCCGCGCACGATTCCTTTCGCGCCGCCCTATCTCAAGGCCGGCAAGCTGGTCATCGGGCAGACCGCCGCCATTCTGCTGTTTCTCGGCCGGCGGCATGGGCTCGCGCCGGCCACCGAATCGGGCCGGCTCTGGACCCATCAAGTGCAGCTGACGATCACGGATTTCGTCGCTGAGGCGCACGACACGCATCATCCGATCAGTACTGCCGAGTACTACGAAGACCAGAAACCGGAGGCCGCGAAGCGCGCGGCTGCGTTTCGCAAGAACCGCATGCCGAAGTTTCTCGGCTACTTCGAGCAGGTGCTCGATCGTGCCGGTGCGAAATGGCTCAACGGCAAGCAACTGTCTTATGCCGACCTTTCGTTGTTCCAGATCGTGGCAGGCTCGCGATACGCCTTTGCGCGCTGGATGCACAAACACGAGCGGCAGTATCCTCGGCTCATCGACCTGCACGATCGTGTCGCGGCGCTGCCCAGAATCGCGGCCTACCTGCAGTCGCCGCGACGCGTCGCGTTCAACGAAGACGACGTATTCAGGTACTACAAGGAGCTGGACCGCGCGGACTGAGAATATGAAGCCCCAGACGCTCTAGTCATCTGCGCGCATGCCGACCTGCGACAGCCAATCGAGGATCGCCCGTACCGCGGGATCTGCGTTTTCCTTGCCGTCTTTCTCGCGAAACGCGTCGCGCCGGCTCGCATAGCGCGTGAAGTGATGATCGAGCTGCGGCAGCTCGCGAAAGGTCGCCGAGCCCGGTTGCCGATCGTTGACGATGCTCGCGATCAGCTGCGCCGCGTCGCGCGACTCGAACCAGTCGTACTCGCCGTAAAGCACGAGCACGGGTGCACGCACGCGATTCCAAGCGCCGGCCCAGTTCTGTCGCTGCGCCTGCTGATGAAATGCGAACGGTCGCCCGTAGTGACCGGTTTCGCTCGTACCGACGATCCGTCGCCAGACTTCGCCCAGCTTCGGATCGCTCGCCGCAATCGCCGCTGGCGTCTCGCCCTTCAGCAAGTACCGCGCGAAGTACGCCGCCCGCGCGTTGACCTCTGCGGCAATCGCCTGCGGATCGGTGTCACCCAGCTCCAGCGCATTGCGCTCGAATCTGAGCATGCGCTCGAACCACGTCGCGGCACCGCCGCCCCACACGACCACGCCGGCGACGTCCTCGCCCGCCGCGACGAGCGGCGCGTAGTTCGAACCCATGCTCGCGCCGAACACGATGACTCGCCGCGGGTCGACATCGGGCCGCGACTTCAACTGACGAAGAGCAGCCTTGTGATGCGCCAGCTCGGTCTCGTAGTCGAGCTGCGCGCAGGGGGTGCCTTTGCTTTCGCCGACACCGGATTTCTCCGTGCGCTGCCACAGCATCCCCGACTCGGTGATCAGACGCCGGAGCATCACGCTCCAGCCATCCTGCGCGTTCGGGCGCAGCTCGATGGTGTCGCACGACAGCCATTGCACGAACAGCACCGCCGGCAACCGTCCCGTGCTCGTATGCGGGCGAGTGACGATCGTGCGCAACCGCGCGCCGTCGCCAGGCAGCAGCTCGCCATACTCGGTATCGAGGCCGGGATGTGTTTCAGCTGCCCGTGCCGACGGGCCTGCGAGCGCGACGAGCGCTGCAAGGAAAGCGTAGATGAATCGCCCCTCTGGAAATCGCCCCTCTGGAAATCTCATTGCGTGCTCCGTTGAACTCCGGAGCACACACGCTCGCACGCGAGCCCTGCGGCAGGCTCGCCGAAAGCTCACGAAGTCAGGCCGATTCCGGAAACGGCGCGTGCGGCGTGGGGTGCTGTCGGCGATATTCGGTCGGCGTCATGCCGAAGCGTTCCTTGAAGGCGCGATTGAAGGGCCCGATCGAGCCGTAGCCGGCTTCGAGAGCGATCGTCAGCACCGGAATCCGCCGCAGCTGCGGATCGCCGAGCCGCTCGGCCGCTTCCTTCAACCGATGCGTGTGCAGGAAATCGTTGAAGTTGCGGAAGCCGAGGCCGTGATTGATCACCCGTCGCAACACGTGCTCCTGCGTGCCGAGCAGATCCGCCAACACGGTGATCGTCAGTGCTTCACGCGCATACAAGCGCTCGGGCACGAAGCGGCGGTTCAACCGCTCGAGCACGCTCTGCTCCAGGTGACTGAGTGTCACCTCCGGTGGCGTGTCGATGCTGGTAATCCAGTTCACGACCCGCAACTGCACGAACGTCGACAAAGTGATCGCAGCGGCGACGTCGATGACGACGAGATTGAGCAACACGAGCGCAGTCGGCGTCGAGCGTCCCTGGAGCATCACGATGGCCTGCGTGACGATGACCGCAGCCAGGTAGATCGAAACGAACGGCACGAACCACTGGCGCAGTTGCCGGCGTCGCGTATCCAGATCGTTCGCCATACCGAAGTACACGGTCAGCGGTGCGAGACACGCGAAGGCGAGACCCGCAACGGGGAACACGAAGCCCACGAGCACGTGGGATTGATACAGCACGCCGGCGACACCCATCGCCCCGAGACAGATCACATCGCTCGTCCGCAGCGTCGCGCGATCCGAGAACATCAAGCGAGCACAGATCCAGAACCACACCGGATGTGTCGAGCACAGCGCCGTGAGCGGATAGATGACCGCACCGAAGATACGATCCGCGCCGGACATGGACGTGAGCAGGAAAGCCGCGACGCTCGCCGCGAGCCATGCCACGGAACGCGTGCGATGCGTGCGCTCGCGCGTACGCAGCACACTCAGTGCGACTAGCGCCAGAAGCGCTACACCGATCGCGCGAAGGGTGAGATCGACGGCAAACACCGCGGTATTCTAGCCCAGAAGACCCTCATCTCCAGTCGGCGGCTGGCCCTGCTGCCCGGCAATTCTTGCCCTCGGCGGCGGCTTGCGGCAGGCTGCGCCTCACAATCGATAAGTCAGGGGATGCAGCCATGTCTGAAACACCCGTC
Source organism: uncultured Steroidobacter sp. (assembly GCA_902826315.1). GTDB lineage: Bacteria > Pseudomonadota > Gammaproteobacteria > Steroidobacterales > Steroidobacteraceae > Steroidobacter. Next base: position 2,990 of record CADEEJ010000047.1, read on the forward strand.
TCCACGGTCGATGTGGATCCGGAAGGCCAGCGCCTGCCCATCAAGCTGGACGCCACTTCCAACGGCGAGTTCGCGCCGGTCCCGCTGGATGCCTCGCTCCGCCAAGCGAACACGCTCGCGTCCGAGTGGGCGCAACGCTTCGCGCGCCGGCTGAACCAGAGCCGTCGCAACTTTCTCGTTTCCGCTTGCGGCGCAGCCTCCACGCTGCTCGCATTCAATGCCGCGCACGCGCGTGTCGGCCGCGATGGCGGCTTCTTCGACATCTCGCAGGAAGCCGCGCTCGAACCGCAGCTCGCTGCGGCGGAGCTCGGCAAGCAGGAATTCATCTTCGACGTGCAAGGTCACTTCGTGAATCCGACTGGCGCGTGGACGCGCGCCTTGCCGGCCGCGGCGAAGCCGCTCGCCGAAATGCCGAACGCGCAGTGCGCGCTGGCGAAAACGCCGGGCGATCGCAGCTATCTCAAGTGCCTCAGCGGCGATGAGTTCGTCAAAGACGTGTTCCTGGACTCGGACACCGACATCATGGTGCTGAGCTTCGTGCCCTCGACGCGCGAAGGCGAGCCGCTGACGATCGAGGAGGCGCTCGCGACGCAGGATATCGTGGAGAAGATGGAAGGCACGAAGCGCCTGCTGCTGCACGGACGCGTCAATCCGAACCAGAAAGGCGACGTCGAGGACATGGAGCGGCTCGCGAAGCTCGGCGTGGTGGCGTTCAAGACGTACACGCAGTGGGGCCCGGACGGCAAAGGCTTCTTCATGACCGACGACGTCGGCATCGCGTTCGTCGAGCGCGCCCGCAAAGTCGGCGTGCGCAACATCTGCATCCACAAGGGCCTGCCGTTCGGCCAGAAGAGTTACGAGCATTCGACCTCGCGCGACATCGGGCCGATCGCCAAGCGCTTCCCGGACGTCAATTTCCTGATCTATCACTCGGGCTACGTGATCGGCCAGGACGAAGGTCCGTACGATCCGCAGCGCACGGACGGCATCGATGCGCTCGTCACGTCCGTGCTGAACGCGGGCGTAAAGCCCAACAGCAACGTGTATGCCGAGCTCGGCTCGACCTGGCGCTTCCTGTCGATGCGCGACCCGACCTCGGCCGCGCACGCGATGGGCAAGCTGTTCAAGTACATCGGCGAGGACAACGTGCTGTGGGGCACGGATTCGATCTGGTACGGCTCGCCGCAGGACCAGATCCAGGCGTTCCGCACGTTCCAGATCTCGGACGCGCTGCGCGAGAAGCATGGCTATCCGAAGATCACGCCCGCGTTGCGCGCCAAGGTGTTCGGGCTCAACGCCACGAAACCGTATCACCTGTCGCCGGCGGACATCCGTCGCGAGACCGAAGGCGATGCCGTCGCGCGCAGCCGAGTCGCGTATGCGGAAGCACCGAACCCGTCGTTCGCGACGTATGGCCCGCGCACGCGCCGCGAGTTCTTGAACCTGCGGCGGTGGCACGGCGTCGGGCCGTAGCGGGAGAGTTATTTCTTTTTCTCTTCGACGCCCTGGCTCGTGATCTGCAGGCGGATCTCGTCGCTGACCTGCGGTACGAAGGCGCCCAGGCCGAACTCCGAGCGCTTCACTGTCGTGGTCGCTTCGAAGCCCACAGTCGGCAACTGGGTGCGCGGATTCGCGCCGACCTTGAGCACCACTACATCGAGCGTGACTGGCTTGGTCACGCCGTGCAGGCTGAGCTCACCGGTCACCTTCAACCGATCCTTGCCGTCGCCCCGCTCCACCTTCGTGCTGCGGAACGTGACGGTCGGAAACTTCGCGACCTCGAAGAAGTCCTCCGAGCGCAGATGCTCATCGAGCGCCGGCACGCCGGTGTTCAGGCTGGCCAGCGGGAGCGTGACGTTCACGGACGCGCGCGTAGGATCGGCCGGATCGAACTCGAGCGTGCCCTGACCCTGGCTGAGCTGCGCGGCCGGATTCGAGAAGCCGAGGTGGCTCCAGCGGAACACGACCTGCGCGTAGTCGGGCTCGATCGTGTAGGTCGTGGCAGGCAGCGGCGCAGCGGCGAGCGCGAGGGATGCGGCGAGAGCAAGGCGGCGGATCATTGGGTCAACTCCTGTCTGTACGATGGCGGACAATCGGGCTGCACATCGGGGTGCACTGTGTGCGGCAGCCGCCCCGGAGTCCTGAATCCGGGTTGAAACGCGCCTGAAGACTTCTGAAACCGGTCCGGGCCCGCCGTGCGGGAGCTATAGTTGCCGCGTATGGATCGCCCCCCTTCGAAACCGCTGCGCATCGGCGACTGGTTCGTGAACCCGCTGTCCGGCGAAATCGCCCGCGGCGAGGAACGCGTCCGGCTGGAAGCACGCACGATGCGGCTGTTGCTCTGTCTCGCCGAGAGTCCGGGTGAAGTCGTCAGCATCGACGCGCTGCTGAGCCAGGTCTGGTCGGGCGTGGTCGTCACGCCGGATTCCGTCTACCAGGCCGTCGCCGCGCTGCGCCGACTGCTCGGTGACGACGCGAAGCAACCCGCGTACATCGTCACGGTGCCGCGGCTCGGGTACCGGCTCGTCGCGCCGGTCGAGCCGCAGGTCGAAACGACTTCCACTGCACGCCCCGCCCGTCCGAGCTCGCGCATGTATGTCGCGCTGGCATTCGGCGTTCTACTCGTGGCCGGCGCTTTGTCGTACTACTTGATTGCGGGTCGCCCTGCGACCAGCCAGGCAGCGGCCGACGCCGTCGCAAGCCCGAAGGCGATCGCCGTGCTGCCGTTCCTCGACCTGACCGACAGCATGAACGAGGAGCCGTTCGCCGACGGCATGACCGAAGAGCTGATTCACAAGCTGAGCAAAGTGCAGGGACTGCGCGTGCCGGCACCGACCGCGTCTTTCTACTTCAAGGGCAAGCAGCTGCCGCTCACCGAGATCGCGCGATCGTTGCACGTGAGTTACGTGCTCGACGGCAGCGTGCGCAAATCGGGTGACACGTTGCGGGTCGCGGCACGATTGGTGCGCGCGGACGACGGCTACGTCGTCTGGTCGGAGAACTACGATCGGCCGCTGGACGACAAGCTGATGGTCCAGGACGACATCGCCGGCGAGGTCACAAGCGCGCTGCGAGCGTCGATCGACTGACGCCTTCGGCCTGAATCGCCAGCTTCACGTCGTCGCTCGCGAACATCATGTAACGCGTCATGCCGAACGCCGAGCGCTTCACGCTCGCGGAGGCAACGATCGAGCAGCGCTGATCGAGCTGCCCCGTACAAGCGTAGTCGGAAACATCGAGCGCGACCGACCGCGTGACGCCGAGCAGAGTCAGCTCGCCCTCGATCCGCATCGGCCGACCTTCTGCAAACACGATGCGCTGGGCGCGGTAGGCGATCTCTGGATGCTCAGCCGTGTTCAGCATCGACGGGCCGCGCACGAACTTCGCCGCCGCCGCGCTGCTCGCCTTGAGCGAGCGCGCATCGATGACGATGTCGAGCTCGCCCCGCTCCTCGGCGGAGTCGAGCGTCACGGTGCCGGCGGCACGATTGAACTCGCCCCGCTGCATGATGCCCATGCTGCGCATTTCGAACGAAACGAGCGTGCGGCTCGGGTCGATCGTGAATTCCGTGGCCTGGGAGCTCGCATTCCACAACAGGATGCTGAGAGCGATGAGGCCGGCGAGCCAGGTGCGTTTCTTGACCATGGCGAAAGCATGCGCCCGCCCCGCTCACCGCTCTGTCAACGCGTTGACACAGGCTCAATACCCACGCCCGGCGCAACACTCCGCCAGGCCGGCATCGTCCTGCGACTGCCGTGCGCACGCGATTCCGGTGCGGTCGGCCTGCCAGTCCCGCCACTCCACATCGCCCTGGCTCAACAGATCGCGGACCTCCTTGCCCGCCCCGGCCAGATAGGCCTCGGTGATGCTGCAATATCGGGAGATCAGCCCGCCCGCGAGGCAATGGGCGCGTTGGTCGGGCAAGTTCTGCGGCAGTTTTTCCTGCAGCACCGCCTGCATGCAGCCGTAACTGGACGGTGCCAACCGCGGCGGCCGATTCGCGATGCTGGTGCAGGCGGTAAGATTCGCCATCGCCACCAGAGCCAGGACCATGCGCGCACCGCTG
>CADEEJ010000047.1:7155-14634 GCA_902826315.1 uncultured Steroidobacter sp.
CGGAACAGATTCGTCGGGTCGTACTTCACTTTGAGCTTGACCAGCCGCTCGTAGTTGCCGCGATAGTTGTCGTTGAGCTCTTTCGCCGTGACCTCGCGCGCGAGGTCGTTGACGTAGAAGCCGCGCGTGAACGGTTCGAGCGTCTTCCAGTAGCGGCGCGTCGCCTCGATGTGCGCGGTCGCGTCTTCCGCGGGCGCGTTGATGGGCCAGCCGGCGACGGTCATCATGTTCGCAAGCGCGTAACGATGCGCGAACGCGGTCGCCCCGTCCGCCACGCGCCCGCTCGCGCCGCTGCAATGCTGGAAGAAGAGCACAGTCATGCGCCGCGGATCTCCGTGCAAGCCGTCGACCAGCGCCGAGATGAGATCGCCGGGCATCTTGGCGATAAACCCACCCTTCAAGTACGAAGCGATGGAGCGCGTGTCGGTCGAATCGTTGATCCGCTGGAGCTGCACATACTCCATCGCCTTGATGGAATCGCGGCTCGGCGTGCCCAGCTTGCGAATCGGAGCGAGCGCCCGCTCCGCATCCGCCGCGGGTCCGCAATAGCAGGCCGCCAGCATGACCGTGCCCGGCGCATTGCCGGGCGGCAGCATTAACGTCGGATCCAGGTACAGCTCGTCCGGCGCCGTGGCTGCGTACTCACTCCACATCGTGAGCACGTCGCGCGCCCTCTCGATCGGGAACGAAACCGAGCCGGCAATGACCTGGCGCTGCATCGGATGCAACTTGAACTCGAAGCCCGTCACCACTCCGAAGTTGCCGCCGCCACCGCGCGCGGCCCAGAAGAGATCCGGGTTCTCGGTGGCGCTCGCGTGCACCAGCTTGCCGTCAGCAGTGACGATGTCCACCGACTCGAGATTGTCGATCGCCATGCCGAACTTGCGTGCAACGCGACCAAAGCCGCCGCCGAGCGTGAGGCCGCCCACGCCGGTATGCGACACGGTCCCGAGCGGGGTCACGAGCTCGTGCGCGGCGGTCTCCTTGTCAATCTGCCCAAGCAAAGTACCGCCCGCGACCCACGCGCGGCGCGCATTCGCATCGACGCGCACCGAGCGGAACGTGGACAGATCGATCTGCATGCCGCGTTCGCAGGTCGACTGGCCCGAGTGGCTGTGTCCGCCGCACTTCACCGCGACCAGCAGGCTGTTGGCCCGCGCGAAATTCACCGCCGCCTGGATGTCGGGGACATCGACCGGCTGCACGATCAGCGCCGGATGCTTGTCGAACGATGGATTGAGGATGCGGCGCGCATCGTCGTAGCCGCGGTCACCCGCCAGCAGCAGCTGGCCATGCAGCTTCGCAGCGAGGTCGCGAAGGTCGGCGCCTCGCAGCGTGATCTCGCGACCGTCACCCGTGACGGCAGCAACGTCCGCGACCGTACCAGGCCGCGCTGTCGCATGGACTGCTTTGAAGTTGGGAATACCGAGGGCTGCCGCCGTCCACAGGGACGACTGCACGAAATCGCGCCGCTTCATAGGAGACTCCCCGCATCGTTGCTTTGCGCAAGTAGAAACGCGCGGGGAGCCGAAAGCAAGTGCTAAAGCTGGACTGGCAGAACCTTGGCGAGCTTTGCGTCTTGGCTAGTGTCCTTGTCTTTACAACACCATGCTGAAGTACGGCCGCTCCGGCACGAACAGCAACCGATCCGCGCCGCTGCGCCATTCGGCCGGCGCTCGCTGTCCCAGTATCACGAGCGCAGCACTGTAGGCCTGGCCACGTGCTTCGAGCGACAGGCCATCGAGCAACCGCTCGGCCTCGGCCGGGTTCGCAGCGCTCCGCGCTGCAGTGATGAACTCGAGCACTTTCTCGGAGCTCTCGTCGTGGTACTCGTGGATGACAGCTACGTACGGCGCGGGATCCTGCCGCTCGCGCAGCGCCAGCCCCAGTGCCGCCCAGATACTGTCGTTGTCGATGCCGCGCTCGATCGGCAATGCCAGCGCACGATCGATGATTTCCCGCGGTGCGCCGTCGGAAGCGGCAACGAGTCGCAGCACTCGCGCGGTATCCTGCGGACTCTCCAGCCGCTCCTTGACGGCGGCAGCGAGCCTGCCGCCCGCGAGATGGTGATAGGCCTTGTCGACACCGGATTGCAATCCCTTCCCCGACATCACCGACAAGTAGTAGCCCAGCATGCCGGACGCCGGCACGAGATCCGCACCCTTCGCATCGCCGCCGGGACTCGTCATCCGGCGCAGACGCATCGTGTCGAGCGAGAACCTTTCCGTCATCGCCGGTACGCGCATGCGCGCCGCGTTGAGCGCCTCCAGAGCTTCGCTCCAACGCGCGTGCTCCGCATGCGTATAACCCATCGCTGCCGCAACCCAGCCGTTCGTCGGCGCTTTCGCGTACAGCGCCGCGAACTCCTGCTCTTGCTGCGCCGGATCGTCGATGCAGCGAGCCGCCACGTACTGCAGATTGACACTCTCCGGCTTGGCACTCGCCATCTGGCGATGACGCTTGCACACCGCGGCGCGGAGATCCTGCCGCGCGTCTTGCTCGGCACGTAACGTGAGGACGTCTTCGGGATTGAGCTTGAGTCGCGCACGGACGATCTCATTGAAGTCTTTGCCATCCGCAGCAAGCGCGAGCCAATAAGCCGTGTAGTGCTTGTCGCTGGCGTCCCAGAGCGCATGCGTCTTGATGACTTGCGCTTGCTGCTTCTTGTCCTGCAGCGTCGCGAGCAGCACCGATGGATTGTCGTGACCGAACGCCGTCACGACTTCGCGTGAGCCGCCGTCGCTGCTGCGGCTCGTGCTGATCGTCTCGGGCGGCTCCTCGAAAATGAACTCGGCATTGCTGGTCGTCCAGCGCAGCGGCCCGACCATCCGCTCGGGCACTTCGCCCACCGAGCCGTACACCGCGGTCCACTGCACCAGCATGCTGGCGCCCGCGACGTTGTAGATGCTCTCGTTCGAGCCGACCGGGATCTCGGCGTCGAACTGCTCGATCAACTCGCCGCGCGACGTCACGGCCTTGACCGGGTAGTCCTCGTCGTTGCCGACCGTCAGCTTCGCGTGCGAGTACGCCGGCAACTTGACCGAATGCTCGCCGATCGAGACCGTCACGGACCGGCCGAGTCCGTTGTAGACGTTGACGAGCGTCGCGCCGACCGTCTGGCCGACGCTGAGCACCGCCGCGATGATTCCGCACGCGACCGTCAACCGCGCGAGCGTCGCGACGAGACCGTCGGCGACGTGAAAGCGATCCCACAGGTCGAGCTTGGTCTTGCGCGGCCGCTCGCTGCCCGGCACGAGCACGGGATACTTCTCGGGCAGCTTCGTCGCTTCGGGCGCGGCCGCCGGCGTCATCTTGTCGCGAGTGAAGCGCGCGACTTGAGCTTCGGCGAGCAGCAACTGCTCCAGCGACGCTTGCCGCAGCGACGACAGTGCCGAGCCCGCGCTCGCCACCCAGCTGTCGATGGCATTGAGCCAGTCGCCGACATTCTTGTCGTCCGCCAGCGGCAAGGTGAACGAGCCCAGGGCCTGCTGCCAGCTTTCGACCTTGAGGCGCCGCAGCAACGTGCGGTCGAGGACGATCGCCTTGCCCTCGTCCTCATATATATGTCTCAGAGCGTTGTGCACTTCCGCACACGCGCTCAGGAGCACCTTGCGCTCGCTCGATGACACTCGGCCATCCGCAGTGACGACCGAAACGGTGGTGCACAAGGATCCGTGCGCGTCCCGCAGGTTCGCCTCGCTGTGCTCGGCGTAGTGCAGGATCCCGATCAGGCCCTTGAGATACGCATCCCAGCCCGGCCCGAGCTGGCCCGCCGCTGCGAGATGCACGGCACGGCAGCGCCGGTCGTGTGCCTGCACCGCTTCGCGTGCCTTGTCGATCTCGGCCTGCACTTCGTCGAGCGCGTCCTGCAGATCGCCGCGCTTCAGATCTTTGCCGCGATAGCGAATGACGCCGCCGCTCGCCGTCAGGAATCCCTCCTTGAGGCCTCGCAGCGTAGTTTTCTCCTCTTCGAGCGCCTTGAGCCTGGCGAGATCCCCCGACAGCGCTTGCGGATAGATCGCAGCGAGCTCGGCCGCGATGTAGTCGCTGCGCAGCGGCGGACCGTGCAGCTCGGCGGCCTCGCGCGAATGGATCGCCAGGTAGCGACCGAGATACGCACCACGATACGAGCGATCGTAGTAAGCGCGCCCGAACTGTTCGTCGAGCTTGGCGATGGATTGCTCCAACGGCACATCCGCCGCTTCCTGCACGGCGCGGAAGACGTGCGCGGTCATGCGCTTCTTCAGATCCGGCACCTCCTCGAACAGCTCCCACGCGCTGCGCTCGTCGATCGCAGCCGCAACGTAGCGGCGCTTGGCATTCTGCTCGCGCTCCGAATTCGCCGGATGCGTGCTCCACATGCGCGGCGGCTGTGCCAGCGCCGTCTTGAAGACGCGATGCTCCTGCGGCTTGTCCTTCGGCGGCGGCGCGATTTCGCCGTAGCTCGGATCGTCGAGGATGTGGCGCAGCTTCTCAGTGATGTGCTTCTGCACCGCGAAGAGATCGGCGACGCCGCGCTTCTCGCGCGCTTCCGAGTCCGCGAACGTCAGCGCGCGCTCCCACGCCTCGTCGGCGACATTCAACTTGTAGAGTGCATGGATCAGCGCGTCGCTGCCGGTGAGCGACACGGCGACCAGGTCGGCCTGGTACTCCATCTCGCGAGACAGTGCCCGCTGCGCCAGTACGACGACGCGGAACACGGTTTCCATCAGCGAGCGGATCGACCACACGATGAGCGACAGCAACCAGCCGACCCATGCGATGCGCAGGTCGACGCGCGACAGGCCGCGCAGGAACGAGTCGAGCGCATCGCGCTTGGCGATGATGTGGCCGGCGATCTGCTGCGCGATGTAGACCCAGCGACCGACCGCCATCGAGCGCTGGCCGAAGTGACCGAACTCGTGCGCGAGCACCGCCTTGAGCTCGCCGAGCGAGACGGCGTTGACGAGACCGAGACCGATCTCCAGGTTCTTGCGTGACGGGAACAGCAGATTGAGCACGCTCAGGTCGTAGAACACTGCGGCGTTCACACGCGGCGACAGGAACACGCGATGCGCACGCGGCGCGCGCGCTTCATCGGCCAGTCGATTGATGAAAGCGAACAGGCGCGGTTGTTCCGACGCGGTGACTTCGATGTCGTCGATGGCGTGGCGGTGCTTGACGAACACCAGCGCCTTCCACATGAACACGGCGAGGAACGCAGAGCAGGTACCGGCGACGAACGTCCAGAGCGGATCGTTGCCGTGCGCGAGGCTCGTGAACAGGCGATACGCCGTCCAGGTGAACCAGCTGGCGAGCGCAAGGTACAGCAGCACGAACAAGGCGAGACCACCCATGGCAAGCCACGCATGCGTGCGATAGGCCTTGCTCGGCCGCGTGAGATCGGCCGGCACCGAGCCCGGGCCGGCTGGATAGACGTGTTCCGCTGTCATCTTCTTGTCCCCACTGAGAATCGCGAGGATCGTACGCCTGTAGCAGGCTGGTCGAAAACGCCGCGCGGGGTCCGGTGACGCTGTTCTGTGCGGCCGGTCTCAGATCACAGCAGCCATTCGATCGGCAGCAGCGCCATCAGGGCTACGGCGCAGCGCTTCAACCATGTCACGCCGGGCTCCGTTTTGTGCACGATTACGCCGCCCTCGTGCTGTTCGAGCCACTCCAACGCGCCCGACTCGCCCAGGCGCACCCGGTAACTGCGGGCCGGAATGTCCTCCGCGAACGCCGACTCGATATGCTCGGCGAGGATGGGACTCTCGATCACCAGGCCCATTTCGGTGTTGAGGCTCGCCGAGCGCGGATCGAGGTTGAACGATCCGACGAACACGCGGGCGCCGTCGACCGAGAACGTCTTGGCGTGCAGGCTCGAACCGGAGCTGCCCGTGAGGCGCCGGTCGCGACGCGAGCGCACGCGCGCGACACGCATCAGCTCGTAGAGAACGACGCCAGCCTCGAGCATCTTGCGCCGGCGCTTCGCATAGCCGGCGTGCACGATCGGCACGTCGGTCGCTTCCAGGGCATTGGTGAGAATTGCCACCTGCACGCCGCCTTGCGACGCGAGCTCTGCAATAGCTCGCTCGCCGGCTCTTGTCGGTACGAGGTAGGGCGAGATCAACTTCAACTCGCGCTTCGGAACGCTCAACGTATCCAGGAGGCGTTCCAGCATCGTGCCGCGCGGGCGCTGCCGGCCCAGGCCTTTCGCCGGATCGTCGCTGACCATGCGAGTGGCGGCCCAGCGATATTCGACGGTGCCCATGAGCAGGTCGTTGACGAAGGGGCACGACTGCAAAGCGTCGATGTAGGCGACCGCCGCGGGCTGCTGCAGAGCCTTCTCCGCACCAGCGATGACTTCGAGCACCGTCGCGGCACGCGCACGACCGAGGATCGCCTCAGCGGGTCGCGCGGACTCGCTCTGCCAATAGCGCTCGAAGTCGCTGGCGATTTCTGCCGCCACCGGGCCGACCGCCATCACGTCCAGGTCGACGAACGACAGCGCCTGGTGCGCATCGAAGTACTCGTCGCCGATGTTGCGGCCGCCGACGATCGCGACCTGGCCGTCGACCGTGAACGACTTGTTGTGCATGCGGCGGTTGAGGCGCGCGAAGTCGGTCAGGTATTCCAGCGGCCGCCACTTGCGCAGGCGAAAGGGATTGAACAGGCGCACCTTGATGTTCGGATGCGACGTGAGCGCACCGAGGAAGTCGTCGAGACCGGAGGTGTTGTTGTCATCCAGCAGCAGGCGGACGCGTACGCCGCGATCGGCGGCCCGGCACACGGCTGCGAACAGCAGCGAGCCGGACATATCCTTGCGCCAGATGTAGTACTGAAGATCGAGCGTGCGTTCGGCGATATCGGCCAGCATCACTCGGGCCGCGAACGCATCGCGGCCATCGCGCAGCTCGACGACCCCGGACTGTCCCGGGTGCGCCCGCGCGCGCGGCGCGATTGAACGCCCGAGCCGGGTTTCGGTCGTGGACGTCGACTTGGTCAGGGTTTCGAGCACCCGGACAGGATGCCCGAAACGCTCTAGAATCCGCCATCCGCAGTGGGGAGGATTTGCATGAAGCGCAGCGCGGCCCGATTGCTCGGCACGATTCTGGCCATCACATTCGCAGCGACGGCTGCCTGGGGCGGCGAAGACGTCGCCGGAGCAAAAGACCATCCCCTGCTCACACGCTACCCCGACTCCTTCATTACCGAATACACCAAGAACTACAACGCCACTGAATTCCAGGTCGGCGCCCGCGGCACGCCGCCGCAAGTGCAGACCGTCGAAGGCGACACCACGACGCTGCGCTACTTCTACGAGAGCCCCGAGAAGCAGCCGAGCCCGCTGCAGCTGATGCGCAACTACCAGAATGCGGTAAAGCAGATCGGCGGCACCGTCGTGTACGAGCGCCTGCCGAAAGACCTCGACGCTGGCGAAACGACACTGCAGGTCACGACCGGCGGCAAGGATGTATGGATCAAGGTCCTGCCGGACAT
>CADEEJ010000047.1:14734-18885 GCA_902826315.1 uncultured Steroidobacter sp.
CAGCGAGTACTTCTTGCCCTTGCCGGCGATCTGCGGCTGGAAATGCGCGATGCCTCCCTGCGCTGTGACGAGCGACTGATACAGTTGCTCGATCTGCTCAGGCGTGTACTGCGTGCGGTGACACAGCCAGCCAGCTTTCGATTTCTCGTAATCCGCGGGTGACACGGGCACCTTCACGGTGAGAAACCGCTCGTCGACGGTGGCGAGCGGAATCGGGTTGTCCTTGGGAACTCTGCCGGTCGGTATCGCGGGATAGTAGAGCTGCGCGGGGCGCTGCCACGTGCGGCTCTGAAACACTTCGGTGACGATATCGCTCACGAGGCGATGATCGGGATGGCCGGTCCAGCCTGACGGGCCCCAGGTGATCACCGCGTCCGGCTGCAGCTCCTCGAACAGCTTCGTGACGCGCGCGCGCATTTCAGCCAGCTGTTCCATGTGCGGCCGCAGACCTTCGCCCATCTTCAGCTGGTCGTGGAGTCCGAACATGATCGGCGGGTTGATGCCCAGCTTGTCCGTCGTGCATTTCAGTTCATCGGCGCGTGCCGCAGCGAGACTGTCGCCCGCGGTCGTTCCCGCATGCGGAGCGACGCCGAGGCGACCGTCGGTGGCAGTCGCGAGATAGACCTTCGTGCCCGCAGCCGCATATTTCGCGAGCACCGCGCTCACCGTCGACTCGTCGTCGGGATGCGCGAAAACCGCGAGCAGCACCGACGGCTGCGATTCCAGCTTGATCTCATTAGTGGTAGTGCATTGGGTCAGCAACGCGACCGACAGCACCGCAACGCTCACTCGTCCTGCCAGCTTCAGGTTGTTCATGCTCTTCTTCATGTCGTTCGTTCGGCAACAGTGATCCGATGCAGCAGCCGCTTGTGTCCCTGGTAACCGCCGGTCGCGGCGTGCAGCACGCAGCGGTTATCCCACATCACCAGCATGCCCTGCGACCAGCGATGACGATAGACGAACTCGGGCTGCGACTGATGTGCAAACAATTCCAGCAGGATCGGCGTCGCCTCGGCCTCCGTCATGCCGTCGATGCCGATCGTATAACCCATGCTGACGAACAGCGCCGGCCGCCCGGTTTCGGGATGAGCTCGCATGATCGGATGCAGCTGCGTGGCCATCGCGCTATCCGAATAGCGGATCGCCATCGAGCGCCCCTTGTCGCGCTCGCCGTACATGCCGTCGCGCGCATAACCGCGCCGCGCTGAGTGGACGCCCTGCTTGTCCTTCAACAACGACTTCATCGAAGGCGACAACGCTTCCCATGCGGCGTATTGATTGGCGAACAGCGTGTCGCCGCCGACGGGCGGAATGATGTCGCCGTAGAGCACGGTGGCGGACGGCGGGCTCGCGAGGAAGCTCCAATCCGAGTGCCACGTTTCGGCGAAGATCGCCGTCTGCTCCTCGGCCTCGCGACGCACCTGCGCGACGTGCGGATGGCCGGGCACCGAGCCGAAGTACGGATCGACGCCGAACGGGCCGATCGTCGCCGCGAAGCGCTCGAGGTCCTCCAGCTGCAATTGCTGATCCGGAAACGCGACGACCTGATGTTGCAGCCACTGCGCGCGAATCGCAGCAACCTGCTCCGGCGCGAGCGGCCTGCGCAGATCGACACCTTCGATCAGCGCACCGCATGGTGCCTCTTGCGGCGTGACTCGCATGCTCATGATGTTTAGTGCAATCCAACGCGAAAGTCGAACCTTTTTACGCCCCGCAAGTTTATCCTGCAGCACTGGTGCATGCGGGGTGCGGGCCATGCAGGACTACGAAAAGCTCGGCGTCTTCTACCTGGGTCGTGAATACGACGCAGCGACGCGTGCGCCCTCAGACAGTCTGCTGCTCTACGACTCGCGCGACCTGACGACGCACGCCGTCTGCGTCGGCATGACGGGCAGCGGCAAGACGGGCTTGTGCCTGGCACTGCTCGAAGAAGCCGGCATCGACGGCATCCCGGCGATCTGCATCGATCCGAAAGGCGACCTGGGCAACCTGCTGCTGACCTTTCCGCATCTGCAAGCGGCCGAGTTCCTGTCGTGGATCGATTCCGGCGAAGCACAGCGCAAGGGCCTGAGCGTCGAGCAGTACGCGGCACAGACAGCAGAGAACTGGAAGAACGGCCTGGCGCAGTGGGACCAGACGCCGGAGCGCATCGCGAAATTCCGCAATGCCGTCGACCTCGCAATCTACACGCCGGGCTCCGAGGCAGGCTTGTCGTTATCGGTGGTCCGCTCGTTCTCGGCGCCGCCTGCGGAGTTGCTCCAGGACACCGCCGCGTTGCGCGAGCGGATCGCCACTGTCGTTTCGGGCCTGCTGGCGCTGCTGGATCGCGATGCGAACCCGATCAACAGCCGCGATCACGTGCTGCTGTCCACGATCTTCGAGGACTCATGGCGCAAAGGCACCGGCCTCGACATGGCGGGCCTGATCGCTGCCGTTCAGAAACCGCCGTTCGACAAAGTGGGCGCGTTCGATCTCGAAACGTTCTATCCCGCGAAAGAGCGATTGCGGCTCGCGATGGCGATCAACAACCTGCTCGCCTCGCCCGGCTTCGCGGCCTGGCTGAGCGGCGAGCCGCTGGACATCCAACGCCTGCTGTTCACCGCGGAAGGCAAGCCGCGGATCGCCGTGATTTCGATCGCGCACCTGTCGGACCAGGAGCGCATGTTCATCGTGACGCTGCTGCTGAACGAAGTGATCGCGTGGATGCGCGGCCAGTCCGGCACGTCGTCGTTGCGCGCGATCCTCTACATGGACGAGATCTTCGGCTACTTCCCGCCGACTGCGAATCCGCCGTCGAAGCAGCCGATGCTGACGCTGCTCAAGCAGGGACGCGCGTTCGGACTCGGCTGCGTGCTCGCGACACAGAACCCGGTCGATCTCGACTACAAGGGCCTCGCGAACGCGGGCACGTGGATGATCGGCCGCTTGCAGACCGAGCGCGACAAGCTGCGCGTGCTCGAAGGACTCGAAAGCGCCGTGCCCGGCTCGGACCGCAGCGCGCTGGACAAGATGATCTCGGGACTGACGCCACGCGTGTTCCTGATGCGCAATGTCCATGACGATGCGCCGGTGCTGTTTCAGAGCCGCTGGGCGCTGTCCTATTTGCGTGGGCCGTTGACGGGCGTGGAGATCTCGAAGCTGATGGCGCCGCGAAGGAGTGTGACGACGGCCGCCTCCCCCTCGCTACCCTCTCCCGCAAGCGGGGGAGGGATGGGTGGGGGCGCCGCCACTGCCCGACCAAACATATCCGCGGACGTCCCCGAATACTTCCTCGCCGCCACCTCCGGCAGCGATGCGCTGCTCTACAAACCGATGGTGATGGGTAGCGTCAAGCTGCACTTCGTCGATGCGAAGCTCGCGCTCGATCAATGGCAGACCACAGCGTACCTCGCGCCGCTTTCCGACGACGGCGGCCAGGCCCTGTGGAACGAGGCCCAAACCATTCCCGAGTTGAAGTCGCGACTCGGCAAAGCTCCCTCGCCCTCCTCCACATTCGCGCAGCTCCCGGCGGGCGCATTGCGCGCGCAATCTTATGCGGCGTGGGGCAAGGCGCTGTCGGCGCATCTGTTCGAGAATGCCCGTAGCGAAGTGCTGGTTTGCGACGCGCTCAAGGCGACGTCGCCGCCGGGCATGAGCGAAGGCGACTTCCGTGCACAACTCGCGCTCGCTGCGCGCGAGCAACGCGACGCGGCAGTGGCCGATCTCAAACGCAAGTACGCGCCGAAACTGGCGACGATCGAGGATCAGCTGCGTCGCGGCGCAGAGCGCATCGAGCGCGAGCGCTCGCAGTTGTCGCAACAGAAGATGCAGTCGGTGTTTTCGATCGGCGCTTCCGTGCTCGGTGCGTTCCTTGGACGTCGAACATTGTCTGCGACCAACGTGAATCGCGCGGCGTCGGCTGCGCGGGCAGCGACGCGCATCGGCCGCGAGAGCGGCGATGTCGATCGCGCCAGCGAGAGTCTCGAAGCGATTCAGCAGCGGCAGCGTGACCTGCAACAGCAGTTCGACGCCGACGCGGCGGGACTGGAAACACGCTTCGACGCGACGGCCATCACGCTGCGCAAGGTGCAAGTGAGCCCGCGCAAGTCGGACATCGCAGTTGGAGAAGTCGCCTTGGTATGGACGCCGTGGCGCAAAGGCGCCGATGGCTT
>CADEEJ010000047.1:18985-22278 GCA_902826315.1 uncultured Steroidobacter sp.
TTCTCTTTCTTGAGGCGCGCGATCTCGTCCGCCGCTTTCTTGTCGACGGCTTGCGACGCGCCTTTTTGCTGTCGCTGCAGGTCGCGCAACTGCACAGCCGCGGGTGCGTCGCTCGTCAGATAGTTGGACCCGACCCAGCCTTCGCGCCCGTCAGAGAGCCGGATCCGGACGAAGCTGTCGCCGCGCTCGATCTCATCGACCGCATCGCCGGTTTCGATGGTCGCGACGCGCGAGCCGGCTTGTTCCGGCTCCGAATAGACGTTGAGCACGAGTTTGTCGGACACGAACAGCCGTCGCAGCGGCGCTGCAGCCTCGGGCGGCGACTCGGTGGGTGGTGCCTCTTCTTGAGCGGGGGCCGGCACCGTCACAGCGAGCAGCATCGAAAGTGTCGCAACACTGAGACAGCGATGCCGCGCCGGTACTTTCATACCGCGGACGCTGCCAGAGTTGCCGCGAATGGGCAACCGGCCAGTGCTCATGGCAAGATCGCCGCAGTCGCGACTGCAACAAGGGATTTTCATGGGCCCCACCGCAACCAAGTATTCGTGGTCCGACATACCGCTCGAACAGCTCAACCCGCAGCTGTCGCGCCGGCTCGTGACCGGCAAGGACGTGATGGTCGCGCACGTCCACCTGAAGGCCGGCTGCGTCGTGCCGAAGCATCACCACGTGAACGAGCAGGTCACATATATATTGCAGGGCGCGATGCGGCTGTGGGTCGGCGACCAGGTCGATTCGCAGAACGATGCGGATGGCATCGTGCTCAAAACGGGCGAGCTGCTCGTGATTCCCAGCAACGTGCCGCACCGCGCGGTCGCGCTCGAGGACACGCTCGATCTCGATGTGTTCTCACCGCCGCGCGAGGATTGGCTGAACGGCACGGACGATTACTTGCGCCAGAAGTGACGTGAACAGCAGCGACTTCTCGACGCTGATCGGCCGCCTCGAACGCGAAGCGGACCGGCATCCGCACCTCTACTTCGGCAAAGTTGCGATCGCTGCTGCACTCGGCTTTCTCATTCCGGGGTCGATCGCGCTCGGCATCCTCGCTTGCTGCTACTCGATCCTGCACGCGCTCGTAACCGGCGCAACGCCTTCCTTCCTCGCGGCGATCGGCATTCTCGCCGGCGCCGGCGCGCTCGTCGCAATCATGCGGGCGCTGCGCGTGCAAGTCGCGGCGCCGGACGGATTGGCGCTGACGGCGGAGGACGCGCCCGACCTGTTTCGCCTCATCGACGTCATCTCGCGGAAAATCATTCCTGCGCAGTTCGCCACCGTGACGATCAACGGCGACTTCAAGCTCGGCATCGAGCAGATTCCGCGGTGGGGCGTGTTCGGCGGCTATCGCAATCATCTGTACATCGGTGCGCCGCTGCTGCTCGCGCTCAGCGCCGACGAGTTCTGCGCACTGCTCGCGCATGAGGTTGCGCACCTGGGCGGCAACCGGCGCCGGTTCGGCGCGTGGGTCTATAGCCTGCGCAAGAGCTGGAACCTCCTGCAGGGCAAGTTCGCGGAGCCGGCCAACTCGGTCGATCGGGCGCTGGCGTTCTATTACCGGTGGTACGTGCCGTGGTTCTACGCGTACAGCTTCGCGCTCGCGCGCCATCACGAGTACGAATCGGACCATCTCGCCGCGTGGGTCACCAGCGCACAGACGCTCGGCCGCGCGTTGATCCAGGTGGAGCTGGCGAGCCGCTTCCTCTCCGACATCTACTGGGCGCGCTTCCTGTCGCGTGTCGAGGAAGCGGCCGAGCCGCCGTACAAGCCGTACTCGCTCCTGCCGCGCGCTTTCAAGATTCTGGAGAAAGAGCCATCGCGACAGCAGTGGCTGGGAGAAGCTCTGCGCAGATATCCGGCGGAGAACGACACGCATCCGGGTCTGGGCGAACGCCTTGCAGCGCTCGATGTGTCACCGCAATTGCCGCCGCCTGCAACGACGTCTGCCGCACTGATGACGCTCGGACCTGCTGCATCCCCTGCGATCGAGCATTGCGACAACGTCTGGCGGAAACAGAATCTCGCGAACTGGCGCAAGCGTCACGACCAGATCCGCGAGGCCCGCTGGAAGCTGGCGGAATACGACCAGCAGGACAGCAGCACGCTCGCACCGGAAGACCTGTGGGCGAAGGCGAACGTGCTCCTGAGCGTGCAGCGCGAAGAGGATGCAATCGAAACGCTGCAGCAGCTCGTCGCGCGCCAACGAGTCCATCCGGAAGCGCGCATGTTGCTGGCTCAACTATTGCTCAAATCCGGCGAGGAGCAGGGTCTGGAGCATCTCCTGGCAGCGGCGCAGCAGCGCGCCGAGCTCGTGGATGTTGCCGCAGTGATGGGCTACGACTATCTCGCGAACCGCGGGCGCAAGCGCGAAGCCGAGCGATTCGCGCAGCGTATCCAGGCGCTCGACGCTGAGTGATCCTTTGAACGGTTGTTGATTGTGTCCGGATTGTCGCAGGGCCTGCGTCCGACCCCACGAAGACCCACGACATCCACAGGACACATCATGACTACAGTGACGAACTTATCGGCCGCGGCCCGCCCGCGCCTGGCATTGGTACTCGGCAGCGGCGGCGTGCGCAGTGCCGCTGCCCTCGGACTCACCGAAATCCTGGCTCGCGAAGGGGTCAGCCCCGACCTCATCGTCGGCTGCAGCTCGGGCGCCCTCTATGGCGCAGCGATCGCGATGGGCATGAGCCATGCGAAAGCACTGACGCTGTGGTCGTCCGACCTCACCGAGCAGCGCCGCTGGCGCGCTTACGCGGAGCTGCTGGCGCCGCGGTTGTTCGGCTTCGGCGCCCACTTCTCGCTGCGCGACGCCGGCCTGATCTCCTCGCGAATCCACCACGGCTTCGGGGGCTGGCAACTGGAAGCGTTGCCGACGGCGTTACGTGTCGTCACGACCGACGCTGCAACCGGCGAGTGCGTCGTTCTCTCGCGCGGCTCCCTGGCCGATGCGCTGTGCGCCAGCATCGCGCTGCCTTTCGTGTTTCCGAGCGTCGCGATCGACGGCCGACGCCTCTCGGACGGCGTGCTCTCCAATCCGCTGCCCGTCTCGGTCGCACGCGACGCGCGCGCGACGATCGCACTCGGCTTTCGGGGCGTGATGCCGCGCCGGATCGATCGGCCGGGCCGGCTGCTCGCGCAGGTCAGTACGACGATGATCAACAGCCTGCAGGAGTCGCACCTGCAAGCGGCCAGGGCTTCGGGCCAGCGCGTGTTGAGCATCGAGCTGGATCTCGATGCCCGCATCGGTCTGTGGCAAGCGTCGGCGATTCCGCGAATCTACGAAGCAGGCC
>CADEEJ010000047.1:22378-24726 GCA_902826315.1 uncultured Steroidobacter sp.
TCCAGCGCAATTTCCGCCAGCTCGCGGTGATCCGCGCCGCTCATTGCATGGCCGGTCTCGAGCTGAAAGTGAAAGTCGCCGAGATAGCGCAGCGTGATCTTCTCCTCCGCTTCGATCTTGCGCGCGAGCGCGGTCGTCAGCGCGAACAGCACGTTGCCGGTCTCCTCGATCGCCTCGATGATCGCGAGCCGCTCGACCGGCGTCGCGTCGTACAGCAGGTGCGACAGCTTCGGCATCAGCATGCGGTTCACGCTCGTGCGGTCGCTGTACAGGAACATCATCACCTGCGTCGTCGCGACCTCGCGATCGAAGCCGAGCGCGGTGAGATCCTCCAGGTACCACGGCCAGTGATGATCGTCCTCATACGTGTGCTGATTGACCAGCTTCTGGTGCGGATCGGCGGAGGTCTCGTCGCGCATGACGTACTTGTTCAGATCGCCGAAGGCGAGGATGAACGGCGCCATGCACGGGAAGAACGCCAGCCGGTCGCGCGGCGAGAGCGTCTCGTCGCGCATGAACTGGAACAGCGGCCGGTTGGCATAAGCCCGCTTGGCCTCGAAAATCGCTCGCATCACCTGTCGCATTCAGTAACCTCTGTATACACACCGGGCGCAGTCACGGTAGCAACCGCAACCACACCACAAACTCACCGAAGCCAACGGTTCGTCGCTTGCTGGCACTACTTAACCTTGTGGCAGCGGCAGCGATGCCTGACCGAAGGCGTAGCGCCAACCGTCGCCGGTGCGCACGTACGTATCGGTGAACCAGAGCTTGTAGTCGAAGGCGGGGCGGCCGTCGTTGCGCGTGCCCTTCACCCACAGCAATGCTGTTACGGTCGCAGTGTCCTTGCCGTACATGCGCACGACCTGCGTGCCGGGCATCTCGACCTGCTTCTCGAAGACCACGACGCGGTTGCGCGCCGAATCGAGCAGGCGCTGGCGCGGATGCGTGATCCCATCGCCAAGCACCAGCGCGAAATCCGGATGCAGGATGCGATCCATCGTCTGCCAGTCGCCGCTCTCGACCGCAGCCTGGTACTGCGTGTCGATCGCTGCGATCGTTCGCGCGTCGTCGTTGGTGTCGGCGCCGGCAACCAGCCCCAGCAGCACTGCAGCCGTCGCCATGGGAATCGTCAGTCGTCTGTGTTTGCTATGCATGAGTCGCTCCTCTTAAATCGTCGAGGGTGCCGGCGCGGATCTGCAGCGGTCGCAGGCCGGTCCAGCGCCGGATCTGCCGCAGCACCGTCGTGCGCTGGCCGAAGCCGACGCTGCATGCCACTTCGGCGACAGTGAACGCCGTCGTGCGCAGCAAGCGCAGAGCGACGCGCGCACGCTTGCGCTGCAGATACGAAAACGGCGTGACGCCGTGGACCAGCGAGAACAGTCGCAGGAAGTGATACTTGGACAGGCACGCGACTTTCGCGATCTCGTCCAGGTCGATCGGCCTGGCGTAGTTCGTCTGCATGAAGTCCGCGGCGTGCCCGATGCGGCGGAACACTTCTCGACGCGTGGTCGCACGCGTGAGCCGCAGTGCGTCGATTTCGCCCAGTAACCGCTGGCGATGCCGCTGCATGCGTTCGAGCAGGAAATGCAGCTGCTCTTCGTACCACGCTTCATCGTCTACGCCCTGTAGCGCGTGGCGCCTGATGAACTGCAACACCGGCGTGATGCAGGTGTCGTGCGGCTGCAGGTTCTCTATGAAGTCCGGCTCGACTCCCGCGAGCGCGTCGCCGTCGGACAACGCGCGATCCAGCGAGACTGCCATCGCGCCGCACGCACGCTCGGCCAGCCCCGGACGAAAGCAGATCGCCAGGGACTCGACCGGCTGCAGCGCGCGGATGCTGCTCGAATAGAAACGGCCGTGATTCAGGATCAGGAAATTGTCGTCATCGATGCCGATGTCGCGGCCGCCGGCGCGGCACACCTCGGTGCCGCCCCACGCTGCGCGAATCGACAACGTGTGCACGCACGGGCCGAGCTCGGCTCGGCGTGTCCGTCGCAGCATGATGCAATTCTCGCGGCCCCAGCGAGGGTCGTAGCAGAGCTGCTGCTCGGCGTTCTCGAAAGCGTTGTCGGATAGCGTGCGCAGTAACATGGTTTGCAGACTCCTCGTGCAGGTCAGACGCACTGCTCCAAGGAATCAGGACATTCACTTCACTGTCCACGCTGCCAGGTCCACTGCACATCGATGCCAGCACGCGAAGCTTCGCTGAACTCGCCGAACAGTCCGGCCGGGTCGCCGTAGAAGCGCTCGACCGATACGCCGATCGAAAGATTCGCGCTCGCCTGCCACGACATCCGTGCCTGGATCGCACCGTCGTCGCGGTCCAGGCTGCGCAGCCAAAGCGC
>CADEEJ010000048.1:0-2441 GCA_902826315.1 uncultured Steroidobacter sp.
GTTCGCGAGCGCCAGCAGTTCTACGGCCAGCAGGGCATCCGCGCCGTGCCTTCGGTCATCGTCAACGACAAATACCTGATCCAGGGCGGCCAGCCCGTGGAAGTGTTCGAGCGCGCGCTGCGCCAGATCGCCTCAGAGGAAGCGCCATCTCACTAAGATGGCGACGGCGGCGGGCACCAGGAAGATGAGCGCGAAGATCGGCAACTCTTCGGCGACCGAGTAACCGGCCTTCGCGACGCCGGTCCACATGTTGAAGGCCGCGATCGCGAGCCACACCGCGACGTACGCCACCGTCGCCACAGTGTTCGCGGCAGGATAGTTCGAAGAGAACAGCCTGCCGAGGATCAAGAAGGCGGCCAGTAACAAGAGAGCGGTGAGCAAGAACAGTGGGGTGCGCATTACAGTCGTAACTCCCGGTTGCCGCTTCGACCGATTCTCTAGATTAGAATAGCACCATGAAAACAGCATCCTTCCTTGCAGCGCTCGTCCTGGTCCTGCCGTTTGCCCTCCCCGCCTGGGCGGCCGATGACGACACGGACCCGGAGAGCGACCCTCGCATCGACGACGTACGCACATTCACGCTCGGCGATTTCACGGCAATGTCCCTGCGCGACGGCACGATCTCCGTGCCGAACGACAACAAGGTATTCGGCGTCGGCCATACGCCCGCGGAAGTCGCTGCGGTGCTGACGGAAGCCGGTCAACCGACCGACCGCCTGCAGCTGTCCCTGCAACCGCTGCTCGTGAGGACTGCGGAACGCGTCATGCTGTTCGACACCGGCGCCGGGACAAACATGGGACCGGGTGCCGGCAAGCTGCCCGCGTCCCTGGAAAGGGCGGGTATCGCGCCCGCGCTCGTCACCGACATCTTCATTTCGCACGCGCATGGCGATCACATCGGCGGGCTCGTGAACGCCTCGGGTGCGCTCGCGTTCCCGAATGCAACGATTCACATCTCGGCGCCGGAATGGGCGTTTCTGAAAGGCATGACGGCGGAGCAAGCCGCCGCGCACGGCGTCGGCGGATTCGCTGCGCTGATTGCGGCGATCACGCCGAAGGTCGCCGAGTTCGCGCCGGGCGCCGACCTCGTTCCCAACGCCGTCAAAGCGGTCGAGATCAAGGGTCACACGCCCGGTCATTCCGGCTACCTGATCAGCTCCGGCAAGAGCTCGCTGTTCTACGTCGGCGACACCGTGCACCACTTCGTCGTGTCGGTGCGCAAGCCGGAATGGACTTGCGGCTTCGACACGGACGCGGCCACCGCGGCGGCCAGCCGCAAGGCCGTGCTCGCCTCGGCTGCGTCGAGCGGGCAGCTGATCTACGCGTTTCACTTCCCGTTCCCGGGCGTGGGCAAGATCAGCGGGCGCGAAGGTCAGTTCAGCTGGGCTCCGAAATAGGTCCGGCCAGCACCGCGCCGGCCAACCGGTCCCGGCGCAGCGAGATGGCGTGAAACCCCGCCTTGTTCCTGATGGCCGAGCTCGTGCGGCCGAGCACGGCGGCAATCGACTCGAGCGGCTCGCCGGCCTGCGCGAGCTCGCGCAGCCGCCGGACTTCCTGCAATGACCACGGCTCTTTCATAGATCGAACGCGAACGACAGGTCGAAGCGCCGCGCATCGAGCGGCTGGAGTTGGCCGGATGCATTCGGCGTCAGGCTGAACTCGTTCGTGAGGTTGAACAGCTGCAGGCGCACCGTCGCGTCCCTTCCGAGTACCTGTGTCTCATAACGCACGCCCGCGTCGATTGTCGTCACCGCAGGCAGCCGGACGCTGTTGTAGCGCGCGTAGCGCTTCGAGGTGCTCTCGATCTTCGCATCCAGCGTGAGTCCTTCGACCCTTGCGACGCGATATTGGAAGTTCGCGCGAATGAGGCCTGGCACGGGCCCGACCGCCGTGCGCTCTTCGCTCCCCTGCCCCGTGTCGAACTGGACTTTCGGATCGATCGCGATCACACCGGCGACCACTGTGAATCGGTCGCTCACTGCGCCAGTCAGCGACAGCTCGACGCCGCGATTGCGTGTCGTGCCGACGTGCCGGAAGACGTTGAGCTCGTCGAGATCGAAGTACGGCTTCTCGATCTCGAACAGTCCGGCAACCAATTGCAGCCGCGGCGTCAGCTGGTAGCGGACGCCGGCGTCGACCTGCTCCGTCAATTGTGCGGGCACGACTTCATCGCGATTCGCTGCGTTGAACGGCGCGTTGCCGATTTCTTCGAAGCCCCGCGTGAAGCTCGCATACACCGCAAGCTTCGGCGACGCATGCACGGCTGCGGCCAGGTAATAGAGCCACGGCTCGCTCTTGCCGCTGATCGGCGCTGCGCCCGGCGCATAGACCGTGCGCTCGTAGTAGGACTTCTGCACGCCGGCGCTGAGCTGCCCCACGTCGCGCCAGATGCCTTCGTAGCCGATTCCCGGTGTGACCTGCTCCGCATCGACGCGCGTCGT